>NZ_LZFO01000001.1 GCF_001758365.1 Clostridium acetireducens DSM 10703
AAGTATTCACTCCTCTTTGTTGTGTATTTTTGGTGGTACTTAAATATTCGACATTTTGGGGTGAATTTCCTTTTTGAATAATAAAAAAGTTAGTAAAATCAATGATTATAAAATATGAAATTTACTCATAATGATAAAAAATAATGGCATTATTAATCAAGCATCTCAACTTTTATTTATATGTAAATATTTAGAAAGAATAGGTGATCATGTAACAAATATTTGTGAATGTATAATATATTTAGTTACAGGTGAAAATATAGATTTAAATGAATAATTTTTAATAATATGTTTATTTATAACCCTTTTTATAGGGTTATTTTTTTACCAAAAATGATTATGTAAATTTTCATTTATTGATTATAAATAATATAAATCAATTTTTAAGTATTATAAAATAGTATTAAAGTAATTAAATAAAATTCCAATATAATGTAATATATAAATAGTAATTAGATATAATGCAATTATTAAATTGCATTGACTAAGTTAGATTATTAATGTATTATAACTTAATGTATAATATAGTATATAAAATATGGGAGTTGGAAAGTATGGAAAATATAATCTCTAAAGTGCTTCCAGGAAGTATAGCTGAAGAAGTTGATATAGAAAAAGGAGATAAATTAATAAGTATAAATAAAAATCCTGTTAAAGATATTATAGATTATAAGTTTTTAATTACAGATGAATATATAGTAATAGAAATAGAAAAACCTTATGGCGAAATTTGGGAAATAGAAATAGAAAAAGAGTATGATGAAGATTTGGGTATAGAATTTCAATATTCCATACTGGATAAACCTAAAAGTTGTCATAATAAATGTATATTTTGTTTTATAGATCAGTTACCTAAGGGCATGAGAAAAACTCTTTATTTTAAAGATGATGATTCTAGATTAGCTTTTTTACAAGGAAATTTTGTTACTCTTACTAATATGAAAGAAGAAGATATAGATAGAATTATTAAATATAAAATTAGTCCTATAAATGTATCTGTACATACAACTAATCCTGAATTAAGAATTAAAATGATAAATAATAGATTTGCTGGCAATGTATATGAAAGGTTAAAAAAGTTAGCAAAAGGTGGAATAACAGTAAATTGTCAAGTAGTTTTATGTCCAGGTATTAATAACGGATTAGAATTTGAAAGAACTATAAAAGATTTATATAAATTATATCCATCTGTAAATAGTTTGGCAGCAGTGCCTATAGGAGTTACAAAGTTTAGAGAAGGATTATTTCCATTAAAATTATATAATAAAAAAAGTGCAGCCAAAGAAATAGATAATGTTGCAAAGCTTCAAGAAAAATTTGTAAAAGAAATAGGAGTACCTTTTGTAAGATTATCTGATGAATTTTATGTTATGGCAGAAAGGGAAGTTCCAAAATCGGATTTTTATGGTAAGTTTAATCAACTAGAAGATGGAGTAGGAATGATTAGAATATTTAGAGATAACATTAAAAATTCTGTAAAAAATTTAAATAAAAATGCAAGAGGAACTTTTACAATGGTAACAGGAGTTTCTGCATATAATGAAATTTTCAGTGCAGCTAACTATATAAAAGAAAATAATAATAAATTAGATATAAATGTTATAAAGATAATAAATTACTTTTTTGGAGAAACTATAACAGTAGCAGGATTATTAACAGGAAAAGATATAATAGAACAATTAAAGGATAAAGAAGTAGGAGAATATATAATTTTATCTAATAATGTTATTAAAAAAGGTTACGAGCTTGGAAAAACATCAGAACAAATATTATTAGATGATTTAACTATAGGAGATATAGAAAAAGCATTAAATAGAAAAATTTTGTTGTGCGATTATACAGGAGAAGATTTAATAGATATAATAAATAAATATTCTAAGGAGGAATAAAAATGGGAAAACCAATAGTGGCTATAGTAGGAAGACCCAATGTAGGTAAGTCTACTTTATTTAATAAACTAGCAGGAAAAAGAATATCTATAGTTGAAGATACACCAGGTGTTACAAGAGATAGAATATATGCAGAAGCTGAGTGGCTTAAGTATAATTTTACTATAATTGATACTGGTGGTATAGAGCCAGAAAATGAAAATATAATACTTGCTCAAATGAGAAGGCAAGCACAAATAGCTATAGAAACAGCAGATGTTATAATATTTATAGTAGATGGTAAGGAAGGTTTAACACCAGCGGACAATGAAGTAGCTCAAATGTTGAGAAAGAGTAAAAAACCAGTAGTTTTAGTAGTAAATAAAATAGATAGATTATCTCAGGAAAATAATATTTACGAGTTTTATAATTTAGGAATAGGAGAGCCTATATCTATTTCAGCTTCTCAAGCACTTGGACTTGGAGATATGTTAGATGAAGTAGTAAAACATTTTGGAAAAGAAGGAGACTATGAAGAGGAAGAAGAATATGTAAAAATAGCCTTTGTTGGAAAACCCAATGTAGGTAAGTCCTCTTTAATAAACAAATTATTAGGAGAAGATAGAGTTATAGTTAGTGATGTACCAGGTACTACAAGAGATGCTATAGATAGTTATTTAGAAACAGAAGATTATGGAAAATTTGTTTTGATAGATACTGCAGGTTTAAGAAGAAAAAGTAAAGTAAAAGAAGAAATAGAAAAGTATAGTGTAATAAGAACTTATGCTGCAATTGAAAGAGCAGATTTGTGTATACTAATGGTAGATGCTTCTCAAGGTATAACTGATCAAGATGAAAAAATAATAGGATATGCTCATGAGATAAATAAAGCAATAATGGTAGTTGTTAATAAGTGGGATTTAATAGAAAAAGATGATAAGACTATGAATATATTTAAAAATAAATTAAAAAAGAATTTATCTTTTATGACATATGCTCCTTATTTATTTATATCAGCAAAGACAGGACAAAGAAGCAATAAAGTTCTAAAACTAGCAAAAGAATGTTATAATAATTATAATAAGAGAATAAAAACAGGAGTGTTAAACGATGTTATAAGTAAAGCTGTACTTATGAAAGAACCTCCAGTTGTAGGTTTAACAAGATTAAAAATATATTATGTTACTCAAATAGGCTCTAAGCCGCCTACGTTTGTATTTTTTGTAAATAATCCTCAAGCACTGCATTTTTCTTATGAAAGATATTTAGAAAATCAATTAAGAGAAAATTTTGATTTTAGTGGTACTGGTATAAAGCTAGAATTTAGAGAAAGGAAGAAATAATTATGTGTTCAAAAGTTTGTTTCCTAGGCGGAGGAAGTTTTGGCACTGCATTAGCTGTAATGCTTTCTAAAAAAGGTATAGATGTTAGCATATGGACTAGGAAAGAGCAATTAGTTAATGATATTAATGTAAAAAAAGAAAATATAAAGTATTTACCTAATATTGTTATACCATCAAAGGTTGTGGCTACTACTAATATGAAAGAAGCTATAGAAAATAGTAAATGTATTGTTTTAGCTGTTCCCTCTCATGCAATTAGAGAAGTTTGTAAAGAGGCTAAAAAGTATATAACACAAAATCAAATAATTGTAAGTATAGCTAAGGGAATAGAACAAGAAAGCAATAAAAGATTATCTCAAGTAATTAAAGAAGAAATTAAAAATAATCCAATAGTTATTTTATCAGGTCCCTCTCATGCAGAGGAAGTAGCAAGAGATATGCCTACAGTAGTTGTTGTTACATCAGAAAATATGGAATATGCAGAAAAAATTCAAGATTTATTTATGACAAATAAATTTAGAATTTATACTAATGATGATTTAATAGGAATAGAGATAGGCGGAGCAGTAAAAAACATAATAGCTCTTGCTGCAGGAATATTAGATGGAATGGGATATGGTGATAATGCAAAAGCAGCTTTAATGACTAGAGGTATGAGTGAAATAATAAGAATAGGAATTAAACTAGGTGGAAAACCAGAAACTTTTTCTGGATTAACAGGAATGGGAGATTTAATAGTAACTTGTACAAGTATGCATAGTAGAAATAGGAGAGCTGGAATCTATATAGGCAAAGGTATGAGTTTAGAAGAGGCAATTAAGGAAGTAGGTATGGTGGTTGAAGGTATTAAAGCTTGTAAGGTTTTTTATAACTTAAAAGAAAAGACAGGTGTGTCTATGCCTATAACAGATACTTTATACAAAGCTTTATTTGAAGGAAAAGATCCTAAATATGGGGTATATGAGCTTATGACAAGAAATAAAAAAGATGAAATTTATTAAATGTATTTTAAATAAAAAACAACACTAATATAATGTGTTGTTTTTTTTATTTAAAATGCATTTAATAATATCAATATTTTATTTTTGTAATAATTTTAGCTTTTATAAAATATATATATATTGTTAATATTAGTAAGCTAGGGAGGGTATATATTTTGGAAAACTTTGATATATATAAAGATATAGCAGATAGAACACAGGGAGATATTTATGTAGGAGTTGTAGGACCAGTAAGAACTGGAAAATCAAGTTTTATAAAGAAGTTTATGGAGCTTATGGTTATACCTAAAATAGAAAATATATATAAAAAAGAAAGAGCTAAAGATGAACTTCCTCAAAGTGGTTCTGGAAAATCTATTCACACAACAGAACCTAAATTTATTCCTAATGAGGCGGTAGAAATTGAAATAAGTGAAGGCACAAAATTTAAAGTGAGAATGGTTGATTGTGTAGGATACATTGTTAAGGGTGCATTAGGATATATGGAGGATGAAAAACCTAAAATGGTTACTACTCCATGGTATGATTATGAAATACCTTTTGAGGAAGCTGCAGAAATAGGAACTAGAAAAGTAATAAATGAGCATTCTACAATAGGGCTTTTGGTAACTACAGATGGATCTATTACAGATTTAGAAAGGGAAGAGTATATAGAAGCTGAAGAAAGAGTAGTAAAAGAATTAAAAGAAATTAATAAGCCATTTATTATGATATTAAATTCATCCCATATATATGATCCAGAAACTATAGCTTTAAGAAAAAAACTAGAAGAAAAGTATGATGTTCCTGTACAAATTATAGATATACTTAACATGAAAGAAGAAGATATTATTACTATTTTTAGTAGAATACTTAAAGAGTTTCCTATTAAAGAAATAAACATAGATATGCCTGAATGGATAGAAAAATTGAATTCAGAGCATTGGTTAAAAGTAAATTTCATAAATTTAGTAAAAGAAATGTGTGAAAATATTTATAAAGTAAGAGATGTAAGAAAATCTTTAGAGGGATTTAAAGAAGTTGAATTTTTAAAAGAGGGTAATTTAAATGAAGTAAATATGGGTGAAGGTACAGCAAGAATTCAACTAATGCCTAAATCAGGATTATTTTATAAAATAGTTGGGGAAGTTTGTGATTGTGAAATTAGTGGAGAAAGTGATTTGTTGAATATAGTAAATGAAATGTATATTGCTAAATGTGAATATGATAAAATAGAAGAAGCTCTTAAAGATGTGAAAGAAACTGGTTATGGACTTGTATCACCAGAACTTTCTGAAATGCGATTAGAGGAGCCAGAAATAGTTAAGCAAGGAAATAGATTTGGAGTTAAATTAAAGGCTAGTGCACCATCTCTACACTTTATAAGAGCAGATATTCAAACTGAAATATCACCTATAATGGGAACAGAAAGTGAAAGTGAAGAACTTATAAAATCACTTTTAGAACAGTTTGAAAATGATCCATCAGAAATTTGGCAAAGCAATATGTTTGGAAAGTCTCTAGAGGAAATGGTTAAAGAGGGTTTACAAAATAAATTATATAAGATGCCTGAAGATGTACAAATTAAAATACAAAAAACACTTCAAAAAATTATAAATGAAGGTAATGGAGGACTAATTTGTATAATACTTTAAAATGTTAAATTAAGGAAAGAATATTGCGTATTAAGCAGTATTCTTTTTGTTTAAAAAATAATATTAGTTACACATAATTTAATTATTTTAAAAAAAATTAAATTATGTGTAACTAATATTATTTTAAAAAACATATAATAGTAAAAGTTGTGTAAAAAAATATAATAAAATATAAAAAATACTCAAAATAGTATAAAAATGATGTTGAATTTATGTAAGCAGCATGATAGAATAAAAAATGTCGAAAAAAGACATAATAAAATAATAAATAGTTAACAATGGGAGGGAAATATGGGTAAGAATGAATTAAAAAAAGAATTGGGACTTATATCTGCTCTTTCTATAGTTGTAGGAATGGTTATTGGTTCTGGTGTGTTTTTTAAACCTACAGCTATATTTAAAGTAACTGGAGCCCCAGGACTTGGATTGATTGCATGGTTGTTAGGTGGAATTATATCAATAGCTGGAGGATTAACAGCTGCAGAAGTAGCAGCAGCTATACCAAGAACAGGTGGCATGGTAGAATATTTAAGAGTAACTTATGGAGATATGTGGGCATATCTTTTAGGATGGGCACAAACAGTTATTTATTTTCCAGCTAATATAGCTGCTTTAGCAATTATATTTTCTACACAAGCTGTATCTTTATTAAATTTAAATGATAGTGCTATAATACCAATAGCTATAATAGTAACTATATTTTTAATAATAATGAATTCATTAGGCTCAAAAACCGGTGGAGCAATTCAAACTATTGCTACAGCAGGAAAATTAATACCTCTTTTTGCTATTATAATTTTTGGTTTAACAAAAGGAAATGCCGGAGTTGTTAGATTATTTCCAATAACAGCGGTAGACCATCCAGTAACTACAAGCCTTGGTTCAGCTCTTGTAGCTACCATGTTTGCTTATGATGGATGGATAAATGTAGGTGCAATAGCAGGAGAAATGAAAAATCCATCTAAAGATTTGCCTAAAGCTATAGTTGGTGGATTATTTTTAGTTATGGCGGTGTATTTACTTATAAATGTAGCTTATTTATTTGTATTGCCAGCTAATGTACTTGCAGGAACAAGTACACCAGCAGCTGATGTGGCTAAAATAATATTTGGAGCTGCCGGTGGAAAAATAATTACCATAGGTATTTTAGTATCAATATTTGGTACATTAAATGGATATATTTTAACAGGAATGAGAATACCCTATGTAATGGCTTTAGAAAATAAACTACCAGGAAGCAATATATTAAGTAGATTACATCCTAAGTTAAAAACTCCTATATATTCAGGAGTATTACTTGGAATAATTTCAATAATATTAATATTTACAGGAAAATTTGATCAATTAACAGATTTGTTGATATTTGTAATTTGGATATTTTATGTTATGACATTCTTCTCAGTGTTCATTCTTAGAAAAAAACAACCAAACTTGCATAGACCATATAAAGTTCCATTTTATCCTATAGTTCCTGTAATAGCTATATTGGGTGGATTATATATAATTATGAATACTTTGATTACTCAACCTATAAATGCTTTTTTAGGAATAGGGATTACAATAATAGGGCTTCCTATTTATATTATTAGAAAAAATAAATTTACAGTAAATAACTAAAAAAATATTGTGTTTTTAAATTGATATAATTTTAGAAAAAAATAATTAAAAATAAGCTATATAAAAATAATAAGACAGCAACATAAAAAGAGTTTGTAAATAAGTTATTTCATTAAGACACTCTAAAAATAAAAAATAAATTTAAAAAAGGTAGAAATTTATTCAATAAATTTCTACCTTTTTTAAATTATAATATTTTTGCTCCTGAATAATCTGCTTCTAATAAATGAACTTTCCAATTTCCATCTAAAGTAGCTAAATAGTTATTTAAATTATTTATAAATTTTTTGTTGTCTTTTTTTACTATAGCTGCTAATGTGGAACCAGAACCACTTATAAACTCACATAAAGATCCTAACTCTTTACATTTATTAAAAATATTATCAATATTTTTAATAAGATGTTTTCTATAAGGCTGATGAATTTTATCTTCCGTGCATATTCTTAATTTTTCTATTTCTCCATTATTCATAGCAGCTATAAGCATAGAAGCTCTACTAATGTTAAATATACAATCTTCCTTAGAGTAACTTGATGGAAGAACTTTTCTTGCATCTTCTGTGCTTACTTTAAATTCTGGTATCATTATTGCAAAATTTACATTATTAGGAACTTTTACTTTTGAAAATATTACATTATCATTATCCATTAATGAAACTACCATTCCTCCTAATAGAGCAGGTGCAATATTATCAGGATGACCTTCTATTTTTGTACATGTTTTTAATACATCTTCTTCAGATAGTGTATTTCCTAAAATTTTATTAGCAGCTATTACTCCAGCTGTTATGCAAGACGCACTACTTCCTAGTCCTCTAGATATAGGAATGTTACATTTAGAAATATTAATTCTAAAACCCTTATATTTATAGGAATGCTCATCTAAAACTTTAGTTAAAGAAGTATATATTAAGTTTTTTTCTTTAGGTATATCAGATACATTTCCTTCTTGTAACAATTCAGTTTGTTTATTAGTTTCTTCTATTTCAATTTCGTTGTATAAATTTAGTGCTATACCGAAACTATCAAAACCAGGTCCTACATTTGCAGTTGTTGCAGGGACTTTAATTTTTATCATAGTAAAACCTCCGATTAGTTGTTGCCCATTATCATCATCTTTTTGTATTTTTTAGCATTACAAGATTGTAATATAAAATTTAAATTATCATCTAATTCTTTTTCGTTATTAGCTGTCACTACAGCAAATATTTCATTAGAATCATTTAAATTATTAGTTATTATATAACAATTAATAAATTTATCTGCTAATAAACTTATTGCATCATATCTATTTGGAGAATCTATACGTAAAAACCATTTAGATTTATAGTCCCAAGAATTTTTTAAATCAGCTTTTTCACTATTAAAAGTTAATGGTGCTTCATTTTTATTTTTTATTATATCTAAAATATCTCCAAATACAGAACTTGCTGTAGGAAGCATACCGGCACCTTTACCATAAAATATAACTTCTCCTACTGCATCACCATCTATAACAATTGAATTAAATTCATTTTCTATATTACTTAATTTTAGACAATCTTTCACCATAACTGGTTGTACTGAAGCAAATATTTTTTCATTATCATATTGTTGGCTTAAACCTAATAATTTGATATTGCAACCTATTTTTTTTGCATATTCAAAATCTATTTTATCTATATCTGTAATACCAATTGTATTTATATTTTTCCAATCAATATTTTTATTGTAGGCAATAGTAGATAATATAGCCAATTTTCTTGCAGCATCATAACCACAAACATCAGATTCAGGATTAGCTTCTGCAAATCCATTTTCTTGAGCAAGTTTTAATGCTGTATCATAATCTAAGTTTTCAGAATACATTTTTGATAATATAAAATTAGTTGTACCATTTAATATGGCTTTAATAGAATTTATATCATTTCCTACAAGACATTCACTTAAAGGTTTAATTACAGGTATTCCACCACCAACACTTGCTTCAAATTTTAAAGTTACTCCATTTGATTTAGCTATATTTAATAATTCTACTCCATGTTCTGCAATTAAATCTTTGTTAGCTGTAACAACATGTTTTTTTAGTTTTAAAGCCTGTTTAATATATTCATAAGCAGGATTTATTCCACCCATAACCTCTACAACAATATCCACATTGTCATTAAAAATATCATCTATATTTTTAGTTAGTAAATTAGAATTTCCTTTGTTTAGATGCTTATTTAAATCTCTAACAAGGATTTTTGATATTACTAAATCATCTCCCAAACTCTTTTTAATTTTTTCTTTGTTTCGCATTGCTAGTTCAGCAACACCAGTTCCTACTACTCCATAACCTAAAACAGCAATAGAAGTCATAATAATTTCCCCCTTTTATTCCATAGCTAATAATTCTACTTTCAAAACATTATGCATATTTTGAATATCTTTTATTAAATTATTTATATCATTAGTTAATTTTAAAGCATCGAAAGTTATAGTTACACTTGCAGCATCATTTATAGGAATATCCTGATTTATAGTTAGTACATTTCCTTGATTTTGTGCAATTGTATTAAGTATCGATGACAAAGTACCCGGTTTATGTTTTAACATTAAAGAAATAGTAACTTTATGATTAGTCATTCCATCTGATACAGAAAAAACACAATCTTTATACTTGTAGAAGGAACTTCTACTAATTCCCACAATTTTTACTGCTTCAGTTATGTCTTTGGCTAAACCTGTTTTTAATATTTCTTTAGCTTGTACTACCTTAAAGAAGACTTCAGGTAGTGCAGATGAGTCAACTATAAGATATTTATTTTTCAAAGAACATCACCTCGTGTGTACACAGGGCAAAAACAATTGTATTTGCTTAAAATACTATAGCATTAATCTTAACATATAATTAGGAAATATTCAATATAATTTCGAAAAAATTTCCATGAATAATTATTAAAATCAAAAAATTTTATTAAAATTATAAAATGTTAAAATTATTAGATAAATAAATATAAAAAAATAAAATTTTATTTTAAATTTAATATAAATTTTTTAGAATTTATTCAATAATCCAGTTATATTTTGCTTATATAACTATGAATTTTTTAATTTGTTCTAGAAAAATTAATATTTAGTGTTATAATTATTTTATATCTAAAAATCTCTTTAAATCTCTTGAAATCTTTATAAATATTTATGTATAATGATAATGGCTAATGAATTTACTATAGGTAGTATGCTTTGGAGGATGAAATTATAATGATTAAAAGTATGACTGGATTTGGTAGAGGAAGTTTTGAAAAATGTGGAAAAAATTTCGTTGTAGAAATCAAAAGTGTTAATCATAGGTATATTGATTTAAATGTTCGTATGCCTAAAACTTTAATGGAGTTAGAAGATAAAATAAGAAATTTAATAAAGGGAAAAATACATAGAGGAAAAGTAGATGTATTTATAAGTCAAACTAATTATAAAGATGAAAATTTAAAAGTTAACATTAATGAAGGGTTGCTAAAAAATTATTTAGAGTGCCTGAAAAGAATTAGAGATGAATATAATGTTAAAGATGATATTTCCGTATCACTTGTAGCTAAATTTCCGGATGTAATTAATGTAGAACATGAAGAACAAGATATGGATGAAATTTGGAGTGTGCTTTCCAAATCTATAGAAGAGGCATTAAATTCTTTATTAGAAATGAGAATTAAAGAAGGAGAAAAGTTAAAAGTTAACATAAATGAAAAATGTGATTTTATTAGAAAATTAGTTTGTAAAATGGAAGAACATTCTCCTTTGGTAGTTAAAAACTACAAAGAAAAATTAAAATCGAGAATAGAAGAATTACTTCAAGGTAGCTGTGTAGTAGATGAAAGTAGATTAGCTATGGAAGTAGCTATTTTTTCAGATAAGGCTTGTATAGATGAAGAAATAGTAAGGTTAAATAGTCATATAGATCAAATGAAAGATACTATTAATATGAATGAACCTGTAGGAAGAAAACTAGATTTTATAATTCAGGAAATGAATAGAGAAACAAATACCATTGCTTCAAAAGCAAATGATTTGAAAATAGAAAATTTAGTGTTAGAAATTAAAAATCAAGTAGAAAAAATTAGAGAGCAAATACAAAATATAGAATAAATTATTAGGAGGATAAGGTGACCATGGGTATAAAATTAATAAATATTGGATTTGGTAATATAGTTTCTGCTAATAGACTAATTGCTATTGTTAGTCCAGAATCAGCACCAATAAAGAGAATTATACAAGAAGCAAGAGATAGAGGAATGCTTATAGATGCTACTTATGGAAGAAGAACAAGAGCAGTTATAATAACAGATAGTGACCATGTAATTCTTTCAGCAGTTCAACCAGAAACAGTAGCTCACAGACTATCTTCAAAAGATGAAGAAGATGAAGCAATAGTAGAGGTTGATGAATAATGAAGCCAAGCAAAGGATTATTAATGGTGATATCAGGGCCATCTGGTGCAGGAAAAGGTACTGTTTGTAAAGAATTAAATAAAAATAATGAATTTTGGATTTCTGTGTCTGCTACTACAAGGTCTCCAAGATTAGGAGAATTAAATGAAATTAATTACTATTTTTTAACTAAAGATGAATTTAAGCAAAGAATAAAGAATAAAGATTTTTTAGAATATGCAGAAGTATACGGAAATTATTATGGTACTCCTAAATCTAAAGTAGAGGAAATGTTAAATAAAGGTATAGATGTTATATTAGAAATTGATATACAAGGTGCATTAAAGGTTAAGGAATGTTATCCAGAAGGAGTTTTTATATTTATACTTCCGCCTTCAATGGGAGAATTAAAGAAAAGAATTATAAATAGAAAAAGTGAAACACCAGAATCTTTTATGACAAGATTTAAATCTGCTTATAAAGAAATAAATTATGTGTCAAAATATAATTATGCTGTAGTAAATGATGTTGTTGAAAATGCAGTTAATAAAATCAAAAGTATAATAGTAGCAGAGAAATGTCGGGTTGATAGAATAAAAGATAGCATATTAGATTCTAAGGAGGGACTAATACATGAACAATTCTATGATTAATCCATCAATAGTGGATTTAATGAAAAAAATAAATAATAGGTATATTTTAATTACAATGACTGCTAAAAGAGCTAGACAATTAATAAGAGGTGAAGAAGCATTGATAGATATTGATTCTACTAAACCTGTTACAGTATCTATAAATGAAATTAACCAAGAAAAAATATCTTATGAAACAGTAAAGGAAGGTATCAAATAATCATGGTAAGCAAAAGTGTTGTTATTGGTGTAACAGGTGGAATTGCTGCATATAAGGCTTTAGATGTAGTTAGCAAATTGAAAAAACAAGATATAGAAGTAAATGTTATAATGACTAAATCAGCAGCTAAATTTGTAACACCTTTAAGTTTTCAGTCTTTAAGTCAAAATTTAGTTAGCATAGATACATTTGATGAACCTAAATCTTGGGAAATAAGACATATATCTTTAGCAAAAAAAGCAGATGTTATGCTTGTGGTTCCTGCTACAGCAAATATAATTGGCAAAGTAGCCAATGGAATAGCAGATGATATGTTATCAACAACAATAATGGCAACTAAAGCTACAGTAATTTTTGCACCTTCAATGAATACTAACATGTTTAAAAATCCTATTGTTCAAAATAATATAAGTAAATTAAAGGAATATGGGTATAAGTTTATACAACCAGATAGTGGAAGACTTGCTTGCGGTGATGTAGGTGAAGGCAAATTAGCTAATACAGATGTTATAGTAGATAGTGTATTAAAGGAATTATATGATAAAAAAGATTTAGTAGGAAAAAAAGTTTTAGTTACTGCAGGTCCTACTATTGCTCCAATGGATCCAGTTAGATATATTACAAATAAATCTAGTGGAAAAATGGGATATGCAATAGCTAAAGAAGCTAGAGATAGAGGTGCAGAAGTAATACTTGTCCATGGGGCAACTAAAATAGAGCCGCCTTTTGGAGTTAAGACAATAAGTGTAAATACAAATGAAGAAATGTTAAATGCTGTTTTGAAAAATTTTGATAAACAGGATATAATTATTAAAGCAGCAGCAGTATCAGATTATAAGCCTAAGAACTATTCAAATCAAAAGATTAAAAAGAAAAATGACGAATTCACATTAGAATTAGTTAAAGACAATGATATATTAAGGAAACTTGGACAAATGAAAAAAAATCAAATTCTTGTTGGATTTGCAGCAGAAAGCAATGATTTAATTAAAAATGCAACAGGCAAATTAGAAAAAAAGAACTTAGATTATATAGTTGCCAATGATATAACAGCACCTGATACAGGATTTATATCAGATGATAATAAAGTTACAATACTTTGTAGAGATGGAAGAGTAATTCCTATTGAAAAAATATCTAAAAGGGAAGTAGCTAGACGATTATTTGATTTAATTAATGAAAATGTATAACTATTTTAAAAGGGCAAACTTACGTTTTAAATAATGTGAGAAGCCCTATTTTTATTAAAAGGTGGTTATTGTAAGTGTATAAATATGCAGGAATTATAGTTAATAATGAATCAATACAATTAGATAAAATATTTATATATAAAATTCCTGAAAAATTAGTAAATTGTATAGATGTAGGATATAGAGTAAGTATTCCTTTTGGAAAAGGAAATAAAAAAATATATGGATTTGTAATGGAGTTATATAAGGAAATTGATGAAAGTTATAATGTTAATAAATTGAAATATATAACAGGTCTAAGTGATGAGTTTAAAGTTTTGTCTTATGAAGATTTAAGTTTAATAAAAGTAATGAAAAAAAAGTATATTTGTACATATTTAGAATGTATAAAAAGTATAATACCTCCTGGCATACTTAAAGGAGTAAAAAATAAAATAAATTATGTAGTATGTGTAGGTAAAAAGAAGTTAAGTGGTAAATTTTTAAAAGAACCTTATACAAGTATTTGGAAAAGTGTTTATAAAAATAATGGTGTGTATAATAAAAATAAGTTAAATAAATTATTTGGATTTTCAACATCTTCTATAAATACTTTAATAAAACATGAATTTCTTATTCAAAAAGAAAAGATAATAAATAGATACAATATAAGAGAATATAAAAAATATCCTGCTAAAAATTTGAATTTTGAACAGCAAAAGGCAGTAAATAATATATTAAATTCTAATAAAAATATATTTTTGATACATGGTGTTACGGGAAGCGGTAAAACAGAAATATATATGAATTTAGTAAGTGAGATGTTAAAAAACAACAAGGAGTCCATAATATTAGTGCCAGAAATAGCTTTAACACCGCAAATGGTGGAGAGATTTAAAGGTAGATTTGGCAAAGATATTACTGTTTTTCATAGCAAATTATCTGATGGAGAAAAGTATGATGAGTGGCTTAGAGTTAAAAATGGAAAGGTAAAAGTAGCTATTGGAGCTCGTTCAGCAGTATTTTTACCTTTTAAAAATTTGGGATTGATAGTAATAGATGAAGAACATGAAGGAAGTTATAAATCTGATAGTAATCCTAAATACAATGCAAGAGAAATTTCTGAAATTAAGTGTAATTTATATAATTGTAAATTAGTTTTAGGCTCAGCTACTCCTTCTGTTGAAACTTATTATCAATGTGATTTAGGAAATATAAATCTTATAAATATAAAAAACAGAGCAGATGGAGCATTTATGCCAAATATAGAAGTAGTAGATATGAGGGAAGAATTATCTAATAATAATCTATCTATTTTTAGCAAAAGTCTTTATAATGGAATTAAGAATAGCTTAGATAAAAAAGAGCAAGTTATTCTTTTTTTGAATAGAAGGGGTTTTTCAACTTTTGTTTCTTGCAGAAAATGTGGTTATGTATTTAAGTGTGAAAATTGTGATATAGCAATGACTTATCATAGCAGTAGCAAAATTTTATCTTGTCATTATTGTGGAAGTAAAAAAAATATAACAAAAAAATGCCCTAAATGTGGAAGTAAATACGTAAAATATTTTGGAGTTGGTACTGAAAAAGTTGAAAATGAAGTAAGAAAGTATTTTCCTAAAGCTAAAACTATAAGAATGGATTTTGATACTACAAGAAAAAAACATTCTTATGAAAATATATATAATTATTTTAAAGAGGGAAAAGCAGATGTATTAATAGGTACACAAATGGTAGCAAAAGGATTAGATTTTAAAAATGTAACATTAGTAGGTGTTATTGCAGCAGATTTATCTTTAAATTTACCAGATTTCCATGCATCAGAGAGAACATTTCAATTGATTACTCAAGTTTCTGGTAGAGCAGGTAGAGGCAAAAAAAGAGGTAATGTAATAGTTCAAACTTATAATCCGGATAATTTTAGCATAAAGTATGCAGTAAACAATGATTATAAGAAATTTTTTAATGAAGAAATAGTAATAAGAAAAAATATGAATTATCCACCTTTTTCTAAAATTCTTTTAATTAATATGAGTAGTAAGAATGAAGAAATATTAATAAAAAATATACAGAATGTTGGGATTTATTTAAGAAATATTATTGAAAATTATGATAAAATTAATATGCTGGGTCCTTGCCCTTGTGAAATTTCGAAAATAAAAAATTATTATAGATGGCAAATTATATTAAAAGGAGATGTAAAAGAAGATTTTGCTATGAATATTAAAAACACTATTTATAAATTGATAAAAAATGTCTATAATGATATAAGGGTATCAATAGACATTAATCCTAATAGTTTAATATAAAAATTATTATAAATTGAAAATTAATTATATGGAGGGTTAATAAATGGCTTTAAGAAATATAAGAAAATACGGAGACGAAATATTAAGAAAAAAAAGTAGAGAAATAAAGGAAATAGATGATAGAATATTAACTTTATTAGATGATATGGTTGAAACAATGTATAAAAATCAAGGAGTAGGATTAGCTGGACCTCAAGTAGGTATACTAAAAAGAGTAGTTGTAATTGATGTAGGTCAAGGTCCTATTTACTTAGTAAATCCAGAAATAATAGAAAAACAAGGTAGTTATTTAGATGCAGAAGGATGCTTAAGTGTACCAGGAAGGCAAGAATTTGTAGAAAGGCCTGAAAAAGTAAAGGTAAAAGCTTTAAATAGAGAAGGAAAAGAAGTTATTTTAGAAGGAAGTGGTCTGTTAGCTAGAGCATTTTGTCATGAAATAGATCACTTAAATGGTGTACTTTTTATAGATAAAATAGCAAAAGGAGCGAATGAATAAATATGAAAATAGTTTTTATGGGCACACCAGAGTTTTCGGTTCCATCTTTAGAAGAGTTAATTAAAGAGTTTAAGGTAGAGGCGGTATTTACTCAACCAGATAGACCTAAAGGAAGAGGCAAAAAAATGTCTGTTTCTCCTATAAAAGAAGTTGCATTAAAAAATAATATACTTGTATATCAACCTGTTAATATAAAAAAAGATGAAGAATGTGTAAAAATATTAAAGGATATGTGTCCAGATTTTATAATAGTAGTAGCTTATGGACAGATATTATCTAAAGAGATTTTACATATTCCTAAATATGGATGTATCAATTTGCATGCATCACTTTTACCTAAATATAGAGGAGCAGCTCCTATAAATTGGGCTATAATAAAAGGAGAAAAGAAAAGTGGAAATACTACAATGTTTATGGCAGAAGGATTGGATACGGGAGATATACTTTTGAAAAGCGAATTTGAAATAGATGAAACTATGACAGCAGGAGAACTTCATGATATTTTAATGAAGGATGGAGCAAAATTATTGGTTAAAACTATAAAATCAATAGCTGAAGGAAGTATAAAACCTGAAAAACAAGATGATAGTAAAAGTTGTTATGCTAGTATGTTAGATAAAAAAATGGCTAAAATAAATTGGAATAAAACTAATATGGAAATAAATAATTTAATTAAAGGATTAAATCCATGGCCAATTGCATATACTCAATATATTGATAAAAATATGAAGATACATGAAGCTTGTGTTATTAATGAAGAAAGTAAATTTAATCCAGGACATATAGTAAGTGTATCTAAAGATGGTGTAAAAGTTCAGTGTGGACAGGGAATGCTTTTAATTACAAAATTACAGTTTCCAGGAAGTAAATCTATGAAAGTTAAAGATTATATAAATGGACATGAAATAAAAACAGATATAGTATTAAAATAGTTTTGTAAAAGGAGGTATATTATGTTTTGGGATCCTACATTTATAATACTAATACCAGCTTTAATTATAGCTTCATGGGCTCAATTAAAAGTATCTTCTACTTTTAATAAGTATTCTAATTATAATAGTGCAAATGGATATACTGGTGCTCAAGTAGCAAGAAATTTATTAGATAGTAGTGGATTATTTGATGTACCAGTAGAAATAGTGAGCGGGAAATTAACAGATCACTATGACCCTGTTAATAGAGTCATGAGACTTTCGCAAGAAGTGTTTTATGGTACTTCAGTAGCATCAATTGGTGTAGCAGCTCATGAAACAGGTCATGCAATACAACATAAAGAAAAATATTCTCCTTTAATAATAAGAAATTCAATTGTTCCTATAGTAAATTTTAGTTCTAATGCATCTTGGATATTATTTTTTTTAGGAATATTATTTGGAATAGGAAGTCTTGTAAATGTGGGAATATTACTTTTTACAGCAGTAGTACTTTTTCAATTAATAACATTGCCAGTAGAATTAGATGCTTCTAGTAGAGCACTTAAAATTTTATCTACAAAAGCTATACTTTATGATAATGAACTGAAAGGCGCTAAAGCAGTTTTACGAGCTGCTGCTATGACTTATGTGGCTGCTGCAATAACTGCAATATCACAATTATTAAGATTAATAATTATAAGTAGAGCTAGAAATGATTAAATTTAAAATAAAGAGGTATATTTATGGATAGTGCAAGAAAAATAGCTATAGATGTTTTGCAACAAGTTATATATGATGGAGCTTACTCTAATATAGAATTAAATAATAAACTTAAAAACTGTAAATTAAATGATAAAGATAAAGGTTTAGTTACAGAAATTGTTTATGGAACTTTAAAATACAAATATTCAATTGATAAAATTATTAGTTATTATATAAAGAAAACTGATAGTATAGATGGATATATACTGAATATTTTAAGAACTGCTATATATCAAATCAGGTATTTAAATAAAATACCTGATTTTGCAGCAGTAAATGAGTCTGTAGAATTAACAAAAATTAAAAATCCTAAATTAAGTAAACTTGTGAATGCTGTGCTTAGAAATTATTTAAGAAATAAAAAAATAACATACTGTAATTCTAAAGATATAGTAGAAAAACTTAGTTTTAAATATTCTTTTCATCCTTGGATGGTAAAAATGTTTAATAAACAATATGGAAAAGAAATTACAGAGAAAATTCTTAATGAATCAAATAAGACTCCGGCTGTAACGGTAAGAGTTAATGATTTAAAAACTAATTATGAAGAAGCATGGCATAGTCTTAGTAAATTTGGATACACAATAGAAGAGGGTAGTGTGTGTCCAGAAGCTATTAAAATAATAAAAGGAAAAAATATAGAGAGTAATCCATTATTCAAAGAGGGAATGATAACGGTACAAGATGAAAGTGCTATGTTAGTAGCACCTAGCTTAGATTTAGAGGAAAATTTTAATGTGTTAGATTTATGCAGTGCTCCTGGAGGAAAGTCCACTCATATTTCAGAAATTATGAATAATACTGGAAGAGTTTATGCCTACGATGTACACAAAAGTAAAATGAGATTTATTAAAGAAAATTCAGAAAGATTAGGTATTGACAATATAGTATGTAGTGTAATGGATGCTAGTATTTTAAATAAAGAATTAATTAATAGAGCAGATAGAATTCTAATAGATGTGCCTTGTTCTGGATTGGGAATAATTAGGAAAAAACCAGAAATTAAATGGAATAAAAATTCCCAAAATACAAATAAATTAATTGATATACAAAGAAAGATTATGACTAATGCAGCAAAATACACAAAATTAGGAGGAATATTAGTATATTCTACTTGCACATTAAATAAAAATGAAAATGAGAAGAATATAAAATGGTTTTTAGATAATTTTCCTCAGTTTAAATTAGTACCAGTTTATTATGGGAAGTTAGATAATATAATATATGATGAAAAGGGATTTGCTACAATAATACCTGGTAATAATATGGATGGTTTTTTTATAGCTAAGTTTATAAGAAATTGGTAGGTGTGAATTGATGGAGAATATTTTGGATTATAATATGGAAGAATTAAAAGATTGGATGACAAAAAATAAAGAAAATAGTTTTAGAGCCAAACAAATATTTGATTGGATATATAAATATACAGAAAAATTTGAAGACATGAAAAATATGCCTAAAACTACTATAAATAAATTAAATAAAGCATTTTATATAGGACTTCCTAGTATAATAAAAAAGTATGAATCTAAAAATAAAGATACTTACAAATTTTTATTTAAGCTAAAAGATGATAACTTAATAGAATCAGTAGTTATGAAATATAAACATGGAAATACCATTTGTGTTTCTACTCAAGTAGGTTGTAGAATGGGATGTAAATTTTGTGCTTCTACAATAGATGGTATGGTTAGAAATTTAACATCTGGAGAAATTTTAGGACAAATTATTAAAGCATCTGAGAGCATAGGTGAAAGAATATCTAATGTAGTAATGATGGGAAGTGGTGAACCATTAGATAATTATGATAATACGTTGAAATTTATACATACTATAAATGAAAAATATGGGCTTAATATAGGACAAAGACATATAACACTTTCTACTTGTGGAATAGTACCTAACATTATAAAATTGGCAGAAAATGAATTGCAAATAACATTGGCAATTTCTTTACATGCTCCAGATGATGAACTAAGAAGAAAAACTATGCCTATTGCTAATAAATATTCTATTAAAGAAATACTAGAAGCTTGTAAATATTATATAAATAAAACAAATAGAAGAATAACTTTTGAATATGCTTTAGTAAAAGGATTAAATGATAGCAAAATACATGCTGAAAAATTAAGTAATTTGTTAAAAAATATTTTATGCCATGTTAATTTAATACCAATTAATGAAGTGAAAGAAAATAAATTAAAGAAATCTACCACCGAAAGTATAAAGGAATTTAGCCATATTTTAATTAAAAATGGCATAGAAACTACTATAAGAAGAGAAATGGGCTCAGACATAAATGCTGCTTGTGGTCAACTTAGAAGAAGCTATATAAATTCCAATAACAATTTATTAAAAGGAGTGTAGAGTATGGTGGGGATACTATCAGATGTAGGAAATGTTAGATCTATAAATGAAGACTCAGTTGGATATTTTAAAGGTGATAATAAAAGTATATATGTAATTGCTGATGGCATGGGTGGTCATAATGCTGGAGAAGTTGCTAGTAAAATAGCAGTAGATACTACCATTAATTATATAAAAACTCAATATAAAGATGAAAGTGTAAAAGATATGAAATATATATTAATTAAAGGAATAGAGTGTGCTAATAAAAAGATATATGATTTAGCTCAGAGCAATAAAAGTTTAAAAGGAATGGGGACAACTATTACGGCTTGTTTAATAAAGGAATCCACTATGTTAGTAGCTAATGTAGGTGATAGCAGATGCTATGTAATTAAAGATAATAAAATAGTAAAAGTAACAAAAGATCACTCTTTAGTTCAGCAATTAGTAGATAATGGAAGTATATCGGAAGAAGAAGCAATATATCATCCTAATAAAAATGTAATAACTAGAGCACTAGGAACAAATAAAATTGTAGATATAGATGTATATAAAATTGATTTAAAAGACATAAAAAAAGTAATTTTATGTACAGATGGACTTACAAATGAAGTTACTACAAAAGAAATAGAAAACATTGTTACTAATAATGATAATGAAAAATCTTGTAGAGAACTAATAAAATTAAGTAAACTAAAAGGCGGAAGAGATAATATATCTGTTATTGTATTTGAAGGAGAGTGTAAAGATGATAGGTAGTTTATTAGGAGACAGATATGAGTTGTTGGAAAAAATAGGAGAAGGTGGCATGGCAGAAGTTTATAAAGCTAAATGCCATAAGTTAAATCGTTTTGTAGCAGTAAAAATATTAAAAAAAGAATTTTCGCAAGATGCAGAATTTGTTAAAAAATTTAAAAGAGAGGCTACTGCAGCAGCAAGTCTTTCAGATGATAATATAGTAGATATATACGATGTAGGTTCTCAGGGAGATATAAATTATATAGTATTAGAATATGTAAAAGGAAAGACTCTAAAAGAAATTATAGTACAAGAAGGTAGGCTTAGTTCTCAAAAAGCAGTAGAAATAGCTATGCAAATAGCTAAAGCTTTAGATTGTGCACATAAAAATAATATAATACATAGAGATATAAAGCCTCACAATATTCTTGTAAATGAATATGGAATAGTTAAGGTTACTGATTTTGGCATAGCTAAAGCTTCTAATTCTGTAACAATTACTAATTCTAGCAAAGTTATGGGTTCAGCTCATTATTTTTCACCAGAGCAAGCTAAAGGTAGTTATGTAGACTCTAAAACAGATATATATTCTTTAGGAGTAGTAATTTATGAAATGGTTACAGGAAAAGTTCCTTTTGATGGAGAAAGTCCAGTATCAATTGCATTAAAACACATACAAGAAATTCCTATTCCGCCTAAGAAATTAAATCAAAATATATCAGAAGACTTAAATAGTTTAATATTAAAAGCATTAGAAAAAGAGTCTATTAAAAGATATAAAAACGCTAAAGATATAATTGAAGATTTAAAAAAAATAAAGCATAATGAAAAATTAAATATAAATACAAATTATTTAGAAAATGATATGACTAGAATAATGGATCCTATTATAGTAGAAAACAAAAAAGATTTTTTAAATTCTCAAAATGATGATAATAATGATGATGACGATGATGATTTTGAAGATTTTGATTATGATGAATATGATAAAAAAGATAAAAACAAGACTTTAGGTAAAAGAAAAGGATTAAATAAGAAAAAATTAATAAGTGGAATAGTATCTGTTTTAATAATTGTAATAGGAGCTATTGCAGGATTTTTAGCAGTTAATAATACATCAGCTAAAGAAGTACAAATTCCTAAAATAGTAGGATTAAATCAAAGTGAAGCTAGAAAAAAAGTAGAAGAAAAAGGGTTAAAATTTGTAGTAATTGAAAATCAGAAGAGCGATAAACCAGAAGGAATAGTATTAAAGTGTTATCCTGAGGAAGGTACTAAAATAAAAAAGAATTCAGATGTAAGAGTAATAGTAAGTGGTGGAGATAAGGTTACTTTGCCTAATGTGGAAGGAATGAATTTAAAAGAGGCTAAGGATATTATTATTTCTAGTGGATTTAAAGTAGGAAATATAACTTATAATAATAGTGATTTTGTAGCTAGCAATCTTGTAATTTCACAATCACCTAAACCTATAAAAGACGTGGAAAAAGGGCTAAGTATAGATTTAGTTGTAAGTAGTGGTCCTAGAAAAAAAGATGTTGCAGTTCCAAATGTTCAAGGAAAATCTTTAGAAGAAGGAAAATCAGCTATTATAAATGCTGGTTTAAAAATAGGAAATATATCTTCAGTAGATACAAATAATAAAAGTTTAGATGGAAAAATTGAATCTCAAAGTATTGATGCTTCTACAACAGTTAAAGAAGGCAGTTCTGTAAATATAACATATTATAAGTATAAAGAACCTGTAAATATTCCTCCAAAGAATCCTATTGAAAAACCAAGTGATGATAATATAGGTAAGCCTTCTGAGGATGAAAGTAATATAAAAAATGATCCAGGCAGTGAAAATAATAATAAAAATAGTGGAGATAATAATAACACTAATGGAAGTAAGACTAACAAAAATGAAAAAACTTCTAAAAATTAAATAAAGGGGAAAGTATATGGAAGGTGTTATATTAAAAGGTATAGGTGGATTTTATTATGTAAAAGTTGAAGATAAAGTAATTGAATGTAAAGCAAGGGGTAAGTTTAGACACAATGAGCTTACCCCTATGGTAGGTGACAAAGTAGAAATAACTGTAAATAACGGAAAAGGAGTAATTGACAAAATACAATCTAGATTTAATAAATTAATTAGACCTGCAGTAGCAAATGTTACCCAAGCAGTAGTAGTATTTTCTGCTAAAAATCCGGAAATAAATTTAAACTTGTTAAATAAAATATTGGTTTCTTGTGAATTTAATAATTTAAAAATTATAGTATGTTTGAATAAAATGGACTTAGTAACTTCCGAAAGTGAAATAAGTGAAATAGCAGATATGATTAAAAGTGCAAAGTATGAATTAATATTTTTAAAAGCTAAAGATAATGAAGGAATAGATTTGATAAAAGATAAACTAAAGGATAATATAACTGTTTTTTGCGGTCCTTCAGGAGTAGGAAAGTCTACTATATTAAATAAGATAGTGGGAAAAGAATTAATGGAAACAGGAGGTATAAGTGAAAAAATATTAAGAGGAAAACATACTACTAGACATAGCGAGTTAATTGAAATAGATGAAGGATTTATAGTGGATACCCCAGGATTTTCTTCTTTAGACATACAATTTATAGATAAAAATGAATTTCAATTTTGCTTTCCTGAGTTTACAGACTATCTAAATTTATGTAAATTTAGAGGGTGCCTACACTATAAAGAACCAGTATGCTCTGTAAAAGAAGCAGTTAAGAAGAAAAAAATAAGTGAAATTAGATACAATTTTTATATAGACACATTAGAAAAGATTATGAACAGGAGGAGTATAAAATGATAAAATTAGCACCATCAATTTTATCCGCAGATTTTTCTAAATTAGGTAATGAAATTAAAGAATTAGAAAAGAATAATATAGAATTAATACACATAGATGTTATGGATGGTATGTTTGTTCCAAACATATCCTTTGGAACTCCTATAATGAAGTCAATTAAAACTTTAACTAAAATACCATTTGATGTTCATTTAATGATTGAAGATCCTTCAAGATACATAGAAGATTTTGCAAAAGCAGGAGCAGATATTATAACTGTACATTATGAAGCAGATAAACATATTGATAGAACTATAAATTATATTAAAAGTTTTGGAATTAAAGCATCAGTAGCTTTAAATCCAGGTACATCAGTAAATTTAATAAAGGATATAATTTCAGATTTAGATATGGTACTTATAATGTCTGTTAATCCTGGATTTGGAGGACAAAAATATATTTCTTATTGTTCTAAGAAGATAGAAGAAGTAAAAGATTTAGCAGATAAATTTAATCCTAATCTTATGATACAGGTAGATGGAGGAATAACAAAAGATAATATAAAAGAAGTTGTAAGTAAGGGTGCAAATGTTATAGTAGCTGGTTCAGCTGTATTTAAAAATAATCATATTGAAAGTAATATAAAACAATTAAGAGGTGCATTAGTATGAAAACAGTTATAGTAGCTGGTGGCAGTCCTCCTTCTTTTGATTTAATAAACAAAGAACTAGAAGATGCTACATATTTAGTTTGTGCTGATAGTGGTGCAAATTGTTTATATAATTATAATATAAAGCCACACTATTTAATAGGTGATTTTGATTCTATAGATAAAAATGTATTTGATTTTTATAAAAAAGAAAGTTGTATTATAGAAATGTATCCAAAAGACAAAGATGATACAGATACAGAGCTTTGTATTAAAAAGGCTATAGAGTTATTTTCAGATGAAATTGTTTTATTAGGTTGTACAGGATCTAGATTAGACCATATTTTAGGGAATATAGGATTATTATTAAGATGTCTTAATTTAAATATAAAGGCTAGTATAAGGGATAATAATAATATAATATTTATTTCAAATAAACCTTTAAGTGTAAAAGGCGAAAAAGGTGAGGATTTTTCTATTCAAGCTTATTGTAATGAGGTTAAAGGATTAACATTAAGAGGATGCAAGTATGAACTTACAAACTATAATTTAAAAATAGGTGATCCTTTAACTATATCTAATCAATTTTTAGATGACCTAGTGCATATAGATTTTAAAACAGGTATTATTTTAATAATGTTTAGTAAAGACAATTAATTGTGAAAAATTAAAATGAGCTAAATTTCAATATTTTATAAATGTTGAAATTTAGCTCATTTTAATAATTATTTAAGTAACAAAATCATATAAACTTCATATACTAATATTAGAGTAATTGTTGGGGGATAATAATATGTCTAAAAAAAGTAAAAAAGAAAAATTAGGAATAGCTGTTATTTGTATAGGAGTAGGAATAGTAGTATCTATTATTATCCCATGTTGGGGATGGATGTTAGCATTAGGTGGAGGATTAATATATTGTGGTTGGTACTTAATGGAGCATAGTTAAGGAGGTAGACAATGAAGATATTAGCAATAAAATTACCTAAATTTTTATCTAATATCCTAAAAATATTTAAGAAAAGTAAGTAAAAATAAAAAATGCAATTGTTTAAATTACAACTGCATTTTTTATCTTTATATAGCACGTTGAACCTTACCTGAACGAAGGCATCTTGTACAAACATGTATAGTTTTAGGTGTTCCAGAAACTATAGCTTTTACTCTTTTAATATTTGGAGCCCATTTTCTTTTTGATTGACGATGAGAATGGCTGTATTGTACACCAGATATAACGCCTTTTCCGCATATATCGCATTTTCTTGACATTTTGAAAACACCTCCTTAAAAATTGTGAAGAATAATTTCCCCAATTTTTTCAATTCAAACAAATATTATTGTATCATATAAAATATATTTTTTGCAAGTACAAATATGATACTATTAATATTATTTTCTTGAATAATTTTAACATTTAAGATAAAATACATATATAGTTTATAAAAGGAGGGGTATTATGGTAGGAAATATTACCAATGAATATGGATATATAAACTATTCAGAAGAAGTATTAGCTAATATAGTTGGAGTTTCAACTATGGAATGTTATGGAGTAGTTGGAATGGCTTCTAGAAATGCTACTGATGGATTTTGGGAGCTAATAAGAGGTGGAAGCTATAGTAAGGGAGTAAAAATTAGTTATAAAGAAGATAAGTTACACATTGATTTATATATAATAGTAGAATATGGTACTAAAATATCTGTTATAGCTAATAATATAATACAAAGAATACGCTATAATGTTGAAAATTATACAGGATTAAAAGTTTCAAGTATTACAGTGAATGTTCAAGGTGTCAGAGTTTAGGAGGTAATTATTCAATGGAGTGTTTAAATATTGATGGACAAATGTTATATAATATGCTTATAAATGCCAGTAATAAATTAGAAGAAAATAAGGATTATGTTAATTCCTTAAATGTTTTTCCAGTGCCAGATGGGGATACAGGAACTAATATGTCTATGACTTTTAAGGCTGCAGTATTAGAAATAAAAGACGTAAAAGATAAATCTATAGGAGAAGTGGCTAAAAGATTATCAAAAGGGGCTTTAATGGGTGCAAGAGGTAATTCAGGTGTTATATTATCTCAAATTTTTAGAGGAATAGCTAAAGCATTAGAAAATAAAAAAGAAGCAAACTCTATAGAATTTGCAGATAGTATAATGGAAGGGGCAAAATCTGCATATAAAGCAGTAATGAGACCTACTGAAGGTACAATACTTACTATAATTAAAGCAGCAGGAGAAGCAGCTGTTAAAAGTAATAAACAAAATATAGAAGAATTAATGGCGGAAATTTGCAGTTATAGTGAAACTGTTTTAAACAAAACTCCTGATATGCTTCCAGTTTTAAAAAAGGCTAAAGTTGTAGATGCAGGAGGAGCAGGGCTTTTAATTATTTTAAAAGGTATGTATGAAATATTAAAGGATGGAAAAGAATCTGTATCTATAAAAGAAGATACTTCTGATATAAAAGAAATAGAAACTAAGAATTTAGATATTGAAAATATAATGTATGGATATTGTACTGAATTTTTTATTCGCTCTTCTGAAGTTGATATAGATAAATTAAGAAATGATTTATCACATCATGGAGATTCCATGATAGTAGTAGGAGAAGAAGATATAGTTAAAGTACATATACATACTAATGATCCAGGATTAGTATTATCAAAAGCTATAAAATTAGGAGAATTATCTAAAATAAAAATTGACAATATGAGAGAACAACATAGGCATATAGTAGATGAAAATAATAGTGATTCTAAAAATAATTTAAAAGAAGAAAAAGAATATGGATTTATATCTGTTGCATTAGGTGAGGGAATAACTAATATATTTAAAGATCTTAATGTAGATTTTGTAATTCATGGCGGTCAAACAATGAATCCAAGTACTCAAGATATATTAGATGCTATAAATAAAATAAATGCAAAGAATATATTTATATTTCCAAATAACAAAAATATTATAATGGCTGCTAACCAAGCTAAGGAACTTACAGAGAAAAATATAGTGGTTTTACCTACTAAAACTATACCAGAAGGAATAACAGCAATAACAACTTTTAATAGCCAGTTAGAGTTAGATAAAAATGTAATTAATATGGAGAATGCTATAAAGAATGTTAAAACAGCTTATGTTACATATGCTGTAAGGGATACTGAAATAGACACTGGAGAAATAAAAGAAGGAGATATATTAGGTATATTAAATGGAGAAATAAAAGAAGTAGGTAATAATATATATGATATATGTGATAAGTTAATTGACAATATGATAACAGAAGAAAGTGAATTAATAACAGTATTTTATGGAGAAGATTGTAAAGAAGAGGAAGTAGAAAATTATTTAAATAAAATAGAAGAAAAGTATGATGAAATAGATGTGCAGTTTTATAATGGAAAACAACCTCTATATTACTTTATTATTTCTGTAGAATAAAAAAAGCCTTTAGAGGGCTTTTATTCTTTTATTATAACTTTTTTTAGCAGGAGTGATAAAATGGATATTTATAGTGATGTAAGCTCTATAAAAGGAGTTGGTCCTAAAAAAAAAGAGTTATTAGAAAAATGTTGTATATTCAATATTTTAGATTTACTTTTATATTTTCCTAGAGATTATGAAAATATATATTTATGTAAAGATTTAAGAAGCGGCAGTAATAATAAGGTAATTATAAAATGTAAAGTTTTAGAAATAAAAAGAGATTATAGGACTAGAAGTGGTAAAATACTATCTACTATAATATTTTCTAATGGAGAAAATATTATAAAAGGAAAATGGTTTAATCAACCTTACATAAAAAAAAGTTTTAAAATAAACAATAATTATACAGTTATTGGTAAAATTCAAGAATATAGGGGAGAAATAAATTTATTAAATGCTAAAGTAATAAATAATGCTTATAAGGTACAAGATAATAGTACAAAAATTGTACCTAAGTATCCATTAAAAGCAGGATTAAAAAATAATACAATAGTAAAATTAATACAGGAAATTTTAAGTAAAGTACATATAGAAGAAAATTTGCCTAAAGGATTAATTGATAAATATAAATTATGTTCTTTGGATAAAGCTATTAGAAATATACACAATCCATTAAATATGAAGGAATTAAGGGAAGCTAGAAAAAGGTTAAAATTTCAAGAATTATTTACATATTCTTTAAAGGTATTGATGCTTAAATATTATTTAAGAAAAAACATAAAAGGAATATCATTCCAAATATCCTCTGAGCTAAAAATTTTAAAAAATAAATTACCTTTTTTACTTACTAAATCTCAAAGTAAAGTTATTAGAGAAATATTAATAGATGAAAAAAAACCATTTCCTATGAACAGATTAGTTCAAGGTGATGTGGGAAGTGGAAAAACTATAGTAGCTATTATAACAATGTTTAATGTAGTAAAAAATGGATATCAAACAGTTTTAATGGCGCCTACAGAAATATTAGCCATACAACATTTTAATGAAATTAATAACATTTTAAAAGATTTTCATATAAAAGTAGAATTATTAAGTGGAAGTACAACAGATAAAAACAAAAAAATAATAAAGCAAAATTTAAGAGAAGGTAAAATAGACATAATAGTAGGAACTCATGCTTTAATAGAAGATGATGTAGAGTTTAAAAATTTAGGAATGGTAGTAACAGATGAGCAACACAGATTTGGAGTTTTGCAAAGAAATAAATTATTTAACAAAGGCAATAATGCAGATGTATTAGTAATGACAGCTACTCCAATTCCCAGAACATTAGCGTTATACTTATATGGCGATTTAGATGTTTCTATTATCGATGAGTTACCACCAGGAAGACAAAGTATAGAAACTAGCTATGTAAAATCTTCTGAAAAAGATAAAGTATATAGATTTGCTTTAAAACAAATAAATTTAGGAAGGCAAATATACATAGTATGTCCTTTGGTAGAAGATAAAGAAGATACAAATTTAGTTTCAGTAGAAAATTTATATAATAGTCTAAAAGAAAAGTATTTTAGTGAAATATCTATGGCTATTTTGCATGGTAAAATGAATGGAAAAGAAAAAAAAGAAGTAATGGATAAATTTAAAAATAATGAAATAAAAGTTTTGGTATCTACTACAGTAATAGAAGTTGGTGTAAATGTTCCTAACGCTTCTTTAATGATAATAGAAAATGCAGAAAGATTTGGATTAGCTCAACTTCATCAATTAAGAGGAAGAGTTGGAAGAGGAAAATATAAATCTTATTGCATATTAATAGCAAATATAAATACTGGCATTATAAAAAGAAGATTAGATATAATGAAAAATAGTAGTGATGGTTTTTATATTTCAGAAGAAGATTTTAAAATAAGAGGTAGTGGAGAAATATTTGGATATAAGCAACATGGAGATAAGGAATTTATATTATCTAATATAATTGAGGATATAGATTTATTTAAATTAGCTAGTTTTGAAGCTAAAAAACTTATTCATAGTAAAAAAGAAGATGATATAATTTTAAGAGAAAAAATTTTAAAAAATGTAGAAGAAACCTCAAAATTTATTTGCTTTAATTAAAATATATAATTAAAGTATTAAAATATATATTATTCATTATACTGCATGTTTATAAGACATATAATTGGGCAATATAATAGTACAAAATTAAATATAGAAAAATCAAAAAATATTTAATGGAGGTGCTTTATAATGAATAATAATATAGGTTCAAAAAATCAAAAAGCAGTTCCGGAAGCTATGCAAGCATTAGAACAATTTAAATATGAAGTTGCTAACGATATAGGAGTAAAAATCCCTGAAAATGGATATTGGGGTAATATGACTTCAAAAGAATGTGGTTCTGTTGGAGGACAAATGGTTAAAAGAATGGTAGAAATGGCAGAACAACAGCTTATAGATAGTCAATAATGAATAGAAAATATAAAAAAAAGGAGCATTTAGCTCCTTTTTTTAATGTAAATAATATAGTTGAATTATTAATACTTTTATTTAAATTAATTTCTTTATTTAATAATGTGTTAATTTTTTAAGTAAAAGTATTTATATAATATAAATGTTAAATCTATGAATTTTTATAAATAACTTTGTATATTATAAATATATGTGTTAAAATGTAATAGAAAATAATTAGTGATAAATTTAGCATTATAAAGGAGGCAGGAGCAAAAATGAGAATAATTGCAGGTCTTGCTAAAGGGAGAAAACTTTTACCCCCAGAAGGAATGGAAACAAGACCTACATTAGATAGAGTAAAAGAATCTATATTTAATATTATTCAAACTAGAGTATATGATTCAACAGTATTGGATGTGTTTGCAGGCACTGGAAGCTTGGGATTGGAAGCAGCTAGTAGAGGAGCAAAAGAATGTTATTTAGTAGATAAAGGAACAAAAACATTTGAATTATTAAAAAAGAATGTTGAAAATTTAAAGTTTGAAAATATATGTAAGTGTTTAAATATGGATTCTTATGAAGCTTTAAAATATTTTCAAAACAATAATAAGATTTTTGATTTGATTTTTATAGATCCACCTTATTTAAAAGACATGATACCTCTAGCTATAGAAATGATTGACAAAGGGAATTTATTAGATGAAGAAGGTATAATTGTTACTAAAATAGATTCAAAAGAAGAATTATACAAAGGTACTGAAAATATAACATTAACCGATTATAGAAAATACGGAAATACAACTATTGTGTTTTATAAGCATAAGGAGGAATAAAATGAAAACGGCTGTTTATCCTGGGAGTTTTGACCCTATAACTAATGGACATTTAGATATAATAATAAGATCAGCTAAGATTTTTGATGAAGTAATAGTTGCAGTACTTGTAAATCCAGATAAAAAAGGACTATTTGATATAGAAGAAAGAGTAGAATTAATAAAAAAAGTTACTAATGGAATACATAATGTAAAGGTGGAAAGTTTTAGCGGTCTATTAGTAGATTTTATGAAAACAAAAGATGCTAATATTATAATTAAAGGAATAAGAACAGTATCAGATTTTGAATATGAATTTCAAATGTCAATAATGAATAAGAAATTAGATCCAACTATAGAAACTGTAGCTATGATGACTAATCCTAAGTATTCTTTTGTAAGTTCATCTTCTGTAAAACAGGTGGCTATTTTTGGTGGATGTATTAAAGGATTAGTTCCTGAAAACATAGAAAATAATATTATTTTAAGGGTAAATGAACAAAAAAGGTGATAAAAAGTAGTGAGGTAGGGAAAAGTAATGAGAGTAATAAAGTTAATAGAATACCTTGTAGATATAATAGAGACTTCTAATAAAGCACCTTTTAGCGGCAAAGTAAAAGTAAATAAAAAAGAAATTTTAAGTGTATTGGATCAAATAATTAATTCACTACCAGATGAACTTAAAAAAGCTCAATGGATTGTAGAAGAAAAAGATAGAATATTAAAGGATGCTATAAAAGAAGCGGAAATTATTAAAAATCAAAATATAGAAAAGTTAAGAAGAGAAATAGAAAATCATGATATTGCTAGGGAAGCGGTTACTAGAGCTGAGGAAATAGTTACCTCAGCTCAAAAGGATGCAAGTAATATAAGAAATGGTGCTAAAAATTATGCAGAAGAAGTAATAAATGAATTAGAAAAAGAAATAAATTCAAAAAGCAAAATAATAATTGAAAATTTTAAAAATCAAATGGATAGTTTGATTTATTCACTGGAAGAAGATTTTAATGAAACTTCTAAAATTTTAAAAAGTAATATAAATGATTTAAGAAATATGAAATAAATTTTTTATGTTATGTAGTATAAAAGGTAATACAATTAATATTAATAGCAAGTTTTGAAGCCAAGATATGCTTTTATAACTGGTATTTAAAGTTTGAATATATGAATTAAATATTCCAAAAGTATATAATAGCATAGTAGTAAAAGCACATATAAAACTTTGAATTAACTTTCTATAAGTATATTTTTTTATAGAAAAATTAAATTTATACGTAAAAGAATAAACTTGAGATATAATTGATATACCGCTAAAACCAATTAAAAAACTTATTATTATTAGTTTATAATATGTGTTTATGTAATTTAAAGATATTATATTACAGCCGTTTGTTATTTCTATTAATCCTAAAGAAAAACCCTCAATTGCTTCTTTAGGTATATTTAATAGTAAACTAATATTATTTACTAGTGTATTAAATAAAAAATTATTTTTTATTATTGTATTTAATACTGAAAAAATAGTTATAAATCCACCTATAGATAAACATGTCTTTATAGAATTTTCAATACTATCCTTCAATATATTTCCTATGTTTTTATTAACAGACACTTTATTTGTAAAATTTTTATTTATTGTACTTGTAATCTTACTTGGAAGAATTAAACCCATTATTATACAAGATATATAGTTAGAAATAAGCAATAAATATCCTAAGTAAGGATTTTGAAGCATAGAAGTACCTACTGCACCAACAATAAATAATGGACTAGCATTTGATGCTATGTTCAATAGCCTTTCAGTAGTGTTAAAGTCTATAATTCCTTTTTCATATAAATCACAGCAATATTTTGCACCAAGAGGATATCCGCATAAGGCACTTATAATTAATACGAAGCTACATTCTTTAGGCAATCTTAAGGGTTTACAAAGTATACTACCCAAAAGTTTAGAATATATAGAAATACCATCATAAGAAATTATTATATTTGAAATTATTAAAAATGGGAATAAAGAGGGAAATACTTTATTAAAAAATATCTTTATTCCATTTAATGTAGAGTTTATACATATTTCAGGATTAAGTATAAAGTACAATAAAGATAATGAAAATAGTATAGTTATAAGTATGTTTTTCTTTTTAAATAAAAAGAATATAATGCAAAATATTGAAATACACAACAAAAATATTAATATTATCAATTATGTTTCTCCTAATATTGCTTTAATAAATTTATATTAATGTAGTAGGTAATTTATTCTATATTATTTATATAATTATAGGACTAGTTAAATAATCACTATTGGGATTAATAGCATTGTTTATTAAACTATACATTTTTGTAGATTGTATATCTAAATTTAAAATGTCATTTTTTTCTTTTGGAAGTTTAGTGTATAAAGGAATTTGGCTTTTATTTTTTATATTTTTTAAAATAGTAGCACCTGTATTATTAAAACCTAATATTCTAGCATAAGGACAGGAAAATTTTCTTAATTCACTAGTATTGTATAAGTCAAATCCTAAAAAAAACTGACAAAGTATCCTACTTATACGAGTAAAAGTATATCTTTTACTTTTTATTGACTTTATTAAATTTTCATAAGATGAACAGTTATCTAAAAATTTGTATATTCTATTGTCTAAGCCTTCTGATATGTCAGGTAAATTTTTCAAACTATTTATTGAATTGTAGTATTTATATTTTATATAAGGAATCATTGAATCTTCAAAACAAAATTTATAACTAGAATTAATTAAATTATTAAATATAGTAAATTCGTTATTAGGTATATAATTTTTTATTTCGTTGAGATTATTATTGTATTTTAAAAAATTTCTTATAGCAGAGGCACTGCAAAATTCTTTGGTAAAGTTTAAACTATTATAATTACTACCTATCCTTTTTATAGAAAAGGGAACTATATTGTTTCCAAGCTTTATTATATTTTTACAATATTCAATTCCTAATATATTATTAGGAGAATTTAGTATAGTGTCTAAATTTATATTTGATTTTTTTATATTATTAAAATAATAAATTAATGCTTTATTTCTGCAGTAAGGATAAGAAAATCCTTTATTTAAATTTTTTTTAAGGGTTTCTTTGAAAATTTCAGGTTCTTCTATTAGTATTTCAGATATTTCTTTTAAAATATTAATATTTTCAATTTCGCTTCCGAAGCATATATTATTTACTACATTTAAATTTTGTAATAAACTTATGGCACCTTGGGCAAAAAATTCAGCAGAAGATAAACTATATAAAGCTGGCAATTCTATTACAAGGTCTATACCGTTTAAAAGAGCTATTTTAGTTTTAGTCCATTTATCTATTATAGAAGGTATTCCTCTTTGTGTAAAATTACCACTTATTACAGCAATTATACCATCTGCTTTTGTGACTTTTTTTGATTTATTTATATGGTATAAATGACCATTATGAAAAGGATTATATTCAACTATTAAACCTGTAATATTCATTTTATCCTCCATTTTGTAAAAAGTATTTTTTTTATAAATTTAATGATATAATATGTCTATATTATACTACATACTACCATATTGTTTCTTTTTTAAAAGTATATATTCAAATGTGTTATATAAATTTTTAGCAATTGGTTAAACTAGGTATATAAGATTTTAAATTTAAAAAATATAGTAATATTGAAAGGAGAATACATATGAAAATACTTGTTATAAATTGTGGGAGTTCATCTTTAAAGTACCAATTGATAAATATGAAAAATGAGGAGGTAATGGCTAAGGGGCTTGTAGAAAGAATAGGTATAGAAGGTTCTGTACTAACTCAAAAAATAAATGATAGTAAATATGAAATTAAGCAGTATATGAAAGATCATAAAGAAGCAATAAAATTAGTTGTAGAAGCACTTACTCATGAAGAATATGGAGTTATAAAAAATATGAATGAAATATCTGCTGTAGGACATAGAGTTGTACATGCAGGAGAAAAATATTCAAGTTCAGTTTTGATAAATGAAGATGTTATAAAAGTTTTAGAACAGTGTGTAAAATTAGCACCTCTACATAATCCAGCAAATATAGTTGGAATTAATGTTTGTAGAGAATTAATTCCTAATATTCCTATGGTAGCTGTATTTGATACAGCTTTTCATCAAACTTTGCCAGATTATGCTTATATATATCCTTTACCATATGAGTTATATACTAAATATGCTATAAGAAAATATGGATTTCATGGAACATCTCATAAATATGTTTCTGATGTAGCAGCACAAATGTTAGGTAAAAATAAAAAAGATTTAAAAATAATAACTTGTCATTTAGGGAATGGAGCTAGTTTGTGTGCAATAGATAAGGGAAAATCCGTAGATACTAGTATGGGTTTTACACCTCTTGAAGGATTAGCTATGGGAACTAGATGTGGTGATATAGATTCAGCTATAATTCCATTTTTAATGAAAACAGGTGAATTAACAATAGATAATGTGGATAATTTATTAAACAAAGAATCTGGGGTTTTAGGTATATCAGGAGTAAGCAGTGACTTTAGAGATATAGAAGAAGCAGCTAGTAGAGGAAATAAAAGAGCAGAACTTGCTTTAGAAGTATTTTGTTATAGAGTTAAAAAGTTTATAGGAGCTTATATAGCGGCAATGGGAGGCGTAGACTGTATAGTATTTACGGCAGGTCTTGGTGAAAATTCTCCAGAAACAAGAGAAAAAGTGTGCGAGAATTTAGAGTTTATGGGGATTAATGTAGATAAGGAAAAAAATAAAATTAGAGGAAAAGCTATGGATATTAGTTCAAAAGAATCAAGGGTAAAAGTATTTGTAATTCCTACTAATGAAGAACTTATGATAGCTAAAGAAACTAAGACAATTGTTGAAATAAAATAAAAAACTTGACTTTTAATCTTCATATTTATATAATAAATCGTGTCTAATGTATAGAGGTGAAGCATTATGAAAATAGATGTACAGGATTTAGTACAAGAAAAAGTATTGAAAAAGGATATTGATTTAGAATTAAAAAAAGATATTCTTTTTGACGGTAGTGAAAATATAAAATTTTTAGACACTATAAAATTAAAGGGCTCCGTAAGTAAAATGGGAAATTTACTACATTTAGAAGCAAAAATTAATACTAATGTAGAATTAAGTTGTTCAAGGTGTCTTAGCAAATTTCCTTATAAAATAGATTTAAATATTGTAGAAGAGTTCTCAAATTGTAAAAAGTGTGAAGATGAAGATGTCATCTCAATAGAATGTGATGAGATAGATATCGCTGAAGTAATTATGAATAACATAATAATGGCTTTACCAATTAAGAGACTTTGTAAAGAAAATTGTAAGGGATTGTGCCAGCAGTGTGGTACAAATTTAAATTATTCTAAATGTAATTGTAAAGATGATGATGTAGACCCAAGGTTGGCCCAATTAAAAGATTTCTTTTAAAGAATTAAGGAGGTGTTTACTGTGGCAAATCCAAAGAGAAAAACTTCTAAATCAAAAAGAGATTCAAGAAGAGCTCAAACTTTTAAATTAACTTTACCTGGAGTAGTTGAATGTCCTCAATGTCATGAACCCAAGCTTGCTCATAGAGTTTGTAAGGTTTGTGGATATTATAAAGGTAAGGAAGTTATTTCAAATGAAAATTAATTTCTAAAGAAAGTCATATGACTTTCTTTTATTTTTAATTTAAATATTGCATTTGGTAATATTTTGGTATATACTTTTGAAGTGAATTTGTAATTATTTAAATTTAGAAGGGAAGTGAGTTCCTTTTGATTACAGTAGCAGTTGACGGAATGGGAGGAGATTTTGCTCCAGATGCAGTAATAGATGGATGTATACAAGCAATTAATGAAAGTAATAATTTAAGTATTATATTAACAGGTCCAGAAAAAGTACTAAAATACAAATTAAGCAAATATAAATATAATAAAGATAGAATTGAAGTATTAGATGCAGAAGAAGTTATAAATACTAATGAGCCTCCAGTTATGGCTGTTAGAAGAAAAAAAAATTCTAGCTTAGTAAAAGCCTTAAATTGTGTAAAAGATGGAAAAGCTCAAGCAATAGTTTCTGCAGGAAGCACAGGAGCTTTAATGGCAGGAGCTACTTTTATAATAGGAAGAATAAAGGGCATAGATAGAGTAGCATTAGCTCCAGTAATGCCTGGAAAAGATGGAGTATTTATGGTAATAGATTCAGGAGCAAATGTAGATTGCAAGTCTTCTTATTTAGTTCAATTTGCATTAATGGGCAAAATATATTTTGAAAATATATTAAAAATAACAAATCCAACTGTAGGGTTAGTTAATATAGGAGTTGAAGAAGAAAAAGGTAATGAATTAACAAAAGAAGTGTATAAATTATTAAAAGATTCAAATTTTAATTTTGTAGGGAATATAGAACCTAGAGATGTTGTAAATGGAGATGTAAATATATTAGTATGTGATGGCTTTATTGGAAATACTATATTAAAAATGTATGAAGGTGTAGCTTCTAATATTTTTCAAATGTTAAAACAAGAAATAATGTGTTCTTTTAAAACAAAAGTAGGTGGAGTGCTATTAAAGCCTGTTTTTAATAAATTTAAAAAGAAATTTGATTATGCAGAGTATGGCGGATCAGCTTTTTTAGGAGCTAAAGGCATATGCATAAAAGCTCATGGAAGTTCTAATGCTAAGGCATTTAAAAATGCTATAAAACAGGCAATTAATTGTTATGAAAATAAAATTATAGATAATATAGTAGAGGAATTAAGCAAAATAAATAATAATAAAATATAAAATGGTAATAATAAAAAAATAATGATTTTATAACTTATATTGACTAAAAAAAATTAATGTAATATTATTTATTTAGAATAATGCATTATTTTAGGAGGTGAAATCCATGGCTGAAAATAGTATATTAGAAAAAATAAAGGGAATAATAGCAGAGCAATTAGGTCTAGAAATTGAAGAAATAAATATGGATTCTTCTTTTGTTGATGATTTAGGTGCTGATTCTCTTGATATAGTAGAATTAATAATGGCTTTAGAAACTGAGTATGATTTAGAAATTCCAGATGAAGAAGCTGAAAAAATATCAACAGTAGGAGATGTAGTTGAATACATAAAAAATCATACTGAAGAATAAAAATTAAGTCCCGTTATAAATTTACGGGACTTTTAAATTTAAAATAGTATGAGTTTATTATTGAAAGTATTTATTTAAAAGTACTTTGAATAATAAACTCTTTAAAGGGAGTAGTGAGTATGAAATACAGGTATATTATACTTAAACAGTTAGAATATAAATTGAATTTAAAATTTAATAACATAGAGCTTTTAGATATTGCACTTACTCATAGTTCTTTTGCTAATCAAAAGAAACATGTACAATTTAATGAAAGATTAGAGTTTTTAGGAGATTCTGTTTTGCAACTATGTATATCAGAATTATTATTTAAAAAATATAAAGATAAATCAGAAGGTGAACTTACTAAATTAAGATCTTTAATTGTTTGTGAAACTTCTTTGTATAATATATCTTTAAAATGGAATCTAGGAGAATATATTAATATGAGTAAAGGAGAAGAATTAACAGGTGGAAGAGAAAGAGTATCCATATTAGCAGATTGTGTAGAAGCAATTATTGCAGCTATATACTTAGATGAAGGATATGAAGCTGCTAAAAAATTTATTGTTTACAATTTTAATAATATAATAGAAAAAGCAGAGAAAAATGAAATAGTATTTGATTATAAAACAAAGTTGCAAGAAACATTACAAGAAAATGGTGATGCATATATACAGTATAATTTATCAAAATTTGAAGGACCACCGCATAGGAGAAAGTTTTATATACAAGTAATAGCCAATAAAGATGTAATAGGATATGGATGTGGATTTAGTAAAAAAGAAGCAGAGCAAAATGCTGCTAAAAAAGCTTTAGAAATTTTGGAGGATTAATATGGGAAAAACACATTATATAATACCAATATTTGTACCTCATGAGGGATGCCCTCATAATTGTGTATTTTGCAATCAAAATTCAATAACAGGAAATGAAAATAAAGTAGATAAATATTACACTAAGAATATTATAGAAGAATATTTAGATACTATAAAAAACAAAGATGCTACAATAGAAGTTTCTTTTTTTGGAGGAACTTTTACGGCTATAGATATAAATAGACAAAAAGAGCTATTATCTGTAGCTAAAGAATATAAAGATAAAGGCTATGTTGATTATATACATATGTCTACTAGACCAGATTATATTAACCATGAAATACTTCAAAATCTTAAGGATTATTCTGTAGATATAATAGAGTTAGGTATTCAATCTTTAGATGAAGAAGTGTTATTAAAATCTGGAAGGGGGCATACAATAGAAGATGTGGAGATAGCATCTAATTTAATAAAAAAATATGGATTTACTTTGGGGCATCAAATTATGCTAGGACTTCCAGGAGATAATTTTAAAAAGGATATAGAAACAGCTAAAAAAGTTATAAAAATAAAACCTAATATATGTAGGATATATCCTGCTTTAGTAGTGAAAAATACACCTATGGAAGATATGTATTATAATAATTTATATACACCTTATTCATTAAAAAAAGCCATTGAAATAACAAAAATAGTATATCAAATGTTTTTAGCTAATAACATAAAAGTAATTAGAATAGGTCTTCAACCTACAGAAGAAATAAACATAGGAAAAGATTTAGTAGCTGGACCTTTTCATCCTGCTTTTAGAGAATTAGTAGAAGGAAGTATTATAAATGATGTAGTAAAAGAAAAAATAAAAGAAGAATTTACGAAAAGTGAGCATGTTATACTAGAGGTTAATCCCAAAGATATATCTAAATTATATGCTAATAAAAAAGAGTTTTTTAATGAAGTTAAGAAAGAATTAGTTTTAAAAAATATTAAAGTAATACAAAAAAACCATGTAGATAAATTTAATATTATTATAAAAGATGAAAATAAATTTGTTAATATAGATATTTATGATTATACTAAAAGTAAATATATAAAAGGATATTCAAAGGCTTTATAGAAATAGTTTTATAGTAGGGAATTATATACAGCCAATATAAAGTAAAAAAGGGAGGATTTATTTATGGAAATATTAAAAGTATCAGCTAAATCTCAACCAAAATCAGTAGCGGGGGCTTTAGCAGCAACTTTAAGGGAAAATTCTGCTGCTGAAATTCAGGCAGTAGGAGCAGGTGCTGTTAATCAAGCTGTTAAAGCTATAGCAATATCAAGAGGATTTGTGGCACCAAATGGAATAGATTTAATAGTTATTCCTGCTTTTTCAGATGTAAATATAGAAGGAGAGAATAGAACAGCTATAAAGTTTATTGTTGAACCAAGATAAATTTAGAAAAGTTTTAAAACCGTGCTATAAAAACACGGTTTTAATTTTGTCTAAAAATTTAACTAGTACATGAAAAGAGCGTTATTTTAATTGATATTTTTTTATATATAATATAAACTATTATTAGTTATTTCCATGCATATTTAGATTAAAGGAGAGATTGCTATGAAGAAAAAAACAAGAGATAAAATGATGAAAATATTGATAATATTTTTAGTTATAATGTTTATAGCAGGATTATTGCCAATGATATTTATTTAACTAGGAGTGTAATATATGTTCTTAAAATCTATTGAACTAAGAGGATTTAAATCTTTTGCAGATAAAATAGAACTAACATTTGATAAAGGTGTTACAGCTATAGTAGGTCCTAATGGAAGTGGAAAAAGTAATGTAATAGATGCAGTAATGTGGGTTTTAGGGGAACAAAGTATTAAAAACTTACGAGGAAATAAAATGGAAGATGTTATATTTGCTGGAACCCAATACAGAAAATCTTTAGGAATGGCAGAGGTATCATTAATATTAGATAATGCTGATAAAAAGCTTCCTTTAGAATATTCTGATATAAAAATAACAAGAAAAGTATATAGATCAGGTGAAAGTGACTATTATATAAATAATACCAAATGCAGATTAAAAGAAATACAGGAATTATTAATGGATACTGGATTGGGAAAAGCAGGTTATTCTATAATAGGTCAAGGAAAAATAGATGCTATATTAAGCGGTAAACCAGAAGATAGAAGATCTGTACTTGAAGAAGCTGCTGGTATAGTAAAGTTTAAGTTGAGAAAAGAAGAAGGAGAAAAAAAGCTTCAAACTACAGAACAAAATTTAATAAGGATACAAGATATATTAAATACTTATGAAGAGAGGCTAAATCCTTTAAAAATAGAAAGTGAAAAGGCAAAAAAGTTTATTCACTTATCTGAAATGTTAAATTCTAAAGATATAAATATAATACTTTATAGTATAGACAATATAGAAAAGCAAATACAAAAATGCAAAAGTACAATAAATATATTAGAAAATGAAAAAGAAAAACTATTAGAACAAAAAAATAATTATGCTAGTAAATTAAATAATTATAATGATGATTTATATAAATTAGAAAAAAAAATAGAAGTATTAAAGCAAAGTTACTATGATAATAAAAGTAATTATGAAAAAACTATTTCAGAGATAGAATTTTTAAAAGATAAAGTTAAATATACATTAGAAAATATAAATAAATATAATAAATTAATAAAGGAACAAAATGATAAAATAATAAAATTAAAAAGAATTAAATTAGATGAAGAAAATAAAGTTAAGGAAATTATAGATTTAAATTTAAAAACTAAAGAATATATAAATTTTTATGAAGATAAATTTAATAATATTAATTTAAATATAGAAAATGAAGAAAATTCATTAAAGTATTTAAAAGAAGATCAAATAGAATTTTTAAGTAATGTATCTGATGTAAAAAATAAAATAAATATAATAGAGAATGAAATAGAAAGTTTAAAATGTAAAAGAGAAGAAACTTCTAATTATGTAAAGGATAGTAGTGAATTTTTAAAATTAAAATTAAATGAAAAAGAAAATGCAAAAACACAAATTGATAGTTTGTTAAAGCATATAGAACAATATGAAATTATTATAAATAAGAATGAAAATAAAATTTTAAATATTAAAAATAAAATAAAAGAAAATGATGTAAAATTAAAAAATGAAAATTACTTTTTAAATAAGTTAGAAACAAATAAAGGTATACTTTTAAATTTGGAAAAACATTATGAGGGATATAGCAAAACATCTAAAAAATTAGTAGAACATTTAAATAATAATAAAATACCTAATTTTATAGGAAAGTGTTTTTTATTAGGAGAATCAATAAACGTAAACAAGGATTTAGAAATAGCTATAGAAATTGCTTTAGGTGGAAGTATTTCTAATATTATAACTTTAAATGATAATATTGCTAAAAGATTAATAGAATATCTAAAGTTAAATAAATTAGGAAGAACTACTTTTTTACCTCTTAATATAATAAAAGGAAAAAAAATAAATATACCTAAATATTTAAAAAGTACCCAAGGATTTATTGGATTGGCTAGTGAATTAATACAATATGATGATAATATAAAAAATGCAATAGAATATGTTTTAGGAAGAACTATAATAGTAGATAATATAGATAATGCACTAGAAATAGCCAAAAAAATAAATTATAATTATAAAATTGTAACTTTATCTGGGGAAATAGTAAATGCAGGAGGAGCTTTAACAGGAGGAAGTTTATCTAAAAAAAATTTTAATATAATAGGCAGAAAAAGAAAAATTAAAGATATAGATGAAAGTATTTATAAAACAAAGGAAAGTATAAATAAAATAAGTCATAATAATAATTTTTTAAATAATAATATAGATATCTTGGAAAAAGAAAATATAAATAATAAAAACCAAATGCAAATTAAAAGTATACAAATGGCAAAGTTTGAAAATAAAATAAATCTTTTAAAAGAAGAAGTGGAAAAATTAAATAAAAGCATATACATATCTAATAATGAAATTAAATTAATTGAATATAAGCTTTTAAATAGCAATACTGAACTAAAAGAAAAACAGGAATTATTAAGTAATGTTCATAATTGTCAATATAAAAACATTGACAAAATAAACCATATAGAAAAAAATTTAATTGTAAAAAGAAAAGATTTAGAGGATATACGAAAAAAATTAACAGATTTTAAAATTAAAAAAGCTGAAATTAAAGAAAGTAATTTAAATAAAAGAAAAAGAATAGAACAATTAAATTTAGAAATTGAAGAATTAAGTAAAAATATTGTATATTTAAATGAAGATTTAAAAAAACTTTATGATAATAAGGAAAGTATACAAGAAAAAATAGAATGTAATGAAGTTAATAAAGAAAAAATTAGTCATGATTTAAAAGAATTAGAGCAGTATATAGAAAAGTGTAATGTTAGAAAAATTGAATTAAATAGTATAATAGGCACTATTAAAAGTAAATTAGAAGATATAAACAATGTACTTCAAAAAAAAGATAAAGAACTTCATAAATATGATATTGTACTTACAAAGTATAATTCAGAAGTTAAATCTTTATTTTTAAAATTAAAAGAAGATATAGGAATAAATTATGAAGAGTCTTTAAAATATAAGGAGAATATTGAAAATATTGAAAAATACAAAAAACAGGCTAATTATTTAAAAAATGAAATAAAATCTTTAGGAATTGTAAATGTAGGTGCTGTAGAAGAATATAGAGAATTAAAAGAAAAGTTTATGTTTATGAACTCACAAAAGCAAGATTTGGTTAGAGCTAAGGAAGAACTAGAAAAAGTCATATTGGAAATGACAAAAAAGATGAAAAATATATTTAATAATAATTTTAATAAATTAAAACTATTATTTAATGAAACTTTTAAAGAATTATTTAATGGAGGAAGTGCAGATTTAATATTGTGTGGGGAGGATGAACTTAAAAGTAAAATAGAAATTAATGCTCAGCCCCCAGGAAAAAAGCTTCAAAATATTAATTTAATGTCTGGAGGAGAAAAAGGACTAGCGGCTATAGCACTACTTTTTGCTATACTTAAAATGAAACCTACTCCTTTTTGTATGTTAGATGAAATAGAGGCTTCACTAGATGATATAAATGTATCTAGATATGCTAGTTTTTTAAGAAAATTTTCATCAAAAATTCAATTTATAGTAATTACTCATAGAAAAGGAACTATGGAAGTTAGTGACAATATTTATGGTGTCACTATGGAAGAAAAAGGAATATCTAAAGTAGTTTCTATTAATTTAAGTTAGGAGGAATAGCAGTGTTTGGAGAATTTTTTAATAAATTAAAGGAAGGGTTAACAAAAACAAAAGATAATTTTACAGATAAAGTAAGTGATATATTAGGAACAGCTATTAAAATAGATGATGATTTATATGAAGAATTAGAAGAAATATTAATCACAGCAGATATTGGAGTAGACACTTCTTTATATATAATAGATAAGTTAAAAGAAAAAATAAATGAGAAAAAAATAAAAGATCCTAATGAAATTAAGCCTTGCTTAAAAGAAGTAATAGTAGATTTACTTGGAGATAGTAAAGAAAGTATTAAACCAGAAAAAACTCCAAAGATTATGTTAGTTATTGGAGTGAATGGTGTTGGTAAAACCACTTCTATAGGAAAAGTAGCTTATAAATTAAAAGATGATGGATATAAAGTTCTTTTAGCAGCAGCAGATACTTTTAGAGCAGCTGCTATAGATCAATTAGAAGTTTGGAGTAAAAGAGCAGCAGTAGATTTAGTGAAGCATCAAGAAGGTTCTGATCCGGCAGCAGTAGTTTATGATGGAATACAAGCAGCAAAAGCAAGAAAAGTAGATGTATTAATATGTGATACTGCCGGCAGATTACATAATAAAAAAAATTTAATGAATGAACTAGGAAAAATAAATAAAGTAATAGATAGAGAGTTTAAAGAATCAGAAAAAGAAACGCTTTTAGTATTAGATGCTACTACAGGTCAAAATGCTGTAGAGCAAGCTAAACAATTTATGGAGGTTTGTGATTTAAATGGCATAATACTTACTAAACTAGACGGAACAGCTAAGGGAGGAGTAATTATTTCTATAAAGCATCAACTTAATGTTCCAGTTAAATTAATAGGTATAGGGGAAGGTGTAGATGACTTACAAGAGTTTAATGCTAAGGAATTTGTTGAAGCGTTATTTTAATAATAGGTGTTAAGTAAAAATACTTGACAGCCAATATTTTTTCTGATATTATAGAATTCGTTAAAAACATATATAATATAATTTAGTAAACGGGGAATTTTTATGGAAGACAGAATTATAATAAGTGTTTTATTAGATTTTTATGGGGAACTTTTAACATCAAAGCAAAAAAATATAATGACTTTATATTATAATGAAGATTTATCGCTTTCAGAGATATCAGAACATACTAAAACAACAAGGCAAGCTATTTATGATATTATTAAGCGATGTAATAAACTTTTATTTAATTATGAATCTAAATTAAAGTTAATGAGCAAAAATAAGAAATTAAAAGAAATAAAGAGTGAATTAATTGATTATATATTCAGTTTAGAAGAAAAAATAAAAAAAGAAGATTTTAAAGACACATTTAATTTATTAAATAATATGAAAAGAAAAATAATAGAAAATTTATAGGAGGAGTATCATGGCTTTTGAAGGATTAGCTTCTAAACTTCAAGAAACTATAAAGAAACTTAGGGGAAAAGGAAAACTTAGTGAAAAAGACATTAAGCAAGCTATGAGAGAAGTAAAGTTAGCTTTATTAGAAGCAGATGTAAATTACAAGATAGTTAAAAACTTTACAAAAAACGTAAGTGAAAAATGCTTAGGAAATGAAGTGTTAAATAGTTTAACACCAGGACAGCAAGTTATTAAAATAGTTAATGAAGAACTTACAGAACTAATGGGAAGTAAGGAAAGTGAAATAGATTTTTCTCAAAATAGTATTACTGTTATTATGCTTGTAGGATTGCAAGGTGCAGGAAAAACTACTATGGCAGGAAAACTTGCATTGCATCTTAGAAAAAATAAAAATAAGAAACCTTTATTAGTAGCATGTGATGTGTACAGACCAGCAGCAATAAAGCAATTGCAAGTAGTTGGAAGCCAAATAAATATACCTGTATTTAATATGGGTGATAAGGCTAGTCCTGTGGATATATCTAAAGCAGCTATAGAGCATGCTAAAAAAAATGATTTAAATACAGTAATAATTGATACAGCAGGAAGACTTCATGTAGATGAGGAATTAATGGGTGAGTTAATTGATATTAAGGATTCAGTAAATCCTAATGAGATTCTTTTAGTAGTAGATTCTATGACAGGACAAGATGCTGTTAATGTATCTGAAAATTTTAATAGTAAATTAGATATATCAGGAGTAATTTTAACTAAATTAGATGGTGACACAAGAGGAGGAGCAGCTTTATCTATAAAATCTATCACTGGAAAACCTATAAAATTTGCAGGTATAGGTGAAAAGATGAGTGATTTAGAAGTATTTCATCCAGACAGAATGGCATCTAGAATATTGGGAATGGGTGATGTACTATCACTAATAGAAAAAGCTCAACAATCCATAGATGCAGAAAAAGCAAAAGAACTTGGAAGTAAAATGTTAAATCAAGAATTTAACTTTGAAGATTTTTTAACATCTATGCAACAGATGAAAAAATTAGGTCCATTAAATAAATTGATAGAAATGATTCCAGGTATGTCTACAAAAGAATTAAAAAATGTTGATTTAAGTCAAGGTGAAAAGGAATTATCTAGAATAGAAGCTATAATCAATTCTATGACTTTAAAAGAGAGAAGAAATTCTTCTTTGGTAAGCAGTTCACCTTCTAGAAAAAAAAGAATAGCTAAAGGTTCAGGAACTACTATACAGCAAGTAAATAAGCTACTTAAAGATTTTGAATCTATGAAAAAAATGATGAAGCAAATGAAAGGCATGCAAAAGTCTTTTAATAAAAAAGGGTTATTTGGAAAATTTCCATTTTAATACATTAATTCAACATTAAAAGGAGGTGACATAGATGGCAGTTAAAATAAGATTAAGAAGAATGGGTAAAAAGAAAGCTCCATTTTATAGAGTAATTGTAGCAGATTCAAGAGCTCCAAGAGATGGTAAGTTTATAGAAGAAATAGGTTACTATGACCCAACTACAGAACCTGTTACTGTAAAAATAGATGAAGAAAAAGCAGATAAATGGGTTAAAAATGGTGCTCAACCAACAGATGTAGTTAAGAAACTTTTTTCTAAAGTAGGACTATAGAAAAAGTTTTTAAAGTAATCACTGGGGGTGTAGTAAATGAAAGAATTACTTGAAGTTATAGCTAAGTCATTAGTAGATAATCCAGATATGGTTCATGTTAATGAAGTTAGCGGAGAGCAGTCAATAATTCTTGAACTTAAGGTTGCACCAGAAGATATGGGTAAAGTTATAGGAAAACAAGGAAGAATAGCTAAAGCTATAAGAACTGTTGTAAAAGCAGCGGCAATAAAGGAAAATAAAAGAGTTGTTGTAGAGATAATATAAAGGAGTTAGGCCTTACCTAACTCTTTTTTAATAGAAAGGGTAATGAAAGTGAGTAAAAAAAAGTATTTAAGTGTAGGTCAAATAATTAATACACACGGTATTAAAGGAGAAGTAAAAGTATATCCATTAACTGATGATATAAATAGATTTAAAAAATTAAAAAGAATATACATAGATGGCATAGAAATGAATGTGTTAGAGTGCAAAATTCAAAATAAAAAAGTTATATTAAAAATAGAAGGTATAGATACAGTAGAAAAAGCAAATAAGCATAGAAATAAATATATAGAAGTAGCTAGAGAAGATGCTGTAAAACTGCCAGAAAGTAGTTATTATATAGCAGATATAATAGGTTGCAATGTATTAGATGAAAATGGTTTTGAATTCGGAAAAGTATACGATGTAATAAAAACAGGAAGCAACGATGTATATTGGGTTAAAGGAAAAAAAGAAGTGTTAATACCTGCCTTAAAAAGTGTTGTGGTTAAAATAGATATAGAAAGGGAAGAAATAATAATAAAGCCTTTAGAAGTATGGCAATAAATATAAATATATTAACTTTATTTCCTGAAATGTTTGAAATTTTTAACCACAGTATAATAGGTAGAGCTAAAAATAAAGGTATTATAAATATAACTACATTTAATATTAGAGATTTTACTGACGATAAGCATAAAAAAGTAGATGATTATCCTTATGGAGGTGGAGCTGGAATGGTTATGAAAGCTCAACCTATAGTAGATTGTATAAAACATGTAAAAAAGAATAAAGATGTTAAAGTTATTTTTTTAGGACCTAGGGGGAAAACTTTTAATCAAGATTTAGCTAAAAATTTATCCAAAGAAAAAGAAATTATATTTCTATGTGGGCATTATGAAGGAATAGATGAAAGAATATATAAATATATAGATATGGAAATATCTTTAGGAGACTTTGTGCTTACTGGTGGAGAAATGGCATGTATACCTGTTGTAGATTGTATATGCAGAATGGTGCCAGGAGTATTATCAAGCAGTGAAAGTTATACAGAAGAATCTTTTTATAATGGATTATTAGAATATCCTCAGTATACTCGTCCTAAATATTTTGAAGGAGAAAATGTGCCAGAAGTTTTATTATCTGGACATCATGAAAATATAAGAAAATGGAGAAGAGCGCAGTCTTTAAAAATTACAAGAAAAAAACGTCCAGATTTATTTAAAAATATAAAATTAACGAAGGAAGATATAAAATTATTAAGGGATAATATTAAAAATTAATATGTAAATAATTTAGAAATAACAATTTACATATTGAAAAACTATATTCTGTATGATAAAATAAATTTTGTGCTAGTACGGGCGGTCCTCTATCTGTATATATATTTACTGGATAAGAACGTCAAATAAATTTAAGGAGTGAATGCACATGTTAGATGTAATAAAAGCAATAGAAGCTGATCAAATTAGAACTGACTTACCAAACTTTAAAGCAGGTGATACTGTAAAAGTTCACGTAAAAATTAAAGAAAAAGACAGAGAAAGAATACAAGTATTTGAAGGTACTGTAATTAAAAGACAAAATGGAGGATTAAGAGAAACTTTCACTGTAAGAAGAATATCTTATGGCGTTGGCGTAGAAAGAACATTCCCTGTAAATGCTCCTATAATCGATAAAATTGAAGTAACAAGAAGAGGTAAAGTAAGAAGAGCTAAACTATTCTACTTAAGAGATAGAATTGGTAAGGCAGCAAAAGTAAAAGAAATGATAAGATAAAAAATGGGGCTTTAATAAGTCCCTTTTTTGTTATAAGAGGCGGTGTTATATTTGTTAAAAGAATTAATAGAATTAGGGAAGGCTATAATAATATCTATTATAGCAGCTTTTTTAATTATGACTTTTGTTTTTGAAACTGTAAGTGTAGATGGACATTCAATGGATCCAACTTTGCAACATAAAAATAGACTTATTGTAGAAAAAGTGTCTTATTATTTTAGAGAACCTAAACCAGAAGATATTGTAGTAATAAAATATCCAGGAGATCCTAGAGAGAAGTTTATTAAAAGAGTTGTAGCAGTAGGTGGAGATAAGGTTAGAATTGAAGATGGAAAATTGTATGTAAATAATATAGCAAAGGAAGAACCATATATTCTTGAAACTATGGATAGTCAAATAGATGATAATTTTCAAAATGATGTAGAGATACCAAAAGGAACTATATTTGTTATGGGAGATAACAGAAATAATAGTATGGATAGTAGGTATCCAGATGTAGGATTTGTAAAATTAAAAATGGTAGTAGGGAGAGCAGCTTTTAGGATATTTCCTTTTAGCAGTTTTGGTAAAATAAATTAAGAAAGGAAGATATTCATGGCAATTCAATGGTTTCCAGGTCATATGGCAAAAACTAGAAGAGAAATAAAAGAAAACTTAAAGTTAGTAGATGCCATAATAGAGATAAGAGATGCTAGAATAGTAAAATCTAGTGCTAATCCAGAAATAAATGAAATTTGTGCTAATAAGCCAAGAATAATATTGTTAAATAAAAGTGATTTAAGTGAAGAAAAAATAACTAATCAATGGATACAATTTTTATCAAGAAATGATATTAAAGCAATACCTGGTAATAGTTTAACTGGGGAAGGATTAAAAGGAATAAAAATCACATTAAATGAATTATTAAAAGAAAAGCACAATAGACTTAAAAGTAAAGGGCTTAAAAATATTATAGACAGGGTTATGGTAGTAGGTATACCTAATGTAGGTAAATCTTCTTTTATAAATAAATTAGCTAAAAATAACATAGCTAAAACAGGAAATAAACCTGGTGTAACAAAAAACAAGCAATGGATTAAAACTAAAATAGGTATAGAACTTATGGATACGCCGGGAGTTTTATGGCCAAAGTTTAAAGATGAAAAAGTAGGGCTAAATTTAGCATTTACTGGTGCAATTAAAGATGAAATTATGGATATAGAAGAATTAGCACTAAAACTTATAGAAGTTTTGCAATTATACTATCCTAGTAATTTAATTAATAGATATAATTTAAAAGAATTAAGTGAAAGTGCTATAGACAATATGGATAGCATAGCAAAAAAAAGAGGATGTATAATTTCTGGTGGAAATATAGATTATAATAGAGTTTCTATAATGATATTAGATGAATTTAGATCTGGCAAACTAGGAAAAATATCTTTAGAAAGACCAGAAAAATAAATTGAGAAAAGAGATAAAAATGAATATTGATAATTTTAATATTAGTGAAATGACTTGTAAGGATATAAAAGTACTAGTGGATAGTATAGATTATAATTTAATAAATGAAAAAGATTTATTATACTTAATAAAAGTAATGAACAATGATAGTAGAAAAAATGTAAAAAATTTAAGCTTAGCTTTACATAAAAGATTTCACAAACATGAAAAAGAATTACAAAGAGTAAAAGATATGTACTATTTTGATGAAAGATTTCAACCCTATGTTTATTTAGCAGGTGCAGATGAAGTAGGGAGAGGACCTTTAGCAGGTCCAATTGTAGCTGCGGCTGTAATATTAAGACATAGTTGTAATGAAGATTTGATATTAAATATAAAAGATTCAAAAAAACTTTCTTCAAAAGTTAGAGAAGAGTTAAATTATATTATATTAAATAAGGCTGTTAGTTATAGCTTAGCTATTATAAATAATGATGTTATTGATGAAAAAGGAATAAGTTGGGCAAATAATGAAGTGCTTAAAAGAGCATGTTTAGGTCTTAAAATTAAACCAGATATAGTTTTATCCGATGGATATATTGTTAAAAATTTAAATATAAGAAATGAATTTATTTTAAAAGGTGATGCTAGAAGTGCCAGTATAGCTTCAGCTTCCATAATAGCAAAAGTATATAGAGATAATTTAATGAAGGAATATAGTAAAATATATCCTGAATATAGCTTTGAAAAAAATGTAGGCTATGGAACAAAGGAACATATTGAAGCTATAAAAAAGTATGGATATTGTAAAATACATAGATTAAGTTTTTTAAAAAATATATTATAAGAATTTACTTTAAGATAATATAATAGTTATCTTAAAGTAAATTCTTATTTATTTTAATTAATTTGAAAAGCATTTTTTATAAGATTTATAGAGTAGTTATCTGTATTTTTATTTAATATTATTTCTATAACATCAAATCTAAACTTATTTTTAAATAACTTTTTCTTTAATATATAAAATTGAGCAGTTTTATATATTTTTTTTATTTTATTATATTTTATACATTCACAAGGGTGACCATAATATAGAGAGTATCTACTTTTTACTTCTATAAAAGTTATATAATCTTTATCTAATGCAATAATATCTATTTCCCCTATTTTACATTTAAAGTTTCTATCTAATATAATATAGCCACATTTTTTTAAATAATTTTCTGCCAAGTTTTCTCCGAAATTTCCTACATATTTATTAAATTTATGCATAATATTATTCCTCCTATTTTATATTCTATTTATATAATTATTAACAAAAAAGTGTTTTCAATACAGTTTATAAATTTAATATGTGTCAATAATTAGTTATGAGGTGATTTGCATTGGCAGTAAAAATAAATACAGCTTCATATGTTGGAATAAAAGGAAACATTGTTACAGTAGAAGTAGATATATGTAATGGATTACCAAGTTTTAATATAGTGGGATTAGCTAATACAGCTATTAAAGAATCAAAAGAAAGGGTAAGAGCAGCTATAGTAAACTCTGGATTTGAATTTCCAGTAAGTAAAATAACAGTTAATTTAGCACCAGCAGATTTAAAAAAAGATGGATCTTTATTTGATCTACCTGTAGCTATAGGGATATTATTAGCCACTGAACAAGTATATTTTAAAGATGTAGAAAAGTATTTGTTAATGGGGGAACTTTCATTAAATGGTGAATTAAAAAAGATACAAGGAGCATTGCCTTTAATAATTGAAGGTATAGAAAATAATATAAATAATTTTATTGTTCCTTTAGAAAATGTAAAAGAGTGTTCTAGTGTTAAGAAAGCAAATATATATCCTCTAAATAATTTAAAACAAGTTATTAATTACATAACATACAGGGATTTAATGCCCTATGAATTTGAGGAAGTTTCATATGAAAAGCTCAATTATAATGTAGATTTTAAAGATGTAGTAGGGCAAGAAAGTTGTAAAAGAGCTATAGAAATAGCTGCTGCAGGTAATCATAATATATTAATGTTTGGACCTCCAGGTTCAGGGAAAACTATGATAGCAGAAAGAATACCAACCATACTTCCAAAATTAAATTATAAGGAAGCTTTAGAAGTTACTAAAATTTATAGTGTATCTGGTAATTTAGATAAAGAATTAGGATTAATCTATTGTAGACCTTTTAGGAATCCTCATCATACTATTTCCAAAATATCTTTAGTAGGGGGAGGAAATAAATTGATGCCAGGAGAAATTTCTTTAGCTCATAATGGAATTTTATTTTTAGATGAAATACTTGAGTTTAAAAAAAATGTATTAGAGGTGTTAAGACAACCTTTAGAAAGTAAACAAATAAAGATATCTAGAATGAATGGCACGGTATGCTATCCTGCAAATTTTATGTTAGTAGGTGCTATGAATCCTTGTCCCTGTGGTTTTTACCTAAGTAAAACCTCAAAAGAGTGTACTTGTTCTGATTATGATATAAAAAGATATTTAGCTAAATTATCTGGTCCTTTATTAGATAGAATAGATGTATTTACATTTGTAAATTCATTATCTTATAAAGAGATAAATAGCAAAATTAGTAGTGAAAGTTCAGAAAACATGAGAAAAAGAGTAGAAAAAGCTAGAAAATTGCAGCTTAATAGATTTGAAAAAGAAAATATATATTACAATTCAGATATGAATGGGAAATTAATAAAAAAGTACTGCGAATTAGATGATACTAGCAATAAATTGTTAGAAAAAATTTATACTAAATTTGGACTTAGTAATAGAGCTTATACTAGAATATTAAAATTAGCAAGAACTATAGCAGATTTAAATGAAAATAAAAATATATTAAAACAAGATATAATAGAAGCTTTGCAATATAGAAAATTTATTAATAATAAAATAGTATAGTTTTATATACATATTTATTATTATGTAAATATAATAAAATGTTAATTAAGGAGAAAAAAATGAATAAGTATGATATATGGTTTAGTTTATTGAAATTACCTAACAAGGAAAAATTGTATTTACTTAAATATTTTAATTCTACAGAAAATATATGGTATGATATTATAAATAGAGATAAAGATAGTATAATAGATGGTAAAATTAAATTATATTTAAAAAATTCTTGGGAAAAAGAAAAAATAGATAATATGTATCAATATTGTATGGATAATAATATAAAACTAGTAAAACTTAATGATAAAAATTATCCGGAAAAACTAAAACATTATGACAGTTCCCCAAGTATATTATTTTATAAAGGTGATATAACTAAAATAAATAAAAATAAAAATGTAGCCATAGTTGGAGCAAGAAGATGTTCAATATACGGTAAAAATATATGTAGCATTATAAGTGAAGAACTTAGTAAAAATAATATTAATATAATAAGTGGTTTAGCCAAAGGTATAGATTGCATATCTCATAAAGTCTGTCTATCAAAAGAAGGATATACCTGTGCCATATTAGGATCAGGCATAGATATTATATATCCTAAAGAAAATAAATATCTATATAATGAAATTTGTGAAAAAGGCTGTGTTATATCGGAGTTTCCATTAGGCACAAAACCTTTAAAACGCAATTTCCCTATGAGAAATAGAATAATAAGTGGTATTAGTGATATTGTAATAGTAGTTGAGGCAGGAGAAAAAAGTGGATCACTAATAACAGCTGATTTTGCTCTAGATCAAGGAAAAGATGTTATGTCTGTGCCAGGGTCATTATTTTCTAGTAAAAGTAAAGGAACAAATAAATTAATAAAAGAAGGTGCTTACCCTGTAACTTCTATAAAAGATATTTTTGAACTGTTAAATTATGAATATACAGATAAATCTATTAATAAAGATAATATAGAAATTAATAGTTTAGAAAAAAAGATATATTCTTTAATTGATTACAGTCCCATACATATTGATGATATTATTACACAAAGTAAGGTTGACATAAAACAATTATATGAGTTATTATTTGAATTGCAGTTTAAAAATTTAGTAACTTGTATAAGTGGAAATTATTATGTTAGAATAAAAAAAACTATTTAAAATAGTATATAAGGTTATTTTTTAACAATCCAACAGAGGGGGTGACGTTCTCTGACAAATTAATATTGTTCAGGGATAATATAATGGGAAAAAAATTAGTTATAGTTGAATCACCTGCAAAGGCAAAAACTATAGGAAAATATTTAGGAAAAAATTACATGGTAGAAGCATCTATGGGGCATGTTAGAGATCTTCCTAAAAGTCAATTAGGTGTTGATATAGATAATGAGTATAAGCCTAAATATATAACAATAAGAGGTAAAGGGGAAATATTAGATAAATTAAGAAAACAAGCTAAGAAAAGCGACAAAATATACCTTGCTACTGACCCAGATAGAGAAGGAGAAGCTATTTCTTGGCATTTAGCTCATATATTAAAATTAAATGAAGATGATAATTGCAGAATAGAATTTAATGAAATTACTAAAAATTCAATAAAAAACGCCATAAAATCGCCTAGACAAATAAACTTAAATTTAGTAGATGCTCAGCAAGCAAGAAGAATATTAGATAGGTTAGTTGGATATAAAATAAGTCCAATTTTATGGAAAAAAATACGATGGGGGCTAAGTGCCGGAAGAGTTCAATCAGTTGCATTAAATATTATATGTTCAAGAGAAAATGAAATTAATGAATTTGTACCTAAGGAATACTGGACTATAGAATGTGCTATTAGAAAAGAAGAAGAGGACAAAGTATTTAATGTTAAGTTAACAACTAAAAAAGGTAAAAAAGTAGAAATAAACTCTAAAGAAGAAAGCGATGAAATTATAAATGAGCTAAATCAAGGTGAGTTTATTGTTAAAAATATAAAAAAAGGAACTAAGAATAAAAATCCATTGGCACCATTTACTACAAGTACACTTCAACAAGATGCATATAGAAAGTTGAATTTTTCTACAAGAAGAACTATGTCTGTAGCTCAGCAACTATATGAAGGAATAGATATAAAGGGTCATGGAACAGTAGGATTAATAACTTATATGAGAACCGACTCTGTTAGAATATCTGATGAAGCACAATCTAATGCGAAAGAGTATATATTAGATAAATTTGGAAAAAATTATATTCCAAAATCTCCAAGAAGTTTTAAAAGCAAAAAAAATATACAAGATGCTCATGAAGCTATAAGACCTACCAATATAGAAATAACTCCTGAAGTAGCTAAAGATAATTTATCCAATGAGCAATTTAAATTGTATAATTTAATTTGGACTAGATTTATGGCAAGTCAAATGTCATCTTGCATAATGAATGTTATATCTGTAAATATAGAAAATGGAGAATATGGTCTTAAAGTCAGCGGATCTAGTATAAAATTTGATGGATTCATGAAAGTATATGATTATAATACAGAAGAAGAAAAAAATTCTGTAAAATTTCCTAATTTACAAGAAGGGGAAAAATTAATTAAAAAATCTATAGAAGGTAAACAACATTTTACACAGCCACCGGCAAGATATTCAGAAGCTACTTTAGTAAGAACTCTAGAGGAAAATGGAATTGGTAGACCAAGTACTTATTCACCAATAATATCTACATTATTGGATAGAAAATATGTAGAAAGAGAAAATAAGAGTTTAAAGTCTACAGAACTTGGTTTCATAGTAAATAATATAGTAAGCCAATATTTTAAACAAATAGTTGATGCAGAGTTTACAGCTGAAATGGAAAATAAGTTAGATGAAGTAGAAAATGGAAAAAAAGATTGGATAAATGTAGTTGATGAATTTTTTACTCCGTTAAAAGAATCAATAAAAATTGCTGAAAAAGAAATAGAAAAAATAACTATAGAGGAAAAGGTAACAGATGTAAAATGTGAAAAATGCGGAAAAAATATGGTAATAAAACATGGAAGGTTTGGGGATTTTTTAGCATGTCCTGGATATCCTGAATGTAAAAATACTAAGCCAATTATAAAAGAAATAGAAGCTTCTTGTCCTAAATGTGAAGGGAAAGTAATAGTTAGAAAGAGTAAAAAAGGAAGAAAATTTTTTGGCTGTAGTAACTATCCTGAATGTGATTTTATAAGTTGGTTTGAACCTTCTACAAAAAAATGTCCTGATTGTGAAAGCTATATGGTAAAAAGATATAGTAAAACAAAAGGAAATTATTTAGAATGTTCTAATAAAGAATGTAAACATAGGGAATATGAAAATGATAACAATAAAGAATAAATTTATTTATATTTAATTAGCATATAAAAAATAATATAAAAATTTAAAAGTTAAATAAAAATGTCGAAAATTACTGTGATGATTGTTGAAATTAAAAAAACTATATGATATTATAGTTAAGAGATGAGAAATAATTCTAAATATTTTAAAAAGTCGCAATAATTAAATGTAATTATATATAAAATTATTATAATAATAAATAGTCAAAAATAAGTTGCGGTTAATATATATATAGTATGAGGAGGAATACATATGCCAAGTTTATTAGAAAAAACAAGGATGTTAAACAAGATATTACAAAAGTCAGGAACAGAACCAGTAGTTTTTGATGACATAGCAAAAGTTTTAAGTGATGTTTTAGTTTCTAATGTATATATAATAAGTAGGAAAGGAAAAATATTAGGATACGATTTTTCTGTAGGATTTGAATGTGATATAGTAAAAGAAGATATAATAAACGAAATGAGATTTCCAGATTTCTACAATGAAAAATTATTAAATGTTCATGAAACAAGAGCTAATATTACTAACAAAGGAAAATGCGTTTTTAATGAAGGAAGTAAATGTGATTTAAAAAGCAAATTAACCACTATAGTTCCTATAAATGGTAACAGAGAAAGATTGGGTACTTTATTACTAGCTCGTTTTGATAAACCTTTTACAGATGATGATTTAATTTTATCAGAATATAGTGCTACTATTATAGGGCTTGAAATATTAAGATCAAAACAAGACGAAATAGAATCAGAAGCTAGAAAAAAAGCAGTTGTACAACTAGCAATAGGAACATTATCTTATTCAGAATTAGAAGCAGTAGAACACATATTTAATGAATTAGATGGAGATGAAGGATTGCTTGTTGCATCAAAAATAGCAGATAAAGTTGGAATTACAAGATCTGTTATAGTAAATGCATTAAGAAAGTTTGAAAGTGCAGGGGTTATCGAGTCTAGATCTCTTGGAATGAAAGGAACACATATAAGAATATTAAATGATAAATTATTAGATGAATTAAAAAAAATAAAATAATAAAAAGATAGTAAACAAAAATTGTTTGCTATCTTTTTTAATTATTTTTATCTGAATTTATTTTGGGCTTTATTTTATCATATATTAATTATAAAATATCATTTGAAAATTTTATATTGATAAGAAAATATGTTTATGATATACTACTTAAGTAAGATAAAATACACACATTATCTAATTTATAAAAAGGTGCCTTGTTTAATAGGTATTTTATAAGTATGAAGATAATGGAGGAGTAACCAAGGAGGTAGTAATATGGCAGTAATATCAATGAAACAATTATTAGAAGCAGGTGTTCACTTTGGACATCAAACAAGAAGATGGAATCCTAAAATGGCTCCATACATATTTACAGAAAGAAATGGAATATACATTATTGATTTACAAAAAACTGTAAAAAAGGTAGAAGAAGCTTATAACTTTATTAGAAAAATTTCAGAAGAAGGTAAAGAAGTTCTATTTGTAGGAACAAAGAAGCAAGCACAAGAAGCTATAGCACAAGAAGCTTCAAAATGTGAAATGAATTTTGTTAATAATAGATGGCTAGGTGGAATGTTAACAAACTTTGTAACAATCCAAGGAAGAATCAGAAAGTTAGAAGAAATAGAAGCCATGGAACAAGATGGAATATTTGATGTTTTACCTAAAAAGGAAGTTATAAAACTTAAAAATGAACAAGAAAAATTAGAAAAGAATTTAGGCGGAATAAGAAAAATGAATTTAGAAAATCTAGGAGCTTTATTTGTTGTAGATCCTAGAAAGGAAAAAAATGCAATTGCTGAAGCTAAAGTTCTTGGAATTCCAGTAGTAGCAATAGTAGATACAAATTGTGATCCTGATGAAGTTGATTATGTTATTCCTGGAAATGACGATGCTATAAGAGCTGTAAAATTAATTACTTCAAAAGTAGCAGAAGCTGTTTTAGAAGGAAGACAAGGAGAACAATTAGCTGAATAATAAATACTTTAAGTATTAAAATATAAAGGTAGATGAAAAGATTTCATTTACCTTTTAGATTATGTATAATAGGAGGAATAAGAATGATTACTGCACAGATGGTAAAAGAATTAAGAGAAGTAACTGGCGCAGGCATGATGGATTGTAAAAAAGCCTTAAAAGAAGCCAATGGAGATACTGAAAAGGCCGTAGAATTGTTAAGAGAAAAAGGACTTGCAGCAGCTGCTAAAAAAGCAGGAAGAATAGCTGCAGAAGGATTAATTGAAACATATATTTCAGAAGATAAAAAAGTAGGGGCTATTGTAGAAGTTAACTGTGAAACAGACTTTGTTGCAGCTAATGAAGATTTTATAAATTTAACAAAAAACATAGCTAAACAAGCAGCAGCAACAAATGCTAAAGATATAGATGAATTTGTAAATGAATCATACATAGCTAATAATGGCAAAACAATAAAAGATTCTGTAACTGACTTAATAGCAAAACTTGGTGAAAATATGTCCGCAAGAAGATTTGGTAAATTTGCTGTAGATAGTGGAGCAATAGGAAGCTATATCCATGGTGGTGGAAGAATAGGAGTTTTAGTTAAATTAGAATGTGAAAAGGAATCGGAAAAACTAGAAGAAGTTGCAAGAGAAATAGCTATGCATGTTGCTGCAACTAATCCTTTATATTTAGATGAAGATGACGTAGATGAAGCAAGTTTAGAAAAGGAAAGAGAAATTTATAAAGTTCAAGCTTTAAATGAAGGAAAGCCTGAAAAAATAGTTGAAAAAATGGTAGAAGGCAGAATTAAAAAGTTTTATAAAGAAAACTGTCTTATAGAACAAATTTGGGTTAAAGATCCAGACCTTACTATAAAGAAATATGTTGAAAAAGAATCAAAAGAAATAGGTTCTCCAATAAAGGTTGCAGGATTTATAAGATTCGAAAGAGGAGAAGGAATAGAAAAGAAAGAAGAAGACTTTGCTGAAGAAGTAAAAAAACAAATGCAGCAGGGTTAATGTAATGTAAAGAGAACACTGCGTGTTCTCTTTTTTTAAAGTATAAATAAGTTATTACAAAAATTTATTTACATTTGGAGGTATAGTTAATGTCTAATGTCAAATATAAAAGAGTTATGTTAAAATTATCGGGTGAAGCATTAGCAGGAAAAAATGGATATGGAATAGATTTTGAAGTAACAAGTAGAATAGCCAATGAAATAAAAGAATTAGTTGATATGGGAATACAAGTAGGAGCAGTAGTTGGAGGAGGAAACATATGGAGAGGTAGAAATGGAGAAAATATGGATAGAACTACTGCAGATTATATGGGTATGTTAGCTACATGTATAAATGCTCTAGGTCTTCAGGATTCTTTAGAGTCTATAGGAGTAGATACTAGAGTACAAACAGCTATAGAAATGAAGGAAGTAGCAGAACCGTTTATAAGAAGAAGAGCTATGAGACATTTAGAAAAAGGAAGAGTTGTTATATTTGCAGCAGGAACAGGAAATCCTTATTTTTCAACAGATACTACTGCTGCATTAAGAGCAGCTGAAATAGAAGCAGATGTTATATTACTTGCAAAAAAAGTAGATGGTGTATATGATAAAGATCCTCATAAATATTCAAATGCTAAAAAATATGATAAACTAAATTATATAGAAGTATTAGAAAAAGGATTACAAGTAATGGATTCAACTGCTACATCTCTATGCATGGATAATAGTATACCTATAGTAGTATTTGGATTAGATGCTCCAGGTAATATTAAAAAAGCTGTTTTAGGTGAAAAAATAGGAACTATAGTATCAAAATAAGAGAATATGAAAATAAAAGGAGGAAATAATATGATTAAGGACATATATAATATGGCTGATGAAAAAATGGATAAAACTATATTAAATTTAAAAAATGATTTTGCTAGCTTAAAAGCTGGAAGAGCAACACCTTCTATGTTAGATAGAATTCAAGTAGAGTGCTATGGATCTATGATGCCAATAAATCAATTAGCTAATGTTTCAGTGCCAGAACCAAGAGTGTTATTAATACAGCCTTGGGATAAAAATTCTATAAAAGATATAGAAAAATCTATACTAAAATCTGATTTAGGAATAAATCCTTCCAATGATGGTAATGTTATAAGACTTGTAATACCTGAATTAACAGAAGAAACAAGAAAAGAGCTTGTAAAAGTTATAAAGAAAACAGCAGAAGAAGCAAAAATATCTATAAGATCTATTAGAAAAGATTGTAATAATAAAATAAAAAATTTAAAAAAAGAAGATGATATATCAGAAGATGATATAAAGGTAGCAGAAAATGAAATTCAAAAGAAAACAGATAAATTTATTAAAGAAATAGACAATCTAGTAGATAAAAAAGAAAGCGAAGTTATGTCTGTTTAAAGTATTAATTACTAATAAGAACCTGCGAATTCGCAGGTTCTTATTAGTAAAAAAATATATATTAAAAGGAGAAGAAAAATTATGTTTAATTTTTCAATGAAATCAAATGAAATAAATTCTAACATAGATTTAAAAAAAATACCAAAACATATAGCTATAATAATGGATGGCAATGGAAGATGGGCTAAGAGTAGAAAATTACCAAGAACTATGGGTCATAAAGCAGGAGTAGAAACTATAAGAGAAATAGTTAAAGAATGTAGCAATTTAGGAGTAAAGTATTTAACTTTATATGCTTTTTCTACTGAAAATTGGAAAAGACCTAAGGAAGAAGTAAGTGCTTTAATGAAGCTATTAGTTCAATATTTAAGAAAAGAGTTCGATGAATTAAATAGAAATAATGTAATAATAAATAGTATTGGTGATATTTCTAAACTTCCAGAAATATGTAAAAAAGAACTGATATTAGCTTATGAAAAAACAAAAAATAATACAGGACTTGTTTTAAATTTAGCTTTAAATTATGGTGGAAGAGATGAAATAATAAATGCAGTAATAAAATTAGTAGAAGATATTGAGAGTAAAAATATATTAAAAGAAGATATAAATGAAGAAGTTTTTTCTAAATATTTATATACTACTGGTATACCAGATCCAGATTTAATTATAAGACCTAGTGGAGAGCAAAGATTGAGTAACTTTTTATTGTGGCAGTGTGCTTATTCTGAGTTTTGGTACTCTGATATAAAATGGCCAGATTTTAAAAAAGAAGATTTACATAAAGCTATTTATGATTATCAATATAGAGATAGGAGATTTGGTGGTATAAAATAAATTGGAGATGGTGAGTTATGGATAAAAGATATATAGGAGCATTAATACTTTCACCTTTAATTATATTTTTATTTCTAGGAGGAGTATATTTAAAATACTTAATGTTTGCTGTTTCTTTAATTGGAATGTTTGAATTTTACAATGCAGCAAATAAAAAAGGTATAAATAGTTTTAATTTAATTGGGTATTTACTTTGCATAGTTTATTATATTACATTACAAAAAGAAATAAATTATTTTTTGATATTTCATTTAATGGTATTTTTAATTATTATAATGTTAAGTATACCTATAATAAATTTAAAATATAATTTTATTGATGCTTCAATTACTATAATTGGATTTTTATATATACCTATTTGTTTTAGTTTTATAGTGCTTACAAATTTTAAAGATTATGGCAATTATCTTATTTGGTTAATTTTTATTTCTTCTTGGCTTTGTGACACTGCAGCTTATTATACTGGAAAGTTTTTTGGGAAAAATAAATTGTGTCCTAAAGTTAGTCCTAAAAAAACTATAGAAGGTTCCATAGGAGGGTTTATAGGAAGTATTATAGGATGTGGCTTATTTGGAGTTTTTTGTATACATAATGGAGTAAATATACCAATATATAATTATTATATAATAGGTGCTATATGTGGAATAGTATGTCAATTTGGAGATTTAGTTGCTTCTTCAATAAAAAGATACGTTGGAATTAAAGATTATAGTAATTTAATTCCTGGTCATGGCGGAATATTAGACAGATTCGATAGCATACTTTTTTCCGCAGTAGCAGTATACTATTACATATCTTTTATTATTAAAATTTAAATATATAATTATATTTGGGTTAGTATAAAATAAAAGTATACTCTTTTTAATGTTAACAATATTAAAAAGAGTATGTTTATTTTATAAATATAAATAATAATTCAAACTGTATTATTTTAATTTTATTATTGATTTTTTTAAATTATTAATTGTAGCATTACTTTATTTTAATTATTAAATATGTTAATATTAAACCTGTATACTATAAAGAAATTAACTATTGAATGGGGCGTTAAAATTGAAAAGATTAAGTATATTAGGGGCAACTGGTTCTATAGGGTTTCAGACTTTAGATGTAATTAGAAAAGATAAAGAAAATTTTTCATTAGTTGCAGTTTCTGCCAATAAAAGTTATAAAAAAATCATAGATATAATAAAAGAATTTAAACCTAAATATGTAGTATTAATGGAAAAAGAGGCTTTTAACATAGTTAAAGATTATTGCAAAATTAATAATTTAAATGTTAATATATTATTTGGAATTGAAGGATTAAAAATAATATCAACTTTGCCAGAGGTGGATATTGTTGTTACTTCACTAGTAGGAATGGTAGGATTAGTGCCTACATTAGAAGCTATAAAAAATAAAAAAACTATAGCTTTAGCTAATAAAGAAACATTGGTTGTAGGAGGAGAAATAGTAACAAGAGAAGCAAAAAAAAATAATGTAAATATTATACCAGTAGATTCTGAACATAGTGCAATTTTCCAATGTTTAAAAGGAGAAAGTAAAAAAGAAGTAGATAAAATAATAATTACAGCTTCAGGAGGGCCTTTTAGAGGAAAAAGCAAAAATGAATTAATAAATGTTACAAAAGATCAAGCATTAAGTCATCCAAAGTGGAATATGGGCAAAAAGATTTCTATAGATTCAGCTACACTTATGAATAAAGGATTAGAAGTTATAGAAGCTCATTGGCTATTTAATATAGATTATAATAAAATAGAGACTATAGTACATCCTGAAAGTGTAATACATTCTATGGTTCAATATGCTGACGGAAGTGTATTAGCTCAATTAGCAGTAGCAGATATGAGACTTCCAATACAGTATGCTTTAAATTATCCTTATAGAAAAAAAGCTGTAGTAAATAAGCTAGAATTATCTAAGATAGGAAATTTAACTTTTGAAAAGCCAGATTTAGAAACTTTTAAACCTCTTAAACTTGCCTATGATGCTGGAAAACAAGGAGGTATAATGCCTACAGTTTTAAATGCAGCTAATGAAGAAGCTGTTAAATTATTTTTAGAAGATGAAATAAAGTTTTTAGATATAATTACAATATTAGAAAAATGTATGGATGAATTTTCAAAATTGTCATTAGAAGTTAATTTAGAAAATATACTTGAATTAGATAAAAAAGTAAGAAGATATGTAAAAATAATAAAATATAATTACATATAAATCTATTTATTTAGGGAGGAATAATATAGTGTATATAATAGGAGCACTTTTAGCATTTAGTGTATTGGTTATAGTCCATGAATTTGGACATTTTATATTAGCTAAATTAAATGGTGTAAAAGTTGAAGAATTTTCATTAGGTATGGGACCTAAACTTTTTGGAATAAAAGGAAAAGAAACAGAATATACAGTTAAAATTTTGCCTATAGGTGGTTATGTGAAAATGTTAGGAGAAGACGGAGCTGAAACAACAGACCAAAGAGCATTTATAAACAAAACACCAGTACAAAAATTGAGTATAGTAGCTGCAGGTCCAATAATGAATTTTATATTTGCTATTTTGATGTTTGCTTTAATAGCTTCTGTAAGAGGATATTTATCACCAGTAGTTAGTGAGTTAGAACCAAATAAACCAGCAATAGTTGCAGGTATAAAGCCGGGAGATAAAATTATTGGTGTAAATAATAAAAAGATTTTAACTTGGGAAGATTTTGTTACAGAAGTGTACTTATCTAATGGAAGTGCTTTAAATATAAAATTAAATAGAAATGATAAAATAGAAAATGTAAAAATAGTACCTATAAAAGATGTTAATGAAAAAAAATATATTGTAGGAATATATCCAACACAAGTAACAAATCCTTCTTTGGTTAATTCAATGAAGTATGGTTTTATAGAATCAAATTCTTTAGTTAAACAAACTTTTGCATTTTTGAAAACTTTATTTAAAGGTAATGTTTCAAAAAATGATTTTGGAGGACCAGTAACTATAATAAGAGTATCCGGTCAAGCAGCTAAAGCAGGAATAATAAGTTTAACAGCTTTTGCAGCTTATTTAAGTGTTCAACTTGCTATATTCAATATAATACCTTTTCCAGCATTAGATGGAGGGTGGATATTTTTATTGTTAATTGAAATAATAACTGGTAAAAAATTTGATGATAATAAAGTAGGATTTATAAATTATATAGGTTTTGCTATACTCATGACGTTAATGGTACTAGTAACTATTAAAGATATATTGTATCCTATTAAGTTTTAGGAGATGATATTATGGATAGAAAAAAAACAAAAAAGATTAGAGTTGGAAGTACTTACGTAGGTGGGGATTATGAAATAACGGTGCAATCTATGACTAATACTGATACTAGAGATGTAAAAGCTACTATTAATCAAATAAAAGATTTAGAAAATGCAGGTTGTCATATTGTAAGATGTGCTGTTCCTGATATGGAGGCAGCAATTGCTTTAAAAGAAATAACAAATAATATAAATATACCTTTAGTTGCAGACATACATTTTGACTATAGATTAGCATTAAAATCTATAGAAAGTGGAGTAGCGGCTTTAAGAATTAATCCAGGGAATATAGGAAGTATAGAAAGAGTAAAATTACTAGCAAAAGAAGCTAAAAGTAAAAATATACCTATAAGAATAGGCGTGAATTCAGGTTCTTTAGATAAAAAACTACTAAATAAATATGGAAAAGTGTGTCCAGAGGCTTTAGTTGAAAGTGCTATGGAACATGTAAAAATACTAGAAAATGTAAATTTTTATGATATTGTTATATCTATAAAATCTTCAGATGTAAACTATATGATAGAAAGTTATAAAATGATTTCAAATTTAGTAAACTATCCTCTTCACTTAGGAGTGACAGAAGCAGGAACTATTTGGAGGGGAACTATAAAATCTAGTATAGGTATAGGAAGTCTTCTTCAGCAAGGAATAGGAGACACTATTAGAGTATCACTTACAGGAAATCCAGTAGAAGAGGTTAAAGTTGGAAAAGAAATATTAAAAGCATTAAACTTACAAAAAGGCATAAAATTTGTATCTTGTCCTACTTGTGGTAGAACAGAAATTAATTTAATAAATATAGCCAAGGAAGTAGAGAAAAAACTTGAAAATTGCAATAAAGATATTAAAGTAGCTGTTATGGGTTGTGTTGTTAATGGACCAGGAGAAGCAAGAGATGCAGATATAGGTATAGCAGGTGGAAAAGGAGAAGGTCTTATTTTTAAAAAAGGAGAAATAATAAAAAAAGTTAAAGAAGATAAACTAGTAGATGAATTAATAGAAGAAATTAATAAAATATAGAAAAAAATGAATATAAGAATTTATAAAACAAATAATAATATAAGTTTACTATATAAGAATAGACAGCAAATAGCTGTCTAATTTTCATTAATTAGCTCATTAGGGGGAAAAACAATGCATTTATTGCAAAAGGAAATAAATACTAATGATAGTGACGGCAAAAATGTTGAAATTACAAAAATTAAATATTTAAAAAAAAGCAATAAAGTTATAATTATGATAAAGTGTAATAGCGATATAAACTATGATGAAAAGCAAAATATAGAGAAAAGTATATTAAAAAAATTGCAAGAATTTAAAAATATAAATTTAATATTTTATAAAAATGTAGATGATATAAACATTGAGGATATATGTGGAAAGTATTGGAATGAACTTGTAGATAAGATAATTTCTATTTTGCCTGTAAGCAAGGATTGTTTACGTACTTCTATAAGAAAAGTAGAAAATAATATATTAAAGTTAAGCTATGGCAATAAATTTTTATGTACATTACTTAAAAATAAAAAATTTGAAAAATTAGTATCTGATATTATAGTAGACATTTTTGGAGTTAAATGCTTAGTTTCTTTAAATTATGATTTAAAACTAGAAAATTTTAGTTATGTAGAGTCAAAAGCAATAGAAGAAAAAAAATTAATTAAACACTTAATATCAACAAAATGTGAAAATCATAATAACCACAATAAATGCAAAAAAGAAATCATTAATAAAAATAATAATAACATAATAGTAGGGAAAAATATAAATTTAAATAATATAAATATAGTGGATGTAGATGAAACTTCAGGCATTGTTGCTATAATAGGAGATATTTTTAAAGTAGATATTATAGAAACAAAAACTGGAAGAAAGATTATTAGTTTTTGTATTACAGATTATACTAGTTCTATAACAGTAAAGCTTTTTCCAAAAAATAAAGATACAGATAGAGTTATTGAATCTATAAAGAAGGGTCTTCATTGTAAAGTTAGAGGAGAAGCTGTATATGATAGGTATTTAAAAGAAGTAGTAATTATGGCAAAAGATATAATTAAAGTTTCTAAAATAGAAAGAATGGATACTTCTGAAGAAAAAAGAGTAGAGCTTCATTTGCATACTAAAATGAGTGCTATGGATGCAATAACTTCTGCTAATGAATTAATTAAAAGAGCAGCTAAATGGGGACATAAAGCTATAGCTATAACAGATCACGGAGTTGTTCAAGCTTATCCTGAAGCTATGGATGCTGCTAAAAAACACAATATAAAAATTATATATGGTTTAGAAGGATATTTAGTAGATGATGGTATTCCTATTACTATAGGAGAATTAAATAAAACTATAGAAGATACATTTGTAGTATTTGACATTGAAACTACAGGACTTTCTGTAATAAATGATAAAATAATAGAAATTGGTGCAGTAAAAATTAAAAATGGAAAAATTATAGACAAATTTAATGAATTTGTTAATCCTAAAATTAGTATACCAGCAAAAATAATAGAACTTACTAATATTACCGATGATATGGTAAAAAATGCAGAAGACATAAGTGTCATAATAAAAAAGTTTATGGAATTTGTAGAAGACTCTATTTTAGTAGCTCATAATGCTAATTTTGATGTATCCTTTATAAAAAAGATTTGTAGCAATTATAATATAAATTTTAACAATTCAGTTATGGATACTTTACCACTAGCTAAGTTTTTATTTCCTGAATTAAAAAGATATAAATTAAATGTAATAGCAAAACATTTAAATATATCCTTAGAAAATCATCATAGAGCTGTAGATGATGCAAGAGCTACAGCAGATATACTTTTAAATTGTTTTAAAATTTTAAAAGATAGGAATATATTAGATTTAGAAACTTTGAATAAAGAATTTATAAAAAATATAGATATAAAGAAATTAAACACATATCATATTATATTATTAGTAAAAAATCAAAAGGGATTAAAAAATTTATATAAATTAGTTTCTAAATCAAACTTAGAATATTTTTATAAAAAACCAAGATTACCTAAAAGTTTAATACAACAGTATAGAGAGGGTTTAATAATAGGATCTGCTTGTGAAGCTGGTCAAGTTTATAAAGCAGTACTTCAGGGCAAATCAGATGAAGAAATTAAAGATTTAGTAAATTTTTATGATTATTTAGAAATACAGCCTTTAGGAAATAATAGTTTTATGATTAGGAATGGCATAGTGAAAGATGAAAAAGAATTGCAAGAAATAAATATAAAAATTTGTAATATAGCAGAAAAGAACAATCTTCCTGTTGTTGCTACATGTGATGTTCATTTTATGGATCCTAAAGATGAAGTCTACAGGAGAATATTAATGTATGGTCAAGGTTTTTCAGATGCAGATAATCAGCCGCCATTATATTTTAGAACTACAGAGGAAATGCTTCAGGAGTTTAAATATTTAGGAGAAGAAAAATCAAAAGAAGTAGTTATATATAACACAAACAAAATAGCAGAAATTATAGAAGAAGTTAAACCTATACCAGAAGAAACTTTTCCACCTAAAATTGAAGGAGCAGAAGAACAAATAAGAGAAATGACATTAAAAAAAGCTCATGAAATATATGGAGAAAAGTTGCCTGAAGTTGTAGAAAAAAGATTAAATAAAGAACTAAATTCTATTATAAGTAATGGGTATGCTGTTTTATATTTAATAGCTCATAAGCTTGTAGCAAAATCTGTAGAAGATGGATATCTTGTAGGATCTAGAGGTTCTGTAGGATCTTCTTTTGTAGCTACTATGTCTGATATAACAGAAGTTAATGGATTACCACCCCATTATGTGTGTTCTAAGTGCAAATATAGTGAATTTATAACAGATGCATCTATTGGATCAGGAGCGGATTTGCCAGATAAAAAATGTCCAAAATGTGGAGAAGACATGACTAAAGATGGTCATGATATACCTTTTGAAACATTTTTAGGATTTGAAGGTGATAAAGAACCAGATATAGACCTTAACTTTTCAGGAGAGTATCAACCAGTAGTTCATAAATATACTGAAGAGTTATTTGGAAAAGGTCATGTATTTAGAGCAGGTACTATAGGAACTATTGCAGAAAAAACAGCCTATGGTTTTGTTAAAAAATATATTTCTGAAAAAAACATAGTATTACCTCAAGCGGAAATAGAGAGATTATCCCAAGGATGTACTGGTATAAAAAGAACTACAGGTCAACATCCAGGGGGAGTAATGGTTGTTCCTACAGATAATAATATATATAATTTTAGTCCAATACAGCATCCTGCTGATGACAATAATACAGATATAATAACTACTCACTTTGATTATCATTCAATAAGCGGAAGATTATTAAAATTAGATATACTGGGACACGATGATCCTACTGTTTTGAGAATGTTACAAGATTTAACAGGAGTAGATCCTAAAAAAATACCTTTAGGAGACGAAAAAGTTATGAGTCTTTTTACTTCACCAAAAGAATTAGGTGTAACTAAAGAAGAATTAGGATGTGAAGTTGGTACTTATGGTCTTCCTGAATTTGGAACAAAATTTGTAAGACAGATGTTAATAGATACTAGACCTAAAACTTTTGCAGATTTAGTAAGAATATCGGGATTATCTCATGGAACAGATGTTTGGATAAACAATGCACAGTATTATATAAAAGAAGGATACACTACTCTTAAAAATTGTATTGCTACTAGAGATGATATAATGATTTATCTAATTAATAAAGGTCTTCCTCCTAAAATTGCCTTTACTATAATGGAAAAGGTAAGAAAAGGTAAAGGTCTTACGGAAGAACATGAGAAAATAATGAGGGAAAATAAAGTTCCAGATTGGTATATAGAGTCTTGTAAAAAAATAAAGTATATGTTCCCAAAAGGTCACGCAGTAGCTTATGTTATGATGGCAGTAAGAATAGCTTATTTTAAAGTTTATTATCCTAACGCTTATTATGCTACCTATTTTACTGTTAGGGCAGATGATTTTGATGCAGATTTAATAGTAAAAGGTGAAGAAACTATAAAGCAAAAAATGAATGAAATAAATTTAATGGGAAATAATATTACCCAAAAGGATAAGGGAATGCTTACTATTTTAGAGTTAAGTTACGAAATGTATAAAAGAGGCATAAAATTTTTAAGAGTGGATTTATATAAATCTCATGCTACTAAATTTTTAATTGAAGATGAAGGAATAAGACTTCCCTTAAATTCACTGCAAGGTGTAGGAAATAATGCAGCTATAAATATAGTAGAAGCTAGAAAATTAGGAGAATTTATATCTAAAGAAGATTTAAGGATAAGATCAAAAGTATCTAAAACAGTAATAGAGTCTTTAGAGAATCATGGTTGTTTAAGAGGGCTTCAAGAAACCAATCAATTGTCTTTATTTAATATGGTTTAATTTTTTAATTAGATTTAATAAAATATTGGCTATTTAACTTTTCCTTGAAATACTTATTTTAGTATGCTAAAATAAGTATAGTTGTTTAACAAATTTATGTTTTGACAAAAGAGTGGGTAAAAGCCCGCTCTTTCTATTTGTAAAAGGTATATTTAAAAACGCAACTGATGTTGCGTTTTTAAATATATTTAGATTATTGCAAATAAAATTTTAACATAAATTCATATATATTTTATAAGTTTATTAAGTAGTTATGAAAAACTAGCTTTGTAAATCGCAGAATTACTCTATGATTTATTTCAATAATATATTAAGGAGGGATTTTATGAATAATGAAATATTATTAAATAAACTTAATAATATTATTAAGCCAATAGTTGAAAATTTAAATTATGAATTATATTATATAGAATTTGTTAAAGAGCAAGGAGAACATTACTTAAGGGTTTATATAGATAACCAAAAAGGAATAACTCATAAAGATTGTGAAAAAGTTAGTAGAGAAGTTAGTGACATGCTAGATATAGAAGATCCTATAGATAATAGTTATTACTTGGAAATATCATCTCCAGGTATAGATAGGACTTTGTATAATGATACTCACTTAAAAGCACATATAGGCTGTAATATTGAAATTAAATTAAAAAGTTTATTTAAAGGGAAAAGAAAAATTCAATGTAAACTTTTGGGGTTTAATAGTGAATATGTAAATGTAGAATTTGAAAAAGAAGAAATAGAAGTGCCAAGAGAAAAAATTCATAATATTAATTTGAAAGGAGAACTATAAGGAGGTTACTTTAAAAATGAATCTGGAATTTATTGAAGCATTAAAAGAAATTATGAAAGAAAAAGGTATTAGTGAAGAATTGTTATTTTCTACTATAGAAGATGCTTTAGTAGCAGCTTATAAAAAGAATTACGCTAATAAATCTATAAATTCTCAAAATGTGAAAGTTACAATGGACAGGGAAAATGGAGAAATACATGTATATTCTCAAAGGAAGGTTGTAGAAGAACCTAGTGAAGACATGAATGAAATTTCATTAGAAGAAGCTAGAATGATAGATGCTGGCTATAATATTGAAGATGTAGTTAATATAGAAGTTACTCCTAAAAAATTTGGGAGAGTTGCAGCACAAGCAGCTAAACAAGTAGTAATACAAAGAATAAAAGAAGAAGAAAGAAGAATAGTGTATAATGAATTTATAGAAAAAGAATGTGATATAATAACAGGAACTGTTTTAAGAAAAGATAAAGCAAATATTTTAGTAGATTTAGGAAAAATAGAAGCTGTTTTAGGACCAAATGAACAAATTCCTGGAGAAAAATATAATTTTAATGATAAAATAAAATTATATATAGTAGAAGTTAAAAATACAACAAAAGGAGCTCAAATTATAATATCTAGAACACATCCAGGGTTAGTTAAAAGATTATTTGAATTAGAAGTTCCGGAAATATACGACGGAACAGTTGAGATTAAATCTATTGCTAGAGAAGCAGGATTTAGAACTAAAATAGCAGTGTTTTCCCATGATGAAAATGTAGATGCTATGGGAGCTTGTGTTGGACCTAAAGGAATAAGAGTTCAAAATGTAGTTAATGAATTAAAAAATGAAAAAATAGATATAATTAAATGGAGTAAGTTATCAGAAGAGTTTATAGCTAATTCTCTAAGCCCTGCTAAAGTTTTAGATGTAGTGTTGAATGAAGATTCAAAAGCAGCTTCAGTAGTAGTAGATGATAATGAATTATCTTTAGCTATTGGAAAAGAAGGTCAAAATGTTAGACTAGCTGCAAAACTTACAGGATGGAAAATAGATATAAAGAGCAAGTCTCAGGTTGAAGATCAACCTGAATTAGAAGAATAAATGGCACAAAAAAGGATGGTGTTTAAAAATGAAGGCAAAGAAAATACCTCAAAGGATGTGCACAGGTTGTTTAGAAACAAAGCCTAAAAAAGAATTAATAAGAGTAGTAAAAAATAAAGAAGGAGAAGTTTCAGTAGATTTAACTGGTAAAAAGCCTGGAAGAGGAGCGTATATATGTAAAAATGCTCAATGTCTTGAAAAAGCATTTAAAGCTAAAAGGCTTCAAAAAAATCTAGAAACTAAAATTGATGAAGAAATTTATAACAGATTACAGGAAGAGATTAATGGTTAAATTTATTAAAACTTTCTTACTTTATTTGTAGTAAACTTTAGTTTCGGGGGTGAATATTTTGTCAAAAATAAGAATATATGAGTTGGCAAAGGAAATTAATATATCAAGTAAAGAATTAATAAAAATGTTAGGTGAAGAGTTTAATATAATAGTTAAAAATCATATGAGTGTAATAGAAGAAGAAGATGCAGAATTATTAAAAGAATTTTTTGAAGAAAAAGATAAAGATAATGAAGAAAATAATTATGAAAAAAAAGAAGTAAAACCTAAAGATAAAAAAAATAAATCAAAAAATAAAGAAGATGATGATGAAGATGAAGAAGTTATAATAGAAATTGAAGATACAATTACAGTAAAAGAATTATCAGAAAAAATGAAAAAACCTACTACTGAAGTTATAAAACAATTGATATTTATGGGAGTAATGGCTGGTATAAACCAAGAAATTGATTTTAAAACTGCAGAAAAGCTAGCAGAAAAGTTTAATTGCATAGTTATAAAAAAAGAAGATAATTCTGCTGTGGCAGAAGATGAATTATACAATGAAGAAGATGAACAAGACGAAAAAGGAGTTAAAAGACCACCTGTAGTTACTGTAATGGGGCACGTTGACCATGGTAAAACATCTATACTTGATGCTATAAGAAAAGAAAAAGTTACAGCAACAGAAGCAGGAGGTATAACTCAGCATATAGGAGCGTACACAGTAGATATAAATGGAGAAAAAGTAACATTTTTAGATACACCAGGTCACGAAGCTTTTACTTCTATGAGGTCAAGAGGAGCTCAAATAACAGATATAGTAATATTAGTTGTAGCAGCAGATGATGGTGTTATGCCTCAAACTGAAGAAGCTATAAGCCATTGTAAAGCAGCTAATGTACCTATAATAGTTGCTATAAATAAAATAGATAGGCCAGGAGCTAATCCAGATAGAGTAAAACAAGAATTAGCAGAAAGAGATGTAGTTCCAGAAGAATGGGGAGGAAATGTAATATGTGTTCCTGTATCTGCACATACTAAAGAAGGATTAGATAGTCTTTTAGAAATGATTATTTTAACTGCTGAAATTCAAGAGCTAAAAGCTAATCCAGATAGAAATTCAAAAGGAACAGTAATAGAAGCTAAATTAGATAAAAGAAGAGGACCAGTAGCTACTTTATTAGTACAAAATGGTACTCTGAATGTAGGAGATTCTGTAATAGTAGGATCTACTTATGGAAGAATAAGAGCTATGTTTGATGATAAAGGTAAAAAAATAAAATCAGCAGGACCTTCAATACCAGTAGAAATCTTAGGTTTATCTGAAGTTCCAGCAGCAGGAGATAGATTCCATGTAGTTAAAGATGAAAAAACTGCAAGAGAAATGGCTGATAAGAGAAAAGAAAAAATAAGAACAGAATATCTTCAATCAACTCATAAAGTTTCCTTAGAAGATTTATATAGTCAAATTAAAGAAGGAAAAATTAAAGAGCTGGGAATAATTGTTAAAGCTGATGTTCAAGGAACTGTTGAAGCTATTAGACAATCTTTTGAAAAATTATCTAGTGAAGAAGTAAAAGTAAGAGTTATTCATGGAGCAGTAGGTGCTATAACAGAAACAGATGTAATGCTAGCTAATGCTTCAAATGCAATAATTATTGGATTTAATGTAAGGCCAGATACAAATGCAAATATGTTAGCGGAAAAAGAAGAAGTAGATATAAAAACTTATAGAGTAATATATGACGCTATAGAAGATATTAAAGATGCTATGGTAGGTATGTTAGAACCAGATTATAAAGAAGTAGTTTTAGGAAGAGCAGAAATAAGACAAATTTATAAAATTTCTAGTGTAGGAACTATAGCAGGATGCTATGTTCAAAATGGAAAAATAACCAGAAACTCTCAAGTTAGAGTTATAAGAGATGGTATTGTAATATTTGAATCTGAATTAGCTTCATTAAAGAGATTTAAAGATGATGCAAAAGAAGTTGCTACGGGATTTGAATGTGGACTTAGCATAGAAAAGTTTAATGATATTAAAGAAGGAGATATAATAGAAGCTTACGAAATACAAGAAATTAAAAAGAAAGAAATATAGAAGGTTATGACTTAAAAAAAGTGGAGTGATGTTATTATGTCAAAGTATAGAAGCGGTAGAATAAATGAAGAAGTAAAAAGAGAAATAAGTTCTATAATACAAAATGATATAAAAGATCCAAGATTAACAGCTATGGTAAGTGTTACAAAAGTAGAAGTAACTAGAGATTTAAGATATGCTAAGGTTTTTATTAGTTTATTTGGAAAAGAAGAAGATAAAGAATCTTCCTTAGAAGCATTAAAAAGTTCTTCAGGATTTATTAGAAGAGAAATTGGTCAAAGAATTAATCTAAGATATACTCCTGAAATAATATTAAAAATAGATGATACTATAGAACAAGGTATGCATATAGATAACATATTACAAAAGCTGAAGGAGAAAAAAAGTAATGATGATGAATAGTATTTTAAAAACTATTAGGGAAAGTAATGAAATAGCTATTACTTTTCATACATCTCCTGATGGAGATTCATTAGGAAGTTCTTTAGCTTTAATGCAGGGTTTAAGAAAATTAAATAAAAATGCATATATACTATGTAAAGAAGAGCTTCCGAAATCTTTTTCTTTTTTACCTTATTCAAAAGATATAGATAAAGATAAATTTACTTTAAAGGAAAATACAGATTGTGTAATAGTTTTAGACTGCGGAAATGTAGAAAGAATTAATGCAAATTTAAAATTTGAAAATAAAAATTGTGTTATCATAAATGTAGATCATCATCTTTCAAATGACTTATATGGAAACTTGAATTTTGTAGATGCTAATGCAGCAGCAGTAGGAGAAATTGTATATCAAATGTTAATGAGCTTAGGAGTTGAAATAGATACTGATATAGCAACTTGTCTATATACTTCTTTAATTACAGATACAGGATCTTTTAGATACTCAAATACTTCTTGTGTAACTCATGCTATAGCGGGAGATTTAATAAATTGTGGTATAGATTTTAGCAGTATACACAGAAAAATATTTGAAAATAAAGATTATATAAGAGTAAAGTTATATGGAAAAGTAATAGAGGATTTAAAAATAGTTGATGATAAAATTTGTATTATTAGAATTACTAAAAATATGTTAAAACAATTAAATGTTGAAGAAGCATCAGATACATCTGATGTAATATCTCTTGGGATGCAAATAAATACAGTTGAAGTAGCAATTCTTTTAAAAGAATCAGAAGAAGGTGTAAAGGTAAGTTTAAGGTCAAAATCTAAAGTGGATGTTAGAAAAGTAGCAGAAAACTTTGGAGGAGGAGGTCATATAAGGGCGTCAGGATTATGCATTAACGATAAAAGTATATATGAAGTAGAAAAATTAATATTAGAAGAAGTTAGAAAAGAGTTGTAATATATGGATGGAGTTATAAATGTATATAAACTTGTAGGAATGACTTCCTTTGATGTAGTAAGAAAAGTAAGAAATATTTCCAATACAAAGAAAGTAGGACATACCGGAACATTAGATCCTGAGGCTTCTGGAGTTTTACCTATTTGTATTGGAAAAGCTACTAAAATTGTAGATTACATAATGAATGAAGATAAAATATATAAAGCTAAGCTAAAATTAGGAATAGTTACAGATACTTACGATAAAGAAGGTAATATAATTGAAAATAATGAAGTAAATGTATCAGAAGAAGAAATAAATTTTGTAATAAACGATTTTATAGGCAATATAAAGCAAATACCACCTATGTATTCTGCGATAAAAGTAAAAGGAAAAAGATTATATGATTTGGCTAGAAAAGGTATAGAAATAGAAAGAAAACCTAGAGATATTACCATACATTATATAAAAATTTTAAATATAAATATTCCTTATGTAGACATAGAAGTTTTTTGTTCTAAAGGCACATATATAAGAAGTTTATGTTATGATATAGGAAAAAAATTAAATTGTGGAGCTTCTATGTGGGCTTTAGAAAGAATAAAAACAGGTGGATTTCAAGTGCATAACTCTATAGAAATAGATAAATTGGATAAAACCAATATATTAAATTATTTAATACCAATAGATGAAGCTCTATATAAATATGATAAAATTTATTTAGATATAAAATATAAAAACTTAGTTTTAAATGGGGTTGTATTAAAAGACTACAATGTACTAAAAAATTTACATAAAGATAAAATATATAGAGTTTATTTACAAGATAATAGTTTTATAGGGTTAGGAAAGTATTCTGAATATGGATTTAAAATTATAAAATTATTGTTTAGGGAGTAATAAATATGATAACATTAGAAGACAATTTTAAAACAAAATTTAAATATGGTACATGTATTGCTTTAGGAAGCTTTGATGGATTGCACTTAGGGCATTTACAATTAATAAACAAAGCTATTCAAATAGCTAAAAAAAATAAGTGTAAAAGCATGGTATGTACTTTTAAAAATCACCCTTTAACAATTATAAATGAAGATTTAGCTCCTAAATTAATAATGAATGAAGAAACAAAAATTCAAATTTTAAATAAATTAGGTGTAGATATAGTTAATTTTATTAATTTTGATTATGAATTTATGAAAATGTGTGCAGAAGATTTTATAAAGAATTTAGTGGAGTGCTACAGTGTTAAAGCAATTATAGTAGGATTTAATTTTAGATTTGGATATAAAAATTTAGGAGATGTAGAATTACTTAAAGAATTAAGTAAAAAATTTAATTTTAAAGTACATATTATAAAAGCTGTTAAATCTAAAGAAGGTGTAATAAGTAGTTCAAAAATAAGAAATATTCTATCAGAAGAAGGAGACATAGAAAAGGCTAATAAAATGCTAACTAGATATTTTAGTTTAAAAGGAAAAGTTGTTAAGGGTAAACAAATAGGAAGAGAAATGGGCTTTCCAACTATAAATTTAGATTATGATAAAAAGTTCGTTTTGCCAAGAGGTGGAGTTTATTTTACTATAGTGGAATATAAAAAAATGCATTTTAAAGGAATAACTAATATAGGATACAACCCAACAGTAAATAATGATAAATTAGGTGTAGAGACTCATATATTAAATTTTAATCAAAATGTTTATGGTGAAAATATAACTATTTATTTTGTAAAAAGAATAAGAGATGAAAAAAAATTTAATTCTAAAGCAGAATTATCAGAGCAATTAAAAAATGATAAATTATATGCAGAAAAACAAAGAATAGAATTAAATATATAAAAAATAATTTACAATAGAAAGTTTATTTGCTATAATACATACGTAAAGCCTTATGCTAAGAATATTGACTTGCCAACGATATTCTTGGGATAGGGAGTAAATTTTGGAGGTGTAGTTTTATGGATAAGGCAGTTAAACAAGAAATAATGAATAAGTATGCTAGACATGAAGGAGATACAGGTTCTCCTGAAGTTCAAGTTGCATTACTTACTAAAAGAATCAATCATTTAAATGAACATTTAAAATTTCACAAAAAAGATCACCATTCAAGAAGAGGTCTTTTAATGATGGTTGGTAAAAGAAGAGGTCTTTTGAACTATTTAGCAAAAGAGGACATAGAAAGATATCGTACTCTTATAAAACAATTAGGATTAAGAAAATAATTATTAGAGCGGGCAAGTTCCGCTCTATTATTTTAACTAACTAATAAAATTTTATTAGTTAGTTAAAATAATAATAGCAATTTAATTAGCTAGAAATTTGAAAGGAGGTATATTTTTTATATGAATCATATTTTAGAAACTAATATAGCTGGTAGAATAATGAAAGTAGAATACGGTAAAGTAGGAATGCTTTCAGATTGTGCTATGTTGGTTAGTTATGGTGATACAGTGGTATTAGTTAATGTAAATGCATCTAAGGAACCCAAAGAAGGAATAGATTTCTTTCCATTAACTGTAGAATATCAAGAAAGACTATATGCAGTAGGAAAAATTCCAGGAGGTTTTATAAAAAGAGAAGGTAAGCCTTCAGAAAAGGCTATATTGCATTCTAGAGCTATAGATAGACCTTTAAGACCTTTATTTCCAAAGGGATATAGAAATGATGTGCAAATTGTATGTACAGTAGTATCTGTGGAACAGGATAATTTACCAGAAATATTAGCAATGAATGCAGCTTCTTTGGCACTATGTGTATCTAGTATTCCATTTACTACTCCAGTAGCTACAGTAGCAGTAGGATTAATAGACGGTGAATTTATAACTAATCCTACATCAGAACAAAGAGAAAAAAGCATATTAGATTTAACAGTATGTGCTACAAAAGAAAGAGTTATGATGATAGAAGCTGGTGGAGAAGAAATTGAAGAAGATATAATGTATAATGGAATAATATTTGGATTTGAACAATGTCAAAAAATCATAGATTTTCAAGAAGAAGCTATGAATAAGTTTGGAAAAGAAAAAGTAGAACCTAAATTATTTAAACCAGAGGAAGAAATAGAAAAAGAAGTAAGAGAATTTGCATTTAATATGATAAAAGATGCAATGTATATAATGGATAAAGATGAAAGAAATAATGCTATGGATCAGGTTAGAGAAAATGTTAGTTTAGAATTCGATGAAAAATATCCAGATAATCAAGAAGATATAGCAGATGTAGTATATAGAATGCAAAAAGAAATAGTTAGAAATATGATATTAAATGAAAAAAGAAGACCTGATGGAAGAGGATTTGAAGAAATAAGACCTATAGGTTGTGAAGTAGGATTGCTTCCAAGAACTCATGGTACAGGTTTATTTACAAGAGGTCTAACACAAGTTATGACAGTTGCTACTATAGGTGCTTTAGGAGATGTTCAAATATTAGATGGAATAAGTGAAGATGAATTTAAAAGATATATGCATCATTACAATTTTCCAGGATATTCTACTGGTGAAGTTAGACCATTAAGAGGTCCAGGAAGAAGAGAAATAGGTCATGGTGCTTTAGCAGAAAAAGCTTTAGAACCATTAATACCATCAGAGGAGGAATTTCCATATACTATAAGATTAGTATCCGAGGTGTTAAGTTCAAATGGTTCAACTTCCCAAGCTAGTGTATGTGGAAGTACTTTAGCTTTATTAGATGCAGGTGTTCCTATTAAGAGACCAGCAGCTGGAATAGCTATGGGACTTGTTACTAGTGATGATTTATCACAAGCAGAAATACTTACAGATATACAAGGTATGGAAGACTTTTTTGGAGATATGGACTTTAAAGTAGCAGGTACAGAAAAAGGAATAACAGCTATACAAGTAGATACTAAAATTAAAGGAATGCCAAATGAAGTTATAAAAAAGGCTTTAAAAGATGCTAGAAAAGCAAGATTATTCATATTAGAAAAGATAAAAGAATGCATACCTGAACCAAGAGAAGAACTTTCTAAATATGCACCTAGAATATATACTATTAATATTAATCCAGAAAAAATAAGAGATGTAATAGGTGCTGGAGGAAAAACTATAAATAAGATAATTGCAGAAACTGGAGTTAAAATAGATATTAAAGAAGATGGAAAAGTATTTGTAATGTCAGATGATAGAATTGGTGCAGATAGAGCATTAAAAATAATATCTGATATAACAAGAGATGTAGAAGTAGGAGAAATTTATTTAGGAAAAGTTACTAAAATAGTTCCTTTTGGAGCTTTTGTAGAAGTTTTAACAGGAAAAGAAGGATTAGTACACATTTCTAAATTAGATTTTAACAGAGTAAATAAAGTTGAAGATATTGTTTCTTTAGGGGATGAAATACTAGTTAAAGTTACAGATATTGATAAACAAGGAAGAATTAATCTTTCTAGAAAAGATGCAATTAAAGATTCCAGTGAGAAGAGAGAGCAAGAAAAATAGAAGGGCATATTGCTGCCTTTTTATTTTTTTTAATTTTAATATTAAAATTAGGAGGATATTCATGTATAATATAATTCAATTAGATAATGGATTAAGGATAGTTTTAGAGAGTATAGATTATGTAAATTCTATAAGTGTGGGATTATGGGTAGAAAATGGATCAAGAAATGAAAATAAAATAAACAATGGAATATCCCATTTTATAGAACATATGTTGTTTAAAGGTACAAAAAATAGAACAGCAAAAGATATAGTAGAAAGTATAGAAAATGTAGGTGGACAAATAAATGCCTTTACAGGCAAAGAATCTACTTGTTTTTATATAAAAGCTTTAAACTCTCATTTAGAACTAGCTTTGGATATATTATCAGATATGCTTTTTAATAGTAAATTTTCTGAAGAAGATATAGAAAAAGAAAAAGGAGTAATAATTGAAGAAATAAATATGAGTGAAGATTCTCCTGAAGATGTGCTTTTAGATTTACATAGTATAGCTACCTGGGGAGAAGATTCTATAGCACTTCCAATATTAGGAACAATAAAAACAGTAAAATCTTTTACTAAAAATCAAATATTAGAATATATATCCTCTTATTATATACCAGAAAACTCAGTTTTATCAATTTGTGGTAATTTTGATATGAAAACTATAAAAAGTACTATTGAGAAGTTTTTTGGAATGTGGAGCAGTAATACAAAAAAAATAACAAAATACTCTAGTCCTAAAATACTTAATAATAATTTGTTTAGAAAGAAAAGCATAGAACAATTACATATAAGTTTAGGTATTGAAGGTTTTGGATTAGGTAATGATGATGTGTACCCATTGATATTGCTTAATAACTTATTAGGTGGGGGAGCTTCTTCTATATTATTTCAAAAAATAAGAGAAGATAAAGGAATATGTTATTCTATTTATTCTTATTTAACAGCTTATAATAACACTGGTATTATTAATATATATACAGGATTAAATCCAGTATATGCTTGTGAAGCAATAAATTTAATAAAAGAAGAATTGGAAAAGTTTACAAAAATACATATAACGGATGATAAGTTAATTAAATCCAAAGAACAAATAAAAGGAAGTTACATACTAGGTTTAGAAAGCACTAGTAGTAGAATGTTTAGTAATGGAAAGTCTGTATTGTTTTTGAATAAAATTAATACTCCTGAGGATATAATAAAGAAAATTGATAATATAACAAAGAATAAGTTAGAAGAAGTTATGGAAAAAACTTTTTCTAAGGGTATTTTAAATTCTTCTTTTGTAGGAGAAAATGTAAATTTAAATTTATTATCTAATAGTATTGGAAAAGATGTGATTGCTTTTAAAAATCAACAAAGCAAGTTAATTTAGTATAAAGTAATATCTTCTTAATATAGTTAATAAAATATATTAAGTTTAAAATATATTAAGGAGGTATTACTATGGAAGAAAGTATAAAAATGTATAGTGAAATAGAAAGATATGAAATAATAAATATTAATGATGGAGATAAGTTTGGTTATTTAGGCACTAATGATGTGGTTATAAATGATAAAGGCGAATTAATATTATTAATACTAGATAACAATACTACTAAATTTAACTTGTTTAATAAAAGTGAATATATAGAAGTTCCGTGGAAGTATGTTAAAAAGGTAGGAGCTAAAACTATAATAATTGATGTAGACAAAAAATCATTAAAAAAAATTCATTGACATAAAAGGAAGGGAATTTAAAAATGAAAATATTAATACAAAAATTTGGTGGAACATCTGTATCAACACATGAAAAAAGATTAAATGTAGTACAAAAAATAGCAAATGCTAAAAAGTTAGGATATTATCCTGTAGTAGTAGTTTCAGCTATGGGAAGAAAAGGACAGCCCTATTCTACAGATACATTACTTTCATTAATTACAGAAGATTTTAAAGACAAAAATTTATTGGCAGTAGATTTACTTATGAGCTGTGGTGAAGTAATAAGTTGTATAGTAATGAGCAATGAATTAAATAATCAAAATATAGCCTCTGTTCCTTTAACAGGAGGACAAGCAGGAATAATTACAGATGACAACTATAGTAATGCTTCTGTTATAAGTACAGAATGTGATAATATTATAAGAATATTAAAAGAAGATAAAGTTCCAATAGTAGCAGGTTTTCAAGGAATAAGTGAAAAAGGATTTATAACCACTTTAGGAAGAGGTGGAAGTGATGTAACTGCAGCTCTTTTGGGAGCAGCTTTAAAAGCAGAAGAAATAGAAATATATACAGATGTAGATGGTATAATGACAGCAGACCCAAGAATAGTATCTAATGCATCTCTTATTAAAGAAATTAGCTACAATGAAGTATTTCAATTTGCAGATCAAGGTGCAAAAGTAATTCACCCTAGAGCAGTAGAAATAGCTATGAGAGCTAATATTCCATTAGTTATAAAAAACACCATGAATAATTGTAATGGGACTATAATAAATAGTGCTGGAGATCAAAATTCAGATAATGTAATAACTGGCATAACTCATATGAGTGATAGAGTGCAAATTACAGTAGAGCATGATTTAAATAAAAATAATAGTTATTATTATGAACTATTTGATATACTAGCTAAAAATTTAATAAGTATAGACTTAATTAATGTATTTCCAAAAGAAAAAATTTTTACTATAGATAAAAAAGATTTTAATAAATTTAATAAAATAATAAATAATTTAAAAATAAATTACTCAAAGGTAGATAGCTGTAGTAAAATAGCTATAATAGGAAGTAGAATGAGAGGCATTCCTGGTGTTATGGCAAAAATATTAAAGACTTTAACTAAAGAAGGTATAGAAGTTTTGCAAACAGCAGATTCTCATACAACTATATGGTGCCTTGTAGAAGATAAAAACACTCAAAAATCTATAAATGCATTGCATAGAGAATTTTGTTTATCTAAATAGTATGAATATGCTTTTCCTTAAATGAGCAAAATAACATTATATTTATTAATGTTATTTTAGGAGGAAATCATATGGATAATGAGAAAAAAGCAACTTTAGATAATATTAACAGCTTAGGAGTTACAGATATAGCTAAACCAAATGAAAAAATAAAAGTATTACCTATTATAGGACAAATAGAAGGTCATGTAATATTACCACCTCAAAACAAAAGTACAAAATACGAACATATAATTCCACAAATAGTAGCCATGGAAAGGGATGAAGATTCAGAAGGACTTTTAATTATATTGAATACTGCTGGAGGAGATGTAGAAGCAGGTTTAGCCATAGCAGAAATGATAAATAGCTTAAGTAAGCCTACTGTATCTTTAGTAATTGGAGGAGGACATTCTATAGGTGTACCTCTAGCTACATCGGCAGATTATTCTTTTATTTCACCTACTGCTACTATGATAGTACATCCCATTAGAATGAATGGTCTTGTAATAGGTGTTCCTCAAACTTTTGAATATTTTAATAAAATGCAAGAAAGAATAATTAAATTTATAGTTAGAACATCTAAAATAGAAAGAGATAATTTAAAAAACATGCTTCTTAAAACAGATGAAGTTTTAAATGATATGGGAACTATATTGATAGGAAAACAAGCAGTGGAATGTGGCTTAATAGATGAAGTTGGAGGAATTAGCAATGCAATTAAAAAATTAAAATCTCTTATAGAGGAAAAAAATAAAAATTTTTAATATACTTAACTACACCATAGGAAACTTTCCTATGGTTAAATTTATTGTACATGCAAAGTGTTTAAAAGGATAATTTATAAATATGTAGAATTAAACATAAGGAGGTGATAAACTGTGCCTAGAAAATCAAAAAATTTAAAACACAATGAAAATAAAGATATAAAAGGTATAATATTTGTTACATTAGGTGTACTTATGCTGTTAAGTGTATTTTCATCATCATCAGGTATATTAGGTAAATTGGTAAAAAAAATATTGGTTTCTGTTTTAGGATTAGGAGCATATATTTTCCCTTTTATAGTAATATTTATAGGAACTTGTTATATAATAAAGAAAAAATGTATAAATTTTAATGTTAAATTTTATGGCATTATTTTATTTATATTAAATACTCTTCTATTTATACAAATGCTTATAATAGATAGTTATTATATAAATGGCAATATAATAGAGGGTATTGTTAAATTATACAATGCTGATAATGTGTTTCATGGAGGAATAATATCTTATTTAATAGATATACCTCTTTATAAGTTACTTGGAAAAATAGGCTCTTATGTTATTTTTATATCTGTATACATAGTTTCTTTTGTTTTAATATGTAAATTATCTTTATATGATTTAATTAATAATATAAGAAAACAAATTCCTAAAATGAAAGAAAATTTAAATGATATAAGTGAAGAAATAAGTTCAAATGAAGTAGCACTAGATGAAAAAAAAGAAGATACTTCTTCAAAAAATATTAAAAATAGAATAAAAATAATAGATTTTATGAAATCTTCTAAAATAGAACCTAAAGAAAGTAAAAAAATTAGTGAACCAGTTATTGCAAGCTACAGCAATAATAGTGATAAAGACATAAATGAAGAATTAGAAAAAGAAATAAATAAAAATACAAATAATTCAGTAGATGTGGAATACAAATTTCCAAGTAGTGATTTATTAAATATGAATAATCAATTGCAATTTAATAAAGAAGATAAAAAAGAATTACTTCATAGTGCAAATAAATTAGAAGATGCATTAGCTAGTTTTGGAGTAGATGCTAAAGTAATACAAGTTACAAAAGGACCTTCAGTAACTAGATTTGAATTACAACCTAGTGCTGGAGTAAAAGTTAGTAAAATAGTTAATTTGTCTGATGATATAGCATTAAATTTAGCAGCATCCGGTGTTAGAATAGAGGCACCTATACCAGGAAAGTCTGCTATAGGCATAGAAGTGCCTAATAAAAAGTTAACAGCTGTTTATCTAAGAGAAGTAATAGAATCAGAAGAATTTTTTAATTCAAATAAGGATATAGCTTTTTCTTTAGGTAAAGATATAGCAGGAAAATGTGTAGTTGCAGATTTAGCTAAAATGCCTCATTTGCTTATTGCAGGAGCTACTGGTTCAGGTAAAAGTGTATGTATAAACACACTAATAATTAGTATATTATATAAATATTCTCCTAATAATGTAAAACTTCTAATGATAGATCCTAAAGTAGTTGAATTAAGTGTATATAACGGAATACCTCATCTTTTAATACCGGTAGTAACTAATCCAAAAAAAGCTGCAGGAGCTTTAAATTGGGCAGTAAATGAAATGACAAAACGATATAGTCTTTTTGCAAAAAATAATGTAAGAAATATAGAAGGATATAATGAACTAGCTGCAAAAGGTATAGTTGAAAATAAGCTTCCTTGGATTGTAATAATAATAGATGAGCTTGCAGATTTAATGATGGTTTGCCCTAATGATGTAGAAGATTATATAGGAAGATTGGCTCAAATGGCAAGAGCTGCTGGAATGCATTTAGTAATTGCAACACAGAGACCATCAGTAGATGTAATTACTGGTGTTATAAAAGCGAATATCCCTTCAAGAATATCTTTTGCTGTATCCAGCCAAGTGGATTCAAGAACTATACTAGATATGTCAGGAGCAGAAAAGTTATTAGGAAAAGGAGATATGTTATTTTATCCTGTAGGAGAATCAAAACCTATAAGGATACAAGGAGCATTTATATCAGAAGAGGAAGTGGAAAAAGTTGTTAATTTCATAAAAGAAGAAAAAGGGGAAGTAGAGTATGTGGATGAAATTATGGAAGAAATAGACACTAGTGTAAACAAAAAAGAATTAGATTATGATGAACTTTTAGATGAAGCAGTAAAAATTGTAGTAGATATGGATCAAGCATCTACTTCTCTTTTGCAAAGAAAGTTAAAAATAGGTTATAATAGAGCAGCTAGGATTATGGATCAAATGGAGGAGATGAGTATTATATCTGGCAGAGATGGAAGTAAGCCTAGAAAAGTTTTAATAGATAAAGAATGTGCTATTGATAAAAAATATTACCCTGGAAATAATTTGTAAATATTTATATTAAAAAATCAATATAATAATAGTTATTCAATATATTGCAGGAGGATAATAAAGTGAATAAATTAAGTATTGGAATTGTAAGTTTAGGCTGTGATAAAAATAGACTAGATTCAGAAATAATGATAAAATCTTTAGATAAAGATTTTAAAATAGTAAATGATGCTAAAAAAGCAGATATTATAATAGTAAATACTTGTGGATTTATTGAAGAATCAAAACAAGAATCTATAAATACCATATTAGAAATGGCTGAATATAAATACAATTATAAATGTAAAATTTTAATTGTAACAGGCTGCTTAAGTCAAAGATATAAAACAGAGATTATGGAATTAATGCCTGAAATAGATATTATGTTAGGAGTAAATGATTATGATAAATTAAAACAAAGTATATACAAATTTTTAGAAGATAAATCAAAAATAATTCATTGCAATTATAGTGATAATAATATAAATGAAGGTGATAGAATATTAACAACACCTAATTATACTGCTTATTTAAGAATAGCAGAAGGTTGCAGTAACTATTGTACATATTGTGCAATTCCATATATAAGAGGTAAGTATAGAAGCAGAGATATGGAAAGTATTATAGAAGAAGCCAATTTATTAGCTAAAAAGGGTGTTAATGAAGTTATTTTAGTGGCTCAAGATACAACAAAGTACGGTATTGATATATATGGAAAAAAGCAGCTTCACAATTTAATAAAAAGTATATCAAAAATTCATGGAATTAAGTGGATAAGGATACTTTATTGTTATCCAGAAGAAATTACAGAAGAATTAATAGAAGAAATAAAAAATAACAAAAAAGTGTGTAAGTATTTAGATATACCTATACAACATATAAGTGATAGAATACTTAAACGTATGGGAAGAAAAAGTAGTAAAGAAGATATAATATCTGTAGTAACCAAATTAAAAAATCAAATTAAGGATATATGTATAAGAACTTCTTTAATTGTAGGATTCCCAGGTGAAACAGAAGAAGATTTTAATGAACTTAAAGATTTTGTTAAAGAATTTGAATTCGGTAAACTAGGTGTATTTAAATATTCACAAGAAGAAGGTACTGCTGCTGCTAATATGAGCAATCAAATATCGGATGACATAAAAGAATTAAGACAAAAAGAAATTATGATTTTACAACAGAATATATCTGCAAAGATTAATAAAGGTAACATAGGCAAAATTTACGAAGTTCTAGTAGAAGGTAAAAATCAAGATGTATGGTATGGTAGAAATTATGAAATGGCTCCTGAAATAGATGGTGCAATTTATTTTAAATGTGATAAAATATTGAATGTAGGTGAAATATTAAAAGTAAAAATAATTAATGCATTAGAATATGATTTAATAGGAGTTGTTGAAGATGAATCTTGCAAATAAGCTTACTATAATGAGAATTTTTTTAGTGCCAATTTTTTTAATATTTATTGCTGTAAAAGATATTCCTTGCGGTACTTTTATAGCTACTGTTATTTTTATAATAGCGGCATTAACAGACAAGCTTGATGGATATATAGCTAGAAGCAGAAATCAAATAACTAGATTTGGCAAATTTATGGATCCTTTAGCGGATAAATTATTAGTTACAGCAGCTTTAGTTTCTTTAGTTGAATATCATGTAATACCTACTTGGGTAGCTATGATAATTATTGCCAGGGAATTTGCAGTAACTGGGCTTAGAACAGTAGCTGCTTCAGAAGGAATAGTTATAGCAGCTAGTGCCTGGGGAAAAGCTAAAACAGTAACTCAAATAATAGCAATTATATTTGCACTTGTAACATTAAACCGCGAAAATTTATTATTAGATAAAATTACAATGGTATTTATATTTTTAGCAGTGCTTATTACCATAGTGTCTGGAATAGATTACTTTGTGAAAAATAAGGACGTAATAAGAATAGATAAATAATTTAATAAGTGATTAATTTAGTTTATTTAGTCAATAATTATAAAAGTTCCTACTATAGGGACTTTTATTTATAAGTTGACCATATTTTAATAATAGTATATAATGATTTAAGAACAGATGTTCGAAGAAAGGATGGTGACTCCCTAAAGGGAAAGCTATGGATAATGAAAAAATACAAGCATTGAAAAGTGCTATGACTCAAATAGAAAAGCAATTTGGAAAAGGTTCTGTAATGAAATTAGGAGAAAATAGTATTTTAAGTGTAGATTCGGTATCTACTGGTTGTTTAGGTTTAGATATTGCATTAGGTATAGGTGGTGTGCCAAGAGGAAGAGTAATAGAAATATATGGTCCTGAATCTTCAGGAAAAACTACTGTAGCACTACATATAATAGCTGAAGCACAAAAAAGAGGTGGAGCTGCAGCTTTTATAGATGCAGAGCATGCTTTAGATCCATCTTATGCAAAAAATTTAGGAGTAGATATAGAAAATTTAATAGTTTCTCAGCCAGATACTGGAGAACAAGGATTGGAAATAGCAGAAGCATTGGTGAGATCTGGAGCTATTGATGTAATAGTAGTAGACTCAGTGGCGGCACTAGTTCCTAAAGCAGAAATAGAAGGTGAAATGGGAGATTCTCATGTAGGTCTTCAAGCAAGACTTATGTCTCAAGCTTTAAGAAAATTAGCAGGCTCTATAAATAAATCAAAGTGTGTTACAATATTTATAAATCAATTGAGAGAAAAAGTTGGAATTATGTTTGGAAATCCTGAAACCACTCCTGGTGGCAGAGCATTAAAATTTTACTCTAGTGTAAGAATGGACGTAAGAAGAATAGATTCAATTAAACAAGGTGATGAATTTATGGGTAATAGAACTAGAGTGAAAATAACTAAAAATAAAGTTGCACCACCTTTTAAACAAGCAGAATTTGATATTATGTATAATGAAGGTATATCTAGAGAAGGAAATATAGTAGACGTAGGAGTAAAAGAAGAAATAGTACAAAAAAGTGGTGCTTGGTTTTCTTATAATGATATAAGATTAGGTCAAGGAAGAGAAAATGCTAAGCAGTTTTTAAAAGATAATCCAGATACTGCTTTAGAGATAGAAAATAAAATTAGAAAAATATACAATTTGCCTATAGCTGAAGTTCCTAAAAATAATAAAAAAAATGATGATACGAAAGCTGAAAAAACAGAAAAAAAATAATATTCTTAAAATCGCAAGTGAAAATGCTTGCGATTTTAAATGGAAAATTTGAATTTTATGTATATAATTATTTTTAATTAAAAATTTTTGTCAGCTTGACATTATTAAAAAAATAATATAAAATTAATACAAAATCTGGTTTAGCGTAAATAATATTTATACACTTTGAATAAATATGACACCTTTTCTAAGCTTTCATATTTAACACTAATAGATTTCACTGACAAAAGCAAAGGAGGTGTTCATGTGAAAGAAACAATATTTATTATAGCTATTATTATAATAGTAGCGGTAGGTATATTAATTGATTTTTATATAAGAAAAAATGTATCCTCTGCTAAAATTTCTAAGGCAGAGGAAGATGCTCGAAAAATAAGGGAAGAATCTTTAAAAGAAGCAGAATCTAAAAAGAAAGAAGCTATATTAGAAGCTAAAGAAGAAGTTCATAGATTAAGAGCTGATTTTGAAAGAGAATCCAGAGAAAGAAGAAATGAAATTCAAAGATTAGAAAGAAGAATGATTCAAAGAGAAGAGGTACTTGATAAAAAGAGCGAAACCATTGAAAGAAGAGAAGAAAGTCTTAATAAAAAGTATCAAAAAGTTGAAGAAATAGAAGTTAGTATAGAAGAATTATACAAAAAGCAAAAAGAAGAATTAGAAAGACTTTCAGGATTAACAGCAGAAGAAGCTAAAAATATTTTATTAGAAGAAGTAGGAAAAAATGCAAAGCATGATGCTGCTTTAATGATTAAAGAAATAGAATCAAAAGCTAAAGAAGAAGCTGAAAAAAGAGCAAGAAAAATTATAACTTATGCAATTCAAAGGTGTGCAGCGGATCATGTAGCAGAAACAACAGTATACGTTGTTAATCTTCCTAATGATGAAATGAAAGGAAGAATAATAGGTAGGGAAGGAAGGAACATAAGAACCCTTGAAACATTAACTGGTGTTGATTTAATTATAGATGATACTCCAGAAGCGGTAATTCTTTCAGGGTTTGATCCAATCAGAAGAGAAATAGCTAAAATAGCATTGGAAAAACTTATAGTAGATGGAAGAATTCATCCAGCAAGAATAGAAGAGATGGTTGAAAAGGCAAAAAAAGAAGTTGAAAATGCTATAAAAGAAGAAGGAGAACAAGCAAGTTTTGAAACAGGTGTTCATGGTCTTCATTTAGAATTAGTAAGATTGCTTGGAAGGCTAAAATATAGAACAAGTTATGGTCAAAATGTACTTAAGCATTCTATAGAAGTAGCTTATTTAGCTGGTCTTATGGCTTCAGAATTGGGAATGGATCCTACACTTGCAAAAAGAGCAGGATTGCTTCATGATATAGGAAAAGCAGTTGATCATGAATTGGAAGGTCCTCATGCAATTATAGGATCTGAAGTTGCGAAAAAATATCATGAATCTTCTTTAATAGTAAATGCTATTGCAGCACATCATGGAGATGTGGAGTCTCAATCAATTGAAGCAATTCTTGTTCAGGCAGCAGATGCTATATCAGCGGCTAGACCTGGGGCTAGAAGAGAGACTTTAGAAGCCTATATTAAAAGATTAGAAAAGTTAGAGGAAATTGCAAATTCATGTGAAGGTGTAGAAAAGTCATATGCCATTCAAGCTGGACGTGAAATAAGAATTATAGTTAAACCAGAAGAAATTGAAGATACAGGATGTGTTTTAATTGCAAGGGATATCGTTAAAAAGATAGAAAATGAATTAGAGTATCCTGGGCAAATAAAGGTAAATGTTATAAGGGAAACACGAGCAATAGAGTATGCAAAATAAATTAGAAAACAGAGATCCTTTTGAATTTTGTAAAAACTAGAAAAATTACAAAGTTTAAAAGGATTTTTTTAATAAATGTAGAATATATAAATTAGTAACAATAATAATTTATGTATATTTATATTATAGGAGGTTTATTATGGAAGTATTAAAAGTTTCAGCAAAATCAAGTCCAAATTCAGTGGCAGGCGCTTTAGCAGGAGTACTAAGAGAAAGAGGAGCTGCAGAAATACAAGCTATAGGAGCAGGAGCTTTAAACCAAGCTATAAAAGCTGTTGCAATAGCAAGAGGCTTTGTTGCACCAAGTGGTATAGACTTAATATGTATACCGGCATTTACAGACATAGAAATTGATGGGGAGGAAAGAACAGCTATTAAGCTTATAGTTCAACCTAGATAAAATTAAATTATATAAATAAAAGGGCTTGAAATTTATCAAGCCCTTTTATTTATATAAAAAGTATGTTAAATTAGAGTAGATTTGATGTATAATAAAATGTCAGTATAATTTATATAGGAGGGTAAAATATGAAATTCAAAGCAATAATTGAACTAATGAGACCTAAACAATGGATAAAAAATTCATTTGTATTTGCTGCAATAATTTTCTCAGGAAAGTTTTTTAATTTAGAATTGTTAAAATTGAATATAATTGCATTTATATTATTTTGTTTAACATCATCTTGTATATATGTATTAAATGACTTAGTAGATATAGAAAAAGATAAAATTCACCCAGAAAAAAGGAATAGACCTTTAGCTAGTGGAAGAGTATCTAAAAGAGATGCTATAGTATTAGATTTTATACTTTTAGCTACAATTTTTTATTGTTCCATTAATTTTATCAATATAAATATATTGTTTGTTTATTTAATATATATAGTTATGAATATATTATATTCATTTAAACTTAAAAATATAGTTATAATTGATGTTATGATAATAACTTTAGGATTTGTATTAAGAGTTGAAAGCGGAAGTGTAGCAACAGGAGTTACTATATCTCCTTGGCTTATATTATGTACTACGTTACTTTCTTTATTTTTAGCTCTTAATAAAAGAAAAAGTGAAATAGTAACTTTAAAAGAAAAAAGTAATAAACATAGAATTATATTAGAAGAATATTCTATTGAATTATTAGACAAAATGTTAGGTATAGTTACTCCATCTATACTTATGGCATATTGTTTATATACTTTTAGTTCTATACAAAGTCAAAAAATGATGTTTACAATTCCTTTTGTATTATATGGAATATTTAGATATCAATATTTAATGGATAAGAAAAATATAGGTGGTAAACCTGAAGATGTATTTACTAAGGACATGCCTTTTTTGATAAATATAATTTTGTGGATATTACTAGTTATGTTAATAATATATGTAGAAATGTAGATTGGAGATTTAGAAATGAGAGAAAGAATACTAAAATCAGAAAGTTTTTATAAATACATATTACTTTTTTCATTTTTATTAAGTATAATTTGGATAGGATTAGTTAAAGCTGTTCCCTTTTCAGATTTTGAATATTACAATAATTTAGCTATAAATATAGCGAAGGGTGGAAGCTGGGGTAATACATATACTTCAGTAGGTTATTCCATTGTATTAGGATTAATATATAAAATATTTGGAGTAAATATTTTATGGGCTAAAATATTTAATGTGATATTAGCTTTTTTAAATAATCTATTAGTATTAGGTATATTAAAAAAGTTATCTATAAATGAAAGAGACAAAAGAATAATATTTTTTATATTTGCTTTTTTCCCTAACAATATATTTTATAATAGTATAGTAGGTACTGAAGTATTATTTTCTACCATACTATTATTAATAACATATATATATTTTAGTAATATAAATTATAAATATATTTATATAGGTATATTAGTAGGAATTAATACAATGATAAAACCCTTTTTTATAGTCTTTTTCTTATTAATATTTATATTAGAAGCAATTAAATTTAAAAATTTAATTAAAATTATAAAAAATACTTTAACTGTACTTGTTATTTCTTTTTTAACTATTTCCCCTTGGATATATAGAAATACAAAACTTATGGGGCAACTTACTTATGTATCAAATAATGGAGGAATAGTTCTTTATATTAATAATAATTCACAAAATAAATCTGGTAGATGGATGGCAGCGGAAGATGTAGAAAATTCTATAGTAAAAATGGAAGAATATAAAAAAGCCAATATGACAGAAAGAAATAAAATGTTAGGACAGTCAGCAAAAAAGTGGATAAAATCTCATCCAAAACAATTTATACAATTAGGATTTAAAAGGCTTTATAATACTTATTTTACCTGTGATGATGTAGGCTATAGTATGTATGGCAGTAATATTAAAATTTCATTTAAGAATATTATTATAGGACTTTCATATTTAGTTAAGAAAGTATTTTACATGGCTGCTTTAGTTTTTATAGTATTATATAGTTTTGTAGTAATGAAGCATATTTTAAAAAAAGATACAGATTGCTTAAATTTTTATAGCCTATATTTTTGTATATTGTTTTATATGTTTACTTGTGTATATTTTATAACAGAAGGTCAAGGAAGATATGCTTTTCCAACAATATTTATAGCGATATATTTTTCTTACTATTTTATTAAAAATATATTATATATAATTAAAATAAGGAGTTAGTGTTATGTATGGATTTATTCTTACATCAGTGTTTTTAGGAGCATTAGGACAAGTTTTGGTTAAATTAGGAGCAGTTAATTTAAGTTTTAGTGGAAACATATTTAAAATTATATTTGATATATTAAAAAATATTCCTGTAATGTTAGGCATAACATCTTATGGAGTGAGCTTCTTGATATGGATAAAGGTACTTAGTAAAGTAGAGTTAAGTTATGCTTACCCTTTTGTTAGTTTAGGGTATGTTTTAATTATGATATTTTCTTATTTAGTTTTTAAAGAAAATATTACTTATTTAAGAATAATAGGAGTTGTTTTTATAATAATAGGAGTTATTTTTATTTCTAAAAGTTAAAAATAACTACAAAATTTATTAATGAATTTTAAATAGATATTTTACAAAAAGTATAAAAAGTGATATATTATTAGTAAAAATTTATTTAGAATTTATTATATGGAGGTATTGCTAAATGACACTATCAAAAAAAGCAAAACAAGTATCCTTATCTCTTACATTAGCTATAACAGCTAAAGCAAAGCAAATGAAAGCTAATGGAGTTGATGTAGTAAGTTTTGGAGCAGGAGAACCAGATTTTAATACTCCAGAAAATATTCAAGAAGCAGCAATTCGTGCTATGAGTAATGGATTAACAAAATATACACCTGCATCTGGTATATTAGAATTAAAAAAGGCTATTTGCAATAAATTTAGTAAAGATAATAATATTTCATATAAGCCATCTCAAATAATAATATCTAATGGAGCTAAACAATGCCTTGCCAATGCTTTTCAGGCTATATTAAATCCTGGTGATGAAGTTATTTTAGCTGTGCCTTACTGGGTTAGTTATCCAGAGTTAATAAAATTAGCAGATGGTATTCCTGTTTTTGTAGATACAAAAAAAGAAAATAGTTTTAAATTTACTATAGAAGACTTAGAGAAAGCAATTACTGAAAATACTAAAGCAATAGTAGTTAATAGTCCTAATAATCCTACAGGTACAATTTATTCAAAAGAAGAGCTAGAAAAAATAGCAGAGTTTTCTAAAAAACATAATTTATATATAATATCAGATGAAATATATGAAAAATTGATATATGAAAATAAAGAACATATTAGTATAGCTAGTATTTCTGAAGATGCTTACAAAAGAACTATAATTATAAATGGTGTATCAAAAACTTATTCTATGACAGGATGGAGAATAGGGTATTGTGCAGCAGATGAAGAAATAATAAAGCTTATGTCAAATATACAAAGCCATACTACTTCTAATCCAAATTCTATTGCTCAATATGCTACATTAGAAGCTATAGAAGGGGATCAAACTACAGTAAATAATATGAAATTAGAATTTGAAAAAAGAAAAAATTATATGATTAAAAGAATAGAAAAAATGAAGGGTGTATCTTTTATAAAACCCTATGGCGCATTTTACTTAATGCTAAACATATCTAAATTTTTTGGGAAAACTATAAATGGAATAAATATAAAAGATTCAATTTCTTTTGCAGATGCATTATTAGATAGTCATAAAGTAGCGGTAGTTCCTGGAATAGGTTTTGGAATAGATGATTATATTAGACTTTCTTATGCAGCATCTATGGAAAATATTGAAGAAGGTTTAAATAGAATTGAAAGCTTTATTGATATGATAAAATAAATGTAATTAGTGAGGTGATATAAGTGATAAAAAAAGAAGTAATGGTTAATAGTGCTACAGGATTGCATGCTAGACCAGCTACTTTATTAGTTAAAAAAGCATCATCTTTTAAATCAGATATATTTATAGAATCTAATGGAAAAAAGGCTAATGTTAAAAGTTTAATAGGTGTTTTATCATTAGGTGTAACTAAAGGTTTAAAGATAAGTGTAATTGCATCAGGAGATGATGAAGCTTTAGCAGTAGATGAAATTGTTAGATTAATAAAATTATTAGAATAAAAAAGGCTCTATAATTTTTGAGCCTTTTTTATGCTTTAGATGTTTTTTTTGTTTTTAACAAAAGTAAAATCATATTTATACCTGCTACACCTACTACTATGTAAATTATTCTTCCTAGTATATTAGCGGGTTCACCAAATAATAGTCCTATTAAATTAATATTAAATAATCCTATAAGTCCCCAGTTAATTGCACCTATTATCACTAATATTAATGATATTTTATCTAGTAAACTTAGTTTATACATATATTAACCTCCTATATATATTAAATTTTATATTATAGTAAAGTATATTATTATCTATACATATATAGAACTAATATAAAATTTAAATTAAATAAATACGAATATAGAAGTGTTAATAATATTTATTATATGTTATAATATGAATGAAATAAAAAAACAAATAAATTTTATACGTATGGAGGTATAGTATGAAAAATCTTTATAGTACACCTTTAAATTCTAGGTACGCTTCAATAGAAATGTCTTATTTATTTTCAGAAGAAAATAAATTTAAAACCTGGAGAAAATTATGGGTAGCTTTAGCAGAATGTGAAAAAGATTTAGGATTAAATATATCAGAAGAGCAAATAAAGGAATTAAAAGATAATATAGATAATATAAATTATGAAGTAGCTGAAAAAAAAGAAAAAGAAGTAAGACATGATGTAATGAGTCATGTTTATGCTTATGGAGTACAATGTCCAAAAGCTAAAGGGATAATACATTTAGGAGCTACAAGTTGTTATGTAGGAGATAATACAGATTTAATAGTAATGAGAGATGCATTAAATTTAGTAAGAAAAAAATTAATTAATGTAATAAATTCATTGAGTAAATTTGCTTTAAAATATAAGGAATTACCTACTTTAGGATTTACTCATCTGCAGCCAGCACAACTAACTACTGTAGGAAAAAGAGCAACACTTTGGATACAGGATTTAGTTTTAGATTTAGAAAATTTAGATTTTGTTATTAAAAATTTAAGATTTAGAGGAGTAAAAGGAACTACAGGAACACAAGCTAGTTTTATGGAATTATTTAATGGTGATGATGATAAAGTAAAAACATTAGATAAATTAGTTACAGAAAAAATGGGATTTAAAAATGAATTTATGGTTACTGGTCAAACTTATCCTAGAAAAGTAGATTCAATAATTTTAAATACTCTTTCAGAAATAGCTCAAAGTGCTTATAAATTTAGCAATGATTTGAGAATTCTTCAAAATATGAAGGAAATGGAGGAGCCTTTTGAAAAAAATCAAATAGGTTCTTCGGCTATGGCATATAAGAGAAATCCTATGAGATGTGAAAGAATAAGTGCATTAAGCAGATATGTAGTAGTTAATTCTTTAAATCCTGCTATAACAGCTTCAACTCAATGGTTTGAAAGAACATTAGATGATTCAGCTAATAAAAGAATATCCATAGCAGAAGCATTTTTAGCTTTAGATGGAGTGCTTAATTTATATATGAATGTATCTGAAAATATGGTAGTATATAAAAAAGTCATAGAGTCTCATGTTAAAAGTGAATTACCTTTTATGGCTACAGAAAATATTTTAATGGAAGCTGTAAAAAGAGGTGGAGATAGACAAGAATTACATGAAAGAATAAGACAACATTCAATGGAAGCGGCAAAGAAAGTAAAACAAGAAGGTTTAAATAATGATTTAATAGAGAGAATTATTAAGGATAATAATTTTAAATTAGAAGAAAAAGAAATTAAAGAATTAATAAATCCTAGTAAATTTATAGGCAGAGCACCAAGTCAAGTTGAAGAATTTATAAAATTAGTTATAAAACCAATATTAGATAATAATAAAAATTTATTAGGAGAAGAAGTAGAAATAAATGTTTAATTTTAAATTATAAAGGTATAATATTATACCTTTATAATTTTTAGAATTATATTTACATAATATAAAATATGTGTATAAAAAATAAAGTAAACCAAAATAATAAAATCCTACACATTATTTAAATAAAATTAATATATAATGATATAAAAGTTTTATTTAAAAATCTTATAATAAATTTTGAAAAAGAAAATATTTTAATACAAAATAATAATTATAAATTTTATTTTATATTATATAGAATACATTAAAAGAATATTAATTAAATTGTTATAAATTTGAAATACATTCTAAGTGTATATTTTTAAGAGCACATGATTTGTATTATTAAAAACAAATTTAAAAATCTACAGATGTAGTTTTCTACAAATGTAGATTTTTTATTTTCCTTTTTTACAAATAAATTAGTTTCAAATTTTTTGTAAATCTACATATCTAAAATAGTCAAATATAGTAAAAAAATGAATCCACATAACTATTAACATTATGTGGTAAAAAATTAAACTGATAATAGTCAACAATTATTTCCACATAATGTTAATGTAAAATGTGGTATAATTATTAATGATATGTATAAACAAAAACCTTATAGTTGATATATATTATCAATTGAAACGTAATTGAAAATAGAGTAGAAAAGTAAACAAAAATGATGATTTTTACTTATATATTATTCTACAATATTTAACTAAAATTTTCAAAAATATAAATTTTAAATTTTACTAAAAATAAGCAAAATAATTATAATTAATATTTTATAAAAGAAGGATTTTTATAAACTTTTATAGAATATTATATTCGCTAAATATACATTTAGCGAATATAATATAGTGTTTAGGAGGATTTTTACATGAAATACAAATTAAATCATATATATAATCATGCTTTACCAGAGAGAGTTAATGAATTCTTAAATTATTTGAGTACTATAAAAGGAAAATCAATTAATACTATTAATGGATATAAAATTGATTTGATTATGTTTTTTAGATTTTTAAAATTATATAAAGGTTCTATATCTGATAATATTGAATTTGAAGAAATAGAAATAGATGATATTGATGATAGATTTTTAAGAAAAATAAAGTTAGCAGATCTTTATGCTTTTATATCTTTTACAGAAGAATATAGAAACAATGGAAATTATGCTAGAGCTAGAAAAGTAGCTACATTAAAATCTTTTTTTAAATTTTTATATGGTAAAGCAAAAATTATAGATGATAACCCTGCTGTAGAATTAGAAACACCTAAAATCAATAAAAGAAACCCAGTATATTTAACTTTAGAGGAAAGCAAAGCCCTTCTTAATGCTATAGATGGAAGGTATAGAGAAAGAGATTATTGCATAATAACGTTGTTTTTAAATTGCGGATTAAGATTGTCTGAATTATGTAGTATTAATATATCTAAAATTAAAGGAGATACTCTAACGGTTATAGGTAAAGGAAATAAGGAAAGAACAGTATATTTGAATAAAGCTTGTGTTGATGCTATACGCAGCTATTTAAATGTAAGAAATGAAAAAGCAAATAAAATTTCTGAAAGTGAAAAAGATGCTTTGTTTTTAAGCAAAAATTACAGAAGAATTAATAAAAGAACTGTTGAAAAAATGGTGAAAAAATATGTAAAAAAAGCAGGTTTAGATAGCACTAAATATACACCTCATAAATTAAGACACACAGCAGCTACACTGATGTATAAATATGGAGATGTAGATATAAGAACATTGCAAAAAATATTAGGTCATGAAAATGTTTCTACTACTCAAATATATACTCATGTAGATGATGATAAATTAAGAGAAGCAGTAAAATTAAATCCTTTAAGTAATGAAGATGAAAATGATGAAAATCAAGATTAGCTTTTGTAAATTCATATACAAATAATTAAAAAAGTAACTCTATTAAAAATAATAATAGAGTTATTTTTTATTCTTTTTTAATCTTATTAATCCAGGAAATTGTTCTATAGCAACTTTTTTAAATAAATCTTCATCTTCTAATACTTCTTTTAAACCAGTTATATCATCAATATATTCTATTTTTATATCCTCTTCTTTTAAATCTTCTTCTAATAAGTATTCTTGTGAGTAATCCAAGTCATCTTTTGGAATGTCTAATTCAGTATAATCTTCGCTATCCTCAATAATTTCATTTATTTTTATAGCTTTTAAATCATACCCTTCTAATTCTAGACATTTGCCACAATTGTTACAAGTTTTATTTTTATCTAAATCGCATTTTATACAATCGCCGCAATTATTACATACTTTGTTAGAATTAAATATACAAAGTTTATTTTCCATGTTATGAATACCTTCTTTCTTTATAAATATTATAGTTAAAAAAACTAATTTATTTTTAATTATTCATTTTAGTAAAATTTAAATTTTATAAAAATATAATATATTAATAGATTATTCCCTAATTACATTTAATTAATATACTAAGTATTTTAATATTATATGGAACTAACATTATATCAAAACAGAAAAAAATATTCAATATAATATTTTTGTAAAAATTATATTATAAGAACATAAGTTTGCTATTTAATAAAATTTGTGATATAATTCAAAATAATAAATTGTGAGGTGTTTTTTATTATGGGTAAAAGTAGAAATAGCAAACAAATGGAAATTTATGAATATATAAAAAAACAAGTTAAAGAAAAAGGTTATCCTCCATCAGTTAGAGAAATATGTGTAGCAGTAGGATTAAGGTCTACATCTACAGTTCATGGTCATTTAGAACGTTTAGAGAAAAAAGGATTTATAAGAAGAGATCCTACTAAACCTAGAGCTATAGAAATATTAGAAGAATCCTCTGTAAAAAAGGAAATGGTTAATATACCTATAGTAGGCAATATAACTGCTGGAGCTCCAATGCTAGCTGTGGAAAATATAGAAAATACTTTTTGTTTACCCATAGAATTTATAAAAAATAATAAACAGTTATTTATGTTAAAAGTTAATGGAGAAAGCATGGTGGAAGCAGGAATATTAAATGGAGATTTAGTTATAATGGAAAAAAGCAATATAGCAGAAAATGGTGATATTGTAGTTGCATTGATTGAAAATGAAGCTACAATTAAAAGATTTTTTAAAGAAAAAGACTGTATTAAATTACAACCTGAAAATAAAAGCATGGAACCTATAATAGTTAAGAATTGTACAATACTTGGAAAAATAGTAGGATTATATAGAAAATATTAATTAAACTGTATTTTATATAAATTTTAATAAATAAAAATCAAAGTCGAATATTTATATAACGGCTTTGATTATTATTTATTAAAACTATATGGTTAGGAATAAAAATTAAATAGAGTCATTTTTAAATATATTTGATAAAGCTATTAAAATACCTATTTTGGCATGATCGAAAGTAAGTCCCCCTTGTAGATAAGCTATGTAAGGAGGTCTTATAGGAGCATCTGCTGATAATTCTATAGAAGATCCTTGAATAAAAGCTCCAGCTGCCATTATAACTTTATCGTCGTATCCTGGCATATCCCAAGGTTCGCACTCTACAAAAGAATCTATTGGAGAACCATATTGAATGCCTTTGCAAAATTTTATTAACTTTTCTTTATCATTAAACTTAATAGCTTGAATTATATCACTTCTTTTATCTTTATAATTTGGAAGTACTTCAAATCCTGCAATTTCCATTATTCTAGAACATAATATAGCTCCTTTTATAGCTTCTATAGCTACATGAGGTGCAAAAAACAATCCTTGAAATAAAAGCCTCATAACTCCAAAAGTGGAACCACATTCCCCTCCTATTCCAGGAATGGTTAATCTATAAGAAGATTGAGTTACATATTTTTCTTTACCAGCTATATATCCACCTGTAGGAGCTATTCCCCCTCCAATATTTTTTATTAATGACCCTGCCATTAAATCTGCACCTACATCAGTAGGTTCCATAGTATCTATAAATTCTCCATAGCAGTTATCTACAAAACATATAACATCATTAGTTATATGTTTTATAAAACTAATTATATCTTTAATTTCTGATACTAATAAAGCCCTTCTCCATCCATAACCAGTAGACCTTTGTATATGTATAATTTTTATAGTTTTATCTTTTTCTAATTCTTCTTTAACTTTTTCTAAATTTACTTTACCCTCTTTTGTTAAATCTATTTGTTTATAATTTATATTATATTCTCTTAGAGAACCTATGTTCTTATTATCTCCTATGCCTATAACGCTATGTAAAGTATCATAAGGGCTTCCACAAATAGAAAGAAGAGTATCTCCCGGTCTTAAATTTCCGAATAGTGCAGCTCCTAAAGCATGGGTACCATTTACAAAATGGGGTCTTACAAGAGCACTTTCACAATTAAATATTTTTGCATATACTCTATCTAAAGCATCTCTTCCTATATCTCCATATCCATATCCAGAAGAATTTGTGAAATGTGAATCACTTATTCTTTCTTCTTGAAAAGCATTTAAAACCTTTAATTGATTAAATTCTCGTATTTTATCATAAACATCAAATTGAGATTCTACATCTTTTATAGCTTTTTCATAAATATCAAATACTATATCTGTTATATTATACATATTTTTTAGTTTGTTTTTTGTTTCGTTTAACATTTTGTAACCTCCTATAAATAAAAATACGACTTTAGTTGAAAAACTATCTTAAATATAGTAACATATAAAAAAAGAATAGGCAATTTTGCAGCCTATTCTTTTTAGTATAGCGACTCGTTATTATTAAATAGTAGAGGTTTAGAAGGTACAATTGTAGAAATTGCATGTTTGTATATCATCATTTGTTTTCCATCAGTATCTAGAATTACAGTAAAATTGTCAAATCCTTTTACAGTTCCTCTAATTTGGAAACCATTAGTTAAGTATATAATAACGTTAGTTCTATTCTTTCTTGCACCATTTAAAAATATATCTTGTAAATTGTTAACTGCCTTGGTCATAAATATAATCACCCTCCATAAACATTATTTATATATATTCTATAAAAATAATAAAAATCCTCTATTTTTTAAGCAAATCTACTTTTTTTATAATTTCTTCAACTATACAATTATCATTCTCAAAATTATCTTTATTTATCCAAATAGCTCTTTTATCTTTTCTAAACCAAGTTAATTGTCTTTTAGCATAATTTCTGCTACCTTTTTTGATTAGGTAAATTGCCCTATCTAAATTTATATCTCCATCTAAGTAATTTAGAATTTCTTTATAACCTATGCCTTTCATAGATTGCATATCTGCAGTACAACCCATATTTTTTAATTTTTTAACTTCTTCTATAAGACCTTTTTCTAACATAATATCTACTCTTTTATTTATTCTTTCATAAAGTTTAGATCTTTCCATGTTTAATATAAAATAATATATTTTATAAGGTATATCATAAATATCATTTTCTTTGTTGTACTCACTAATAGTTTTTCCTGTAAGTTTATATACTTCTAAAGCTCTTATTACCCTTTTTAAGTCATTAGGATAAAGTCTATTGTAGGATTCTACATCTACATCTTTTAAAAGACTATGCACATATTCTTTTCCTTTTACTTTAGCTAAGTTTTGAAGATAGTCTCTGTATTTTTCATCTTGTTCAGCTTCTGTAAAATTATAGTTGCAAATTAATGAATTTATATATAAACCTGTTCCTCCTGTTAAAATAGGAATTTTATTTTTTGATATTATATTATCTATAGCTTTTTCAGATAAATCTTTATACATGGATACATTAAAATTTTCTTTAGGTTCTACTACATCTATTAAATGATGTTTTATTCCATTCATTTCTTCATTTGTTATTTTAGCTGAGCCTATATTCATATATTTATATATTTGCATAGAGTCTGCAGAAATTATTTCTCCATTTAATTTTTTAGCAAGTTTTATAGATATATCTGTTTTTCCTACAGCTGTAGGTCCTGCAATTATAAGCAATTCTTTCATTTATAAATCTCCCCTTTTACATTTTTTATTGTATTCTTTTAAACTTTTTTTCTAAATCTTTTAAAGTAATTTTTATAATAGTAGGTCTACCATGAGGACATGTAAAAGGATTATCTATAAATCTTAGTTGTTCAATTAAATGTTTAATTTCTATATCAGAAAGTTGGTGCTTTGCTTTTACAGCAGATTTACATGCGGTTTTAGCAATTAAATCATATTGTATTTCTTCAGTTTTTCCACTTCCCATATTTTTTATATTATCTAATATATTTGCAAATAAATTTTCTATATTAGATTTATCTAATATGATAGGAACTTCTTTTATACATATAGTATTATTACCAAAAATCTCTATGTGAAATCCTGATTTCTCAAAAATACATTTATTTTCTTCATATAATGTAAAATCTTCTAAAGATAATTCTAATACTGTAGGACATAAAAGTATTTGAGAATTAATATTTTTTGTTTTTATTTCATTTAGGTATTTTTCAAAAAGTATTTTTTCATGAGCAGCATGTTGATCTATTATATATAGTTCTTTATTTTCTTTATTATAATTTTCAGCAATAATATAAGTATTGTCAAATTTACCAATAATATTTAATAATCCAAATTTAGATTCTATATTGTCATAATTTAAATTGTTTTTTTTACTGATTTTATCAATTTCATCAATTTCATCAATATTGCTTTTTTTAGTTTTTAAATTATTGTTAACAGTGTTTTCTTTTTCTATCGCATATTGAGGATTAAGTTTATTATTATTTTCTTGTATATATTGATGATTAAATTTATTATTTTCTTGGCTTTTATATGTATTATTATCTTTATTAATGAAATCTATGGGGATTTTTATTTTTTCTATTTTATTTTCTTCTAAAATAGATTCTTTGCTGCATTCATTATTTAAATCTTTTAATATTTTGTTTTCGAAAGAATAGGAAAAATTATTTTTCAAGTATTTTTTAAGAGTTTCGTGGATACAATTAAATACTGTTTTAAATATATATCTTTCATTATTAAATTTTATTTCAGATTTTGAAGGATGAATATTTACATCTATAAATTCAGGAAATATATCTATAAATAATACAAAAAAAGGATGGTTATTTACAGTAGTAAAGGATTTAAAAGCATTTTCTACAGCTGCTGAAATTAGTCCGCTTTTTACATATCTTTTATTTACAAATATACTTTGATTAGTTCTACTTTTTCTAGTTATATTAGAATTACCAATATATCCATACATAGAAACTACATCTAAATGATTTTCAAAATATATTATATTTTCATATGTTTTTTTACCATATATACTTCTTATGACATCTTTTATTTTACCAGTTCCATAGGTAATGAGAGATTTTTTATTGCTATTTATATATTTAAAAGATATATCTGAATTAGAAATAGCTAATCTGTTTATTATATCTGATATTAAAGATGTATCTCTCCTTTGAGATTTTAAAAATTTTTTTCTAGCAGGTACATTAAAGAATAAATCTTTTACTTCTACTATGGTTCCTGTATTGCATCCCACATCTTTTATATAATTTATTTTTCCACCTTCTATAGATATTTCTTTCCCAAAGTTTAATTTTTCAATTTTGCTTTTTAATAAAACTTTTGATACAGCAGCTATACTTGATAAAGCTTCTCCTCTAAAACCCATAGAGTTTATTTGGTAAATATCCTCTAGTGAAGATATTTTGCTGGTAGCATGAGGTATAAAGGCTTTTTCTATATCTTGGGCGTGTATACCTATACCATCATCAGTAATTTTTATGCTTTTTTGTCCACCTTCTTCTATTTCTATAGTTATATTTTTAGATTTAGCATCTATACTATTTTCAACTAATTCTTTAACTACGGAATAAGGAGCTTCTACTACTTCACCAGCGGCTATTTTATTAATAGTTTTTTCATCTAATATATTTATTCTTTTTAACAAAATACCACTTCCATTTTATAAAGTTTTAGATTTATTAATTATATCATATAACTTATTAAAGCTTTCAATAGGTGTCATATTTAGTATATCTATTGAAGCTATTTCTTTTATTAAATTTTCTTTTTGTATATCTATTAAATTAATTTGTTTTCTTTCAGGAGTTTTATCAATTTGTTTATTTTTTGTATTATTTATTTTACAGCTTTCAGATATATTTTCTATATTAATTTCATTATTATTGTCTTTTTCTATATTGCTTAAAATTTCTTTTGCTCTACGTATTACTTTATCAGGTAATCCAGCTAGCTTTGCTACTTCAATACCATAGGATTGATCTGCTCCTCCAGGTATTATTTTTCTTAAAAAAGCAATTTGACCTTTTATTTCTTTTACTGAAACAGAATAGTTTTTAACTCCTGGCACTAAGCCTTCCAATTTAGTAAGTTCATGATAGTGAGTAGCAAAAAGAGTTTTAGATTTTATATAGGAAGTATTACAAATATACTCAATTACAGACCAAGCAATGCTTAATCCATCAAAAGTACTAGTACCTCTACCTACTTCATCTAATAGTATAAGGCTTTTATTTGTAGCATTTTTTAATATATTAGATACTTCCCACATTTCCACCATAAATGTACTTTTGCCAGCAGCTAAATCGTCAGAGGCACCTATTCTAGTGAATATTTTATCACATATAGATATACTAGCGGATTTGGCTGGTACAAAACTTCCTATTTGAGCTAACAAAACAATTAAAGCTATTTGCCTCATATATGTAGATTTACCTGCCATATTAGGACCTGTTATTAAAAGAAGTTGTTCACTAGTATTATTTATAAAAGTATCATTATTTACAAATGTGCCTGTTTCTATCATTTTTTCTACTACAGGATGTCTTCCTTCTTTAATTATTATTTCATTATTATTATTTATTTCAGGTTTACAATAATTATTTTCTAGTGCAACTGTAGCAAGTGAACTTAGGCAATCTAAATTAGATATTATTTTTGCAGTTTTTTTCATTCTATCTACATGGTATTCTATTTCATTTCTAATATCTATAAATATTTCATATTCTAAGTTAATAAGTTTTTCTTCTGCACCTAAAACTTTGCTTTCCATATCTTTTAACTCTGGAGTTATATATCGCTCAGAGTTTGCTAAAGTTTGTTTTCTTATATATCTCTCCTCAGGTACAAGATTTAAATTGGATTTAGTTACTTCTATATAATAACCAAAAACCTTATTATATCCTATTTTTAAAGATTTTATTCCAGTAGATTCTTTTTCGCTATTTCCTAAAGAAGCAATCCATTCTTTGCCATGAGATTTTGCAGTTCTAAGTTCATCTACATTATTATTAAAGCCTTCTTTTATTATATTACCTTCTTTTAATGAAATAGAAGGATTATCTAATATAGAATTATTTATTAAAGAATATATATCTTTTAATTCATCTAATTGGCTATACATATTTTTTAATAAAGTGCTTTTACAGTTTTTTAGTAATATTTTTATTTCTGGTATTTTACTTATAGAATTTTTAAGAGATATTAATTCTTTAGCATTTACACTTTTACTGGATATTTTACCTACTATTCTTTCTATATCATAAATTTCTTTTAGCGAAGTTTTTAAATCTTCTTGTAATGATATATTTGATATTAGCTCTTCTAAGGCATCTAATCTATTTTCTATTTTTGTTTTATTTATAAGAGGTTGTTCAAGCCATCTTCTAAGCTCTCTAGCACCCATAGCAGTATTGCTTTTATCAATTACCCAAAGCAATGAACCTTTTTTAGTTTTATCTCTTAAAGTTTCTGTTATTTCTAGATTTCTTCTAGAATTTATATCTATACTTAAATAATCAATTATATTGTAATACTGAAAATTATTTATATGAGATAATGCTGTTTTTTGAGTGTTTATTATGTATTTAATTATCCCATTACTGCATTTAAGTAGAGTTTCTGAATAGTTTTCAAAGTTTAAATCTCCAAATTGTTTTTTTATAGTTTCTATAAAATCTTCTACAAAAAAGCTTTCAGTCAATTTAGTAAAAGAAGTATTAAATCTTTCTTTAATAGAATTTAAAATATCATCATCTATATTTTCTGGTATAAGTATTTCGGTAGGTTCAAATTTAGATATTTCATTTAATATTAAATGAATATCTAAGTTTGTATAAGTACAATAAAATTCACCAGTAGATATGTCGGCAAAACTTAATGCCGCAGTATCCTTATTTATGTATAAACTCATTATATAGTTATTTTCATTATCATCCAAGAAAGAAGAGTCTGTATAGGTTCCAGGAGTAATAACTTTTATTATATCTCTTTTAACTATACCTTTTGCAGTAGAAGGGTTTTCTAGTTGTTCACATAATGCTATTTTATAACCTCTATTTATTAGTTTAGATATATAAGAATTAGCGGCATGGTAAGGTATTCCACACATAGGTGCCCTTTCCTCTAATCCACAATCTCTTCCGGTAAGTACTAGTTCTAGTTCTTTAGCGGCAATTTTAGCATCTTCAAAAAACATTTCGTAGAAATCACCTAATCTAAAAAATAATATACAATCTTTGCATTTTTCTTTTATATTTAAATATTGCTGCATCATTGGAGTTAATGCCATTGTGTACCCTCCTTAAATTATATAAAAATACATTTAAGCAAATTTGTGCTAGTAAATATTTACTAGCACAAATTTATACTTCTTCACCAACTAGTGAAAAAGATTTAGCTTCTGTAATTTTCACATTAACTAATTTTCCTATGTGGTCAGCATTACCTGAAAAATTAACTAATTTAACAGTTCTAGTTCTACCTGTTAATTTAGTAGTGTCATTTTTACTTTTGCCTTCTACTAATACTTCTACAATCTTATTTTCATATTCTTTATTTTTTTTAGCGGATATTTCATTTACAACATCTACTAATCTGTTAAATCTATCATGTTTCGTATCTTCATCAATTTGATTTTCCATTTCATAGGCTGGAGTATTTTTTCGTTTTGAATATAAAAATGTAAAAGCCGAGTCAAATTCTACTTTTTTTATTAAATCTAAAGTTTCTTGAAAATCTTCTTCTGTTTCTCCAGGAAAACCTATTATAATATCAGTAGTTATAGATACATTTGGTATTTTGGACTTTATTTTATCAACTAGAGATAAATATTGTTCTTTTGTATAATTTCTATTCATTTTTTTAAGCAATCTACTTGAACCTGATTGAACTGGTAAATGAATATGTTCACATAATTTACTACATTTAGATATTACATCTATTACATCTTCTGTTAAATCTTTAGGATGAGATGTCATAAAGCGTATTCTTTCAATACCTTCTATTTTATTTAATCTCTCTAGTAGTTGTGCAAAATTAATTTTAGGTTCAATGCCTTTTCCATAGGAATTTACATTTTGCCCTAGTAAAGTAATCTCTTTATATCCTTTTGATACTAAATCTTTAATTTCTTTTTCTATATCTTCTGGTTTTCTACTTCTTTCTCTTCCTCTTACATAAGGAACAATACAGTAAGTGCAAAAATTATTACAACCATACATAATTGTAACAAAAGCTTTAATGCTACTTTCTCTATCTATAGGAATACCTTCCACTATTTCTTCTTCTTTATTGAAAACTTCTATTATAGGTTCATTTGATTGTAGGCATCTATTTAGATACTCTATAAATTTATGTGAATTATGAGTACCAAATATAATATCTACAAAAGGAAATCTTTTTATAATATCTTGTGCCATACCTTCTTGTTGCATCATACATCCACATACAGCAATTATAAGATTTGGATTTTTCTTTTTTAATTTTTTTAATGTACCTAAGTTACCGTATACTTTAAGTTCTGCATTTTCTCTAACGCAGCAAGTATTAAATATTATTAAATCTGCCTTTTCTTTAGAGCTAGATTTTATATATCCTATTTTTTTTAGCATTCCAGATAGTTTTTCAGAGTCTTCTTCATTCATTTGACAACCCCAAGTTTCAATAAAAAATAATTTACTGTTATTATTTTTTGATATTGTATTCATTTGGTTCACCTCTTAACTAAAATGTTAGTATTTATATAACTATAACTTTATATATTATACTATATTTTATATCTATTATCTATTTATTATTATTTTATAAAATTAATTTAGCATAAATTAACAAACTATTAATTTATAGAATAAAATCAAACAATACAATTAAGTAAAGTGTTATATGTTATGTTTTTATCAATATTAAAGCATTACATATGTTGTATTTTTATTTTAAAATTTCAGAATAAGAAGGATTTTTATAATATTTGTAGAATATATTTAATTGTCAGATAAATTAATAAAGTTTTTGTTTTTCAAATTTCTACGGGGGTGAATTTTTTATGAATATTAAATTTTCAGAAAGAGTTTCTAAACTAAAAGCATCAGAAATAAGAGAGTTACTAAAATTAACTGAAGAACCTGAAATAATATCTTTTGCAGGAGGATTACCTGCACCAGAATTATTTCCTAAGGAAAAGATGGAAGAAATAGCTGCTAAAGTAGTTAGAGAAGAAGGAGAAGCTGCTTTACAGTATGGATCCACAGAAGGTATACCAGCATTAAGAAAAATAATAGCTGAACAAAGATTAACAGCTGCTGGAATTAAAAATCCTAACAAAGATGAAATAATGCTTACTAGTGGTTCTCAACAAGGTATTGAATTTTCTGCTAAGATTTTTGTTAATGAAGGCGATGTAATAATTTGTGAAAGCCCTAGTTATTTAGGTGCTATAAACGCTTTCAAATCTTATCAACCAAAATTCGTAGAAGTTCCTATGGATGATGATGGTTTAATAGTAGAAGAATTAGAAAAAGCTATAAAAGAAAATCCAAATGCTAAAATGATTTATACAATACCTGATTTTCAAAACCCAACAGGCAAGAGATTACCAGCAGAAAGAAGAAAGAAAGTAGCAGAACTTGCTGCTAAGTATGAAATACCTGTAATAGAAGATGCTCCTTATGGAGAACTTTTATATGAAGGTGAAAAAATACCTTCAATTAAGAGCTTTGATGAAGCTGGTTATGTAGTTTATTTAGGAACTTTCTCAAAAACATTCTGCCCAGGTCTTAGATTAGGATGGGTTTATGCTACAGATGAAATATTACAAAAATATATTATAGTAAAACAAGGTGTTGACTTACAAACAAGTTCTTTTGACCAAAGACTTGCAGCTGCATTTATGAGTAAGTATGATTTAAATCAACATATAGCTGAAATCAACAAAGTTTATAAGAAACGTAGAGAGCTTATGTTTGATAGTATGGATAAGTACTTCCCTACAGGAGTAGAATATACTCGTCCTCAAGGTGGATTATTCCTATGGGTAACATTAAAAGAAGGAGTTGACGCAGCTGAATTAATGAAGGAAGCTTTAGCAGAAAAAGTTGCTTTTGTTCCAGGTGGAGCATTCTATCCTAATGGTGGAAATAAAAACCACTTTAGATTAAACTTCTCAAATATGACTGAAGATAAAATTGTAGAAGGAATTAAGAGATTAGGAAACGTTTTAAAGAAATATTATTAAAAACAATAATTTAAAATTTATTCCTATTAGGCTTTTGCCTAATAGGAAGAATTTTGAATTATTTTACATATATAAAAATTAAAAATAAAATATATACATAATGTCATTTTTAATATAGATAAATATAGAGATATATAATATAATAAAGTTAGTAAATAATATATAATTATTTTAACAATTGTATATTATTTAAAATATATATATAATAATTTTAAAAATGATTGGAGGATTTTTATTATGTCAAAAACATCAAACAGAATTAATGCAATGCAATTTTCCCCTATTAGAAAACTTGCTCCATTTGCTGATGAAGCAAAAAAGAAAGGTGTTCACGTTTATCACTTAAATATAGGACAACCTGATATTGAAACTCCTAAGACTTTCTTCGAAGGAATAAATGACTATGAAGGAAAAGTTCTTAAATATGCTGGTTCAAGAGGAATAGATGAATTAGTTGAAAGTTTTATAAAATATTATAAAGGCTGGAATGTCGATTTTAAACCAGAAAACATAATGGTAACAAATGGTGGTAGTGAAGCTATATTCATGACATTATTTACAATTTGTGATGTTGGAGATGAAATTATAGTACCTGCTCCATTCTATACAAACTATGTAAGCTTTGCTGCTGAAGCAGGAGTTAAAGTTGTACCATTTATAACAAAAGCTGAAGATGGATTCCACCTTCCAACTAAAGAAGAAATACTTGCTAAAGTAAACGATAAAACTAGAGCTATAATGCTTTCAAACCCAGGAAACCCAACTGGTGTTGTTTACACTAAAGAAGAATTAAGAATGTTAGGCGACATTGCTAAAGAAAAAGACTTATATTTAATAGCTGATGAAGTTTATAGAGAATTCGTATATGATGGATTAAAATATACTTCATTATTATCATTCAAAGATTTAGAAGATAGAGTAATCGTTATCGATAGTATTTCAAAACGTTATAGTGCTTGTGGTGCTAGAATAGGTATGGCTGGATCATTAAATACAGAAGTAATGGGTCAAATGATGAAATTAGCTCAAACAAGATTATGTGTTCCTACAATTGAACAATTTGCTGCAGCTAACTTAATCAATACACCAGCTAGCTATTTTGAAGAAACTAATGCAGAATATGATAGAAGAAGAAACATATTATTTGATGGATTAAAGAAAATACCTGGAGTTATATGTGAAAAACCAACAGGTGCTTTCTATATAGTAGCTAAATTACCAGTTAAAGATGCAGAAGCTTTTGCAACATGGATGTTAACAGACTTTAACAAAGACGGTAAGACTGTTATGGTAGCTCCAGCTGCAGGATTCTACGGTGTTGACGGTGTAGGTTTAGATGAAGTTAGACTTTCATACTGCTTAAATTGCGACGACTTAGCAGATGCTATGAAAATATTTGCAGAAGGTATAGCTGAATATAAAAAAATTGAAAAATAATATAAAATAAACAAAAAGGTAAGGAATAAAATTCCTTACCTTTTAATTTCCCATATACATTTTTCAGATTTAATTTTAAAACCTAATTTTTTATATAAATTTAAGGCAATAGTATTATTCATATCTACATTTATATAGGCTTTTTTAAAGCCTTCTATTTTTAATATATTTATAAGGTATTTTAGAAGTTCTTCTCCATATCCCTTGCCTCTATATGAATTTAATATGCCTACATTAACTATTATAGGTATGTTGTTTTGAATTATTATTTGACCATAACCTATATATGTATCTTTTTTTTTAACTAATATAGAACCCCGGTCAAAATAATAATTTTGATTTTCATCATAAAATATATCCTCTATAGTTAAAGGAACTCTATTAGGATTTTTAAATACTGTATTTTGTATATAGCATCGAATATTTTCTTCACTACCTAATTTTAATGAAGAAAAACTAATTTCATCATTATTAAATTTAAAATTAAAGCTTTTATTTAGTAATAAACTCAATTTTAAAACTCCTGAAACATTACTAAATCCTAATTGCTTTAATATTTTAAAATTAAATCCATTGTTTTCACAATGAAAATTAAAAGTTGCATTGATTTTTAATGAATTTAAAAGCAATGAGCAAGCTTTCTTTAAATTTATATTGGTATAATATACAATGTTTAAAGCATTTATAGTATAATTGTATTTATTATTAGGAGTAAACCATAAATATCCTACATAGTTAGAATCATAAGAAAGTAAATAAACCCTTTTTCTAAGTAATATTCGCTGAGCAAAATTACTTGTATTATATATATCAAAAAAATTTTCGTTTAATGTATTAAATATATACCTTCTGCCATTTAATTTTTTTAAAAATTTTATATTAATATTATTTAATCTAATACATTTATACATTCATATATAAATCCCCTTTAAAAGTTTTAGTTTTTTTATTTATACGTATCTAAATAATTTAAGTAATCACTTAAAAAAATATTTTCTAATTTAACTGTTCTAAGTATTTTGTTTAATTTTTTTAAATATTTAATTTCTGACCAATTTTTATGCTTAAAGTATCTTTTTTTTCCTAATTTGCAAAATTTATGTGGAAACATGATTAAAGATATCATTATTTCCAATTCATTTTTAGAAAGTTTATTAATTGAATTATAGGATTCTATTAATATTTTAGCTTTTTTAAAATCCCAACTATAGGTTTTTTTAGACATTAATCGTCGAATTAATTTACCTACATCATTTACATGAATATCAAAAATTATGCTATCTAAATCAATAATATAATATTCTTCATTCATTTTAATTATATTTTGATAGTAAAAGCTATCGTGACATATGGTTTTATTTCTATTAGCTTCTTTAGAAAATTTATAATATTGAGAGTGATTTAATAAATTTAAAGCCAAAATTCCTCTATTATAAAATGTGTTAATATTCTCTAAATATATTATATCAAATTCTGTTTTTATTTTTCTTTTATTTATTATTTTTTTTATATTATCTAAATTTTTTAAATTATTATAAAATATATTAGGCCAATTTTTTAAATTGTTTTTTAACTTAAATTTTTTTATATTAACTTTAGAAGAATAAAGATGAAACTTAGCTAAAAGTTTCATACAATCTACAGCTTCATTTAAATTTTTTAAATCACATTCTCTTCCATCTACCCATTTAGTAGCATAAAAAAAGTACTTCTTGTATTTTATAAATAAATGATCCTCTTTCGTTTTTATATAAGGTGGTGTATTATAAAATCCTAGTTTGTGAAGTTCTTTTACTAAATTATATCCATTTCTAACTTTGTATCTTCCATGTTTAAATTTTTTTAAACATATATTACCTTGAGAAGTTTCTACTTTATATACGCTTCTCACTTTATATATAGACATTATATCACTAAAGTTATAATTTTTTAATATTCTATAAACAAAAGAAGTTTCATCTCTACTAAGTTTTTTTTCTAGTTCTTTTTCCTGGTTTGATGCAAACTTATTATACTCCATTTATATACCTCCAAATTAGTTGTACCTTAGTAAATTATATTATTTTTTAAATTAAATATTACTTTACTATTATAAGTTAAAACAATAATTAAGAGGTATAATTTAAAATTAATTTAATACTTCTATATAATAGAAGCTTTTTTTACACATACAGACTGATCAAATAATCCCCTTTTTACTTCTGTAGCTGTCATATTTTTAGCTTCAAGCCATTCTGTTATATAGTTGCAAGCATCCCAAGGGTTTATTCTATCGCCACAAGTAAATACGTCTACGGCTGCATATCCTAATTCTGGCCATGTATGTATGGTAAGATGTGATTCAGATATAACTACAACTCCACTAACTCCTTGAGGACTAAATTTATGAAAAGCCACTTCTCTAACTTCAGCACCTGATTTAAGAGCAGAGTCTACCATGATTTTTTCTATAAAATCTTTATTGTCTAACATTTCGGCATTACATCCATAAATTTCAGCTAAAATATGTCTTCCTAATGTATTCATTTCTTACCATTACCTCCCTTTGTAATTCAATAAATTTAACAAGTAAATTTTATCAAAAATATGAAAAAAGTCAATATAATACGTTAAATTTTTTATTTTTTTACTATTTGCTCTAGTTTAGTCTAATTTTCTTCATAAACCTTTTATAAGTATATATTTTAATAAAAAAATGCGTGTTATATTTTATATTAACACGCATTTCAATAAAATATTCTATTTAAATTTTTAAATATTATTCTATAGATGCTACTTCTTTAATACTTAGTCCTATTTTTTTATCTTCTTTATTTACATCTATAATTTTTGCCTTTATCTGTTGACCAACTTTTAATACATCACTTGGTTTATTGATTCTATCACTGCTTATTTCAGAAATATGCACTAAAGCATCTACTCCAGGTTCTAATTCAACAAAAGCTCCAAAGTTAGCAAATCTAACTACTTTTCCAAGTACTATATTTCCTAAAGGATATTTTATATCTACATTATTCCAAGGATTTTCAGTAGCTTTTTTTATGCTAAGAGATAGTTTTCTATTTTCTTTATCTACATCAATAATATAAACTTTTATTTTTTGACCAATTTCTAGAACATCTTCTGGTTTTTCTACTCTACCCCAAGATATTTCAGAAACGTGTAATAGTCCATCTACTCCATTAATATCAACAAAAGCTCCAAAATTAGTTAATCTTTTAACTTCTCCTTCTACTATAGTATCCTTTTGTATACAATCCCAAGCTGCTTTTTCTTTTTCTAATTTTTCAGATTTAAGAATGCTTCTTCTAGAAGCTACTATTCTATTAAACTTTTTACCTATTACAAGTTCTATTATTTTAACATTTAACTTTTTATTTAAGTATAATTCTAAATCATCTACATGAGATAATTCTATATGAGATGCAGGTATAAATACTCTAACATCTTTATAATTTGATACTAAGCCACCATTTACAACTTTAGTTACTTCTACTTCTATTGTAGTTTTGTTGTCTAAAGCCTCTTTTAATTCCTTGTAAACCTCTTCTCTTTTTTTATTTATTTCTTCTCTTTTTAATTCAATTATAGATAAAACTACTTGACCGTTTTCATTTCTTCTTTTTATGATTTTAGCTTCTACTTTATCACCTACATTTACTAAGTCGGATATTTTAGCATCTGGTTCTTTAGTTATTTCTTTTAATGGTAATAGAGCTTCTTTTTTATCTTTAATGTCTATTAAAGCGGAATTATCATCTAATTGAATAACTTCACCACTTATTGTTTTTCCAACAACTATACTTATTTCATTTTCATTCATATACTCTTCCATATATTTTTGTTGTTCAGTTAATTCTTGATTATTTTCGTTGTTCATTTTTAAAATTGCCTCCTTTATAATCCAATCTGGTGTTGAAGCACCAGCAGTAATACCTACTTGATTTATATTATTATAATTTTTTATATATTTAGGAATTTCTTTTGCGTTTTCTATGTGTATTGTGTTACTGCAATTATCTTTGCATATTTCGTAAAGTTTTGTAGTATTAGAACTATTTTTTCCGCCTATTACTACCATTAAATCTGATTTTTTAGATAAAATACTGGCAGCTAATTGTCTTTCATCTGTAGCACTACATATTGTGTTAAAAGCAACAATTTCTTTGCTTGTTTTTACTATTTTGCACAACACTTTTTCCCAATTTTCTTTTTTTTCGGTAGTTTGACATACTACACATATTTTATTTAAATTTTTTAAGGAAATATTATCACCATTTTTAGATATAATGGCTTCATTATTACACCAGCCATTTATTCCAATAACTTCTGGATGAAATTTATCTCCTACTATTACTATTTTATATTTTAAATCATAGTATTTTTTTACTATTTGTTGAATATTTGATACAAAAGGACAAGTTGCATTTACTATTGTTAATTTTTTATTTTTTAGCATTTCTAATGTTTGGTAAGAAACACCATGAGAACGTATTATTACTATGTCTCCTTCTTTTAAAGTATCTAATTTATCCATTTCTATAGGATATATATTATTATCTTTAAGATAATTTACAGCATCGTTATTATGTATAAGGGGACCTAGTGTATATATTTTTGTATTGTACTTTTTTTTAGTATTTAAAGCTGTATCTACAGCTCGTTTCACTCCAAAGCAAAAACCTGCTTTTTCAGCTAAAGTTATATTCATTTGCTTTTCACCTCATATAATTAAAGCTTACTATTTATAATATGGTATATTTTATTTACCACTTGTTCTATTGTTAAATTAGATGAATCTATTTCTATAGCATCTGAAGCTTTATATAAAGGATTTGTTTTTCTATGAGTATCTATATAATCTCTTTTTATTATATCATCTAATATATTATTATATTCTACTTTAATTCCTTTATTTATTAGTTCATTAAACCTCCTTTTAGCTCTTTCTTCTGGGGATGCATTTAAATAAAATTTAAAAGGTGCATCTTTTAAAACTACTGTTCCTATATCTCTACCATCCATAATTACATTATATTTTTTTGATATTTTTTTTTGTAGATCAACTAACTTTTCTCTAACTTCTGGCACAGCAGCGTAATTGGATACATTTTTACTTATTTCAGGTAAAATTATTTCATTTGTTACATCTACATCATTTACAATTAATCTATTATTAATAAATTTCATATCTAGTGAATTTATTAATTTACATAAAGATTCTATATCATTTGGTTGAACATTGTTTTTAAGTGCAAATAAAGTAACAGCTCTATACATAAAGCCAGTATTTATATACATTAAGTTAAATTTATCAGACAGTATTTTTGCAATAGTGCTTTTTCCTGCACCAGCAGGACCGTCTATAGCTATTGAAATTTTCATATTTCATTCTTCCGCCTTTCTGATATATATATTCTATAAAAATCATAAAAATCCTTTAAAATCCTTTAATTTCAATATATAAAGTTGAATTGTTTTATATTATAGAATTACCAGCTAAATAGCCTGTAGATAGTGCTATTTGTATATTAAATCCTCCAGTATAAGCATCTACATCTATTATTTCGCCAGCAAAGTACAAATTACTTATTATCTTAGAATTAAGATTAGAAGGATTTATTTCTTTTGTATTTATACCTCCAGCGGTAATTATAGCTTCTTCTATAGGTCTTAAACCTTTTATGTTAAGTTGGAAATTTTGTATTATTTTTATTAAATTTTTTCTTTCTTCTTTTGTAATTAAGTTAACTTTTTTATTTTCATCTATATTAGATAATTTTATTATTGTATTTATTAATTTTTTAGGTAATAAATCTCCTAAGGAGTTTTTAAACATTTTATTTGAATATTTCATAAAATCCTTTTGAATTCTTTTATCTAATTCTTCAAAATTCAAAGCAGGTTTTAAATTAATTACTGCTTTTAAATTTATTCTATTATTAACTAACCTACTACCACTTAACACTATAGGACCAGATATACCAAAGTGAGTAAATATCATTTCTCCAAAGGCATTGTATAAGCACTTATTTTTGTTATCTTTAATACTTAGTTCTACATTTTTTAAAGATAAACCTTGTATATCTTTAATCCAATTTTCTTCTACTTCTATTGGAACTAATGCAGGTTTTGGTTCTATAATGCTATGACCTAGTTTTTTAGCAAATTTAAGTCCATCACCAGTAGAACCTGTTTGAGGATAAGATAAACCTCCAGTACATAGAATAAAATAATCTCCTTTTATTATTTTACCATCTTCTAGCTGTATTGAATTTATTTTATTATTAGCAGTATTAAATTTATTTACTTTTGAATTAAGCAATATATTTATATGTTTTTTTATTAACTCTTTTTCTAAAGTAGAAATTACATCTGAAGATTTATCTGAAAAAGGAAATATTCTATCTCCTCTTTCTAATTTTAACTTTAATCCTAAATTGTTAAAAAAATTTATGGTATCTTGATTAGTAAAGGAGTATAGTGCACTGTATAAAAAGTTAGCATTACCAGGTATATAATCAAAAAACTCGCTTATATCTTTGGCATTAGTTATATTACATCTTCCTTTACCAGTTATAAAAAGCTTTTTACCTAATTTTTCATTTTTTTCTATTAATATCACTTTATTATTGTTATTTGAAGCAGAAATAGCAGCCATCATACCTGCTGGACCTCCACCTATTACGATTACTACTGGCATTTATATACACCTCGTTTAAAATTATTGTATCTATTGTTATATTTATAGTATATACTTAACTTTATATTTTTAAAGTAATTATATGAATTAGCATAATATAAAACAAAAGAACCTGACAAAGCAGGTTCTTTTGTTTTATATTATTAAGAGAATTAGTACCATCCTCTAAGTTTCATTGCAGTAGCAACTTTCTTAATTGAGTGCATGTAAGCAGCTTGTCTCATTGGTACATTGTATTCTTCTTTGATAGCCCAAATAGCGTTGAATGCATCAACCATAGCTTTTTCTTCTCTTTCATTAACTGTTTCTTCATCCCAATAGTATCCATATAAGTTTTGTACCCATTCGAAGTATGAAACAGTAACTCCACCAGCGTTAGTTAATATATCTGGAGTTAATGTAATTCCTCTTTCGTTGATTATTTCATCAGCGTCTGGAGTAGTTGGACCGTTAGCAGCTTCGCAGATAAGTTTAGCATTTATCTTCTTAGCTACATCAGCAGTTATAGCGTTTTCAAGAGCTGCTGGAATTAATATATCAACGTTTAATGCCCAGAATTCATCCATAGTGATTCTCTTTGATCCTGGGAATTCTAATAAGTTTCCGTTTTTAGCCATATGATCAAGCATAGCTTGTCCGTCTAATCCTTTTTCGTTGTATATAGCATATGGACCTGCTTCTGGGCACCATTCTGCCATAGCTACAACAGTACCACCTAATTTTTCGCAGTTGATAACTGTTGATCCACCAACGTTACCTATACCTTGGATAGCTAAGTTAGCTTTCTTTAAATCAATTCCTAATTTTTTAGCTGCTTCTCTAGTTGTAACAGCAACACCATATCCAGTTGCAGGACCTCTTCCTTTTGATCCACCGAATTCTACTGGTTTACCAGTTATTACTCCAAGAGCACTTTGTCCAACTAATTTGTTGTATTCGTCAACCATCCAAGCCATGATTTGTCCGTTAGTACCAACGTCTGGTGCTGGAACGTCAACTTTTTCTCCTATTAATTTATATATTCCATCGATGTATCCTCTACATAATCTTTCTAATTCACCTTTTGATAATTTGCTAGGATCAACTATGATACCACCTTTACCACCACCATAAGGGATACCTGTTACTGAGCATTTGAATGTCATCCAAATTGATAAAGCTTTAACTTCATCATAAGAAACGTTTGGATGGAATCTTACTCCACCTTTAGTTGGTCCAACAGCATCGTTATGTTGAGCTCTGAATCCTTTAAATACTTTTAATGAACCATCATCCATTTTTACTGGAATTGATACTTCAATAACTTTTAGTGGTTCCTTTAGTAATTCGTAAACTGCAGGTTCCATTCCTAATTTGTCACAAGCTTTTTTAACTTGTTTTTGAGCACTTTCAAATGGGTTTAAGTTTTCTTTTGCCATATTAAAATACCTCCTAAATGAATTAAATTAACTTTTACTTATTTTTTTATATCTTAATTTTCTTACACTATATATATTCGATAAATTTTGCAAGAATCCTTCTTTTTTTAAAAACTTTTTTTAAATTTAGAATATTTTTTTATATTTTAATAAAACCCTTCATTAATAGTACGTACTATTAATGAAGGGTTTTTATTTTTAATATTCTTCTTTATCTTTAGAAGAGTATACACCGTATTCCTTCCATATATTTTCCAAATCGTTAAATGTCTTTGATATATTATCTTTTTCTCTTAAACCTACTGCTATTATAAGTGCATTTATAACGCTTAAAGGTGCTACTAGAGAGTCTACAAAGGAAGCCATATTGCTTTGTGCTATTAATGTATAATCAGACTTAGAAGCAAGAGGTGATAATAGACTGTCTGTTAGTACAGCAACTTTTGCTCCTCTACTTCTTGCAAAAGTTAATGCTTCTATAGTTTTTGCAGCATATCTAGGAAATCCTATGCCAAAAACAAAATCCTTTTCTGTTAAATTTATCATTTGTTCAAATATATCACTAATGCCATAACTTATTACTTTTACATTATCTAATATTATACTTAAATAAAATCCTAAGAATTCTGATAAAGCTGTAGAGCTTCGTAATCCTATTATATATATTTTTTCTGCATCAAATATACTATTTACAATATTATCAAAAGTTTTATGATTTATTTTTTCTAATGTAGCTCTTATATTTTCCATATCTGATTTTAATACACTCTTTAAAGCAGATTCTTGACTTATAAAATCATTAGATAACTCTATTCTCTGAACAGTAGTTAATTTAGTTTTTATTAAGTTATGCAAAGCCTTTTGTAATTTAGGATAGCCACTAAATCCCAATTCATTTGCAAATCTAACAACAGTAGATTCACTAACTCCCACACTAGTACCAAGTTTAGCAGCAGTCATAAAAGCGGCTTTATCATAGTGTTTTAAAATATATTCTGCAATTAATTTTTGTCCTTTACTTAGTCTTGGAAACTTTATTTGAATTGTATGCATTAAGTCTATATCTTGCTTATTTTCTCCCATCCTAAAATCCTATCCCTTCTCTGCATTATATACAAATTTATGAAAGTTTTATTTCATTTTATCATCTATTATATAGTTTATCAATAATACTTTCATAAATAATTAAATTTCTTTATATATTGTTATTACACTATTTTCTTCATTTAAGCTTAAACCAAAAATGAATTCTGAATCACCTAAGTTTTTATTTAAAAAATCTACTACTTTATATAATTCATAATTTGAATCAAATTCTTTAGAAGCAACTACTTCTAATTCATTATTCATTTTTATCCTCCCATTAATTTATTTTTTTTCTATTATTATTAGCGAAGGCGGATTATTGTCTCTATTAATAAAAGTATGTAATAGTACTGCAAATTTATTTTTAGGTAAGTTTTTTACTAAAGATTTTATATAGTATTCTTCTTGTTTACCTTCAGTATGACCTGTATATATAGCTATACTTATAAAACCACCACTATCTAATAGTGTTAAAGCAGATTTTATACTGGTTATGGTAGAGTTGTATTTTGTAGTTATTTCTTTGTTGCCACCAGGTAAAAAGCCTAAATTATATATAACACAGTTTACTTTTTCTTTTATATATTTATTTAATTCTTCATGAGAATCTTGTATTAGTAGTACATTTTTTTTGTTTTTACAAGCATATTTATCTATAGCTTCTTTTTGAATATCAAAGGAATATACTTTTTTAAATATACTACTTAAAAAATCTGTATCATAGCCATTGCCTAAAGTAGCATCTATAGCTATTTCAGTGTTTAAACAAAATTTACTTATTATATAATGAGATATTGAGCTTACGTCCTTTACATAATTAAACATATTAATCCTACCTTTTAGTCAATTATAGTGTTTTTAAATAGTTAATTTCTTTTTTATTTAAATGTCTCCATTTACCTAGGGGTAAATTTTTTAATTTAATTTTCCCTATAGCAATTCTTTCAAGGTTAATTACAGGATGATTTATTGCGTTACACATTTTTCTTATTTGTCTGTTTTTACCTTCATGTATTATTAGTTTTACTTTGCTATAGCCATTGAAAGTTTTTATTAAATGAAATTTTGCAGGAGCGGTTATATATCCTCCTATATCTATGCCAGAACAAAAATTTTTTATTTCATTTTCTGAAGGTATTCCTTTAATATCAGCTAAATATACCTTATCTATTTCCACTTTAGGATGGATTATTTTATTGTATACATCTCCATCATTAGTTAATAATATTAATCCTGTTGTATCACTGTCTAATCTTCCTATAGGGTATATTCTTTCTTTTGTACATACCAAATCTATTATAGTTTTTCTACCTTTTTCATCTTTAACGGTGGATATATATCCTATAGGTTTGTTTAACATTATATATAATTTATTTTCTTCAACTTTAATTAATTTATTATTTACATACACTTTATCTTTAAAAGGATCAACTTTATATCCTAATTCACATATTATTTCATTATTTACTTTTACTTTTTTATTTAAAATTATTTCTTCGCATTTTCTTCTAGATGCAACTCCACATCTAGCCATGTACTTTTGTAGCCTTTCCTTCATACAAAAAAGGTCCCCCTTTATAATACTTGGCAAAATTTTTGGTAAATATCTTCTAACATATATTTATTATAAGTTTTATTTCCCATAAGCCCTTTTATAATATCTGTTTTTTTAAAACCTTCTTTATATAATTTAAAATCTTTAGTAAGTTTTTTAGATTGACTGCTATTTAATTTTAAAATACTTATTAATTCTTCTATTGTATAAAAATCTTTAACTAAAATATTTTTTAGTTTAGTTTGCAATTCTAATTTATATTGTATATCTATTTTTTTATTTTTATGAGGACCATTTTTACCTCTATGGTGTTCTGGACATAAATATTTAAAATTAAGCGGAAAGTCAAAGCCACCTTCACTTTTATATACTATATGATGTCTTTCGGCTTCTTCTTTTGCACAAATTTCACACTTTTCCAATAGATATCCTCCCTTATAAATTTTCTATACAATATAATAATATACAATAATAGTATATGCGTCAATTTTGTGTTATTTACTAAAAATTATTATTAAATGCAGTATATTATAAAACACTTAATTTATATATATCTGTTCTTCTATGTTTAATAAGCGGAAGTTGTTCTCTTATTTCTTCTATTAAATTTAAATTAATATCTTCAATTAATATGCCTTCTTTTTCATCCATTTCATTAATTATATTTCCCCAAGGATTAGAAATTATAGAGTGACCATAAGCTTTATAGGAACTTTCTATATTTCTTGCAGGAGAAATACCAAACATATATATTTGATTATCCAGTGCTCTACTTTTAAATAAAGTACTCCAATGAGCAGGCCCAGTAGTCATATTAAAAGCAGCAGGTATAAAAACCATTTTTGCACCTTTTAAACTCATTATTCTTATTAATTCTGGGAATCTAATATCGTAGCATATAGCAACTCCTATTTTACCCCATTTAGTATCTACAATAGTTATATCATTTCCTCTTGATAATACTTCAGATTCCATAAATTTAATTTTATCTTTTATATTAATGTCAAAAAGATGGATTTTTCTATGCTTACCTATAATTTTCCCATTGTCATCAAATATGAAACAAGTATTATATATGTTTTCTTTTTCATCTTTTTCAGGTATAGAGCCGCCTATTAAATATACTTTTTCTTCTTTAGCTATATTAGATAATGTATTTATAGTCTCTCCTTCTAGATAACTTTCAGAGTATGAACGAAAGCATTTATTATTGTAAGGACAATTAAACATTTCAGGTAAAGCTATAATTTTTGCACCTTTTTTAGAAGCTTTTAATATCATTTTTTTAGCTTTTTCTATATTTAATATTTTGTCTTTTTGTATTAGCATTTGGCATAAAGCAACTTTTAAAGATTTCATTATACAAATCCTCCTAATTAAAGTTTTTATAATTTTTATATAAGTATACCATTAAATAAATAGTTTATAAATTTCTTGCTATATACTTTTTGGTTTACTTTTGTTTTAAAATCATAATAAATGTTATGTATACTTAATACTATATAATTAAAAAATAATATTTTTGTATATTTTTTAATAAATTCTAATTACTCCCATAAATCATCACATAATTTTTCTATTTCTTCTTTTAATTTTTTAGTTTCTTCTTTATCTAATACAAAGTTTTCTCCATTATAAACTATTACATCTCCTTCTTTAATATCAGCAGGTAGTTTGCTTATTTCTATGTTTACCATTTGTTTATAATTTGTTTCTATTACAGCATAATCTCCTTCAAATCTATCTATTATTCCTCTTTTAAAATTCATAAAAACATATCTCCTTTAATAGCATTTATAAAAATTTATTTATTATTAATTTTATTTTTTTTGTATAGTTTTTATTTAATAATTATTTCTAAAATTTATTATAATATAAAATATGCAAAAAAATAATCTAGGCACAAATATTTTTCCCTAGATTAAGGTGTTTAATAAAACATTTTTTAAAAATATTTTATTAAATTAAATTATATAAAAAATTTGAGGAGAGTTTAAAACTCACAATTCATTTAGTAAGTATTTTATATTGATAATTATATCATCTAAACAAGGTTTGTCAATAATATATTTTATTCTTTTACACGAAAAAAGTCGTTTTTTATTTTAAAATCGACAAAATATTAATAAATGAATTTTTAATAAAACAATTTAATATTTAAAACTTATTACAATTTTAAATTTATTAAATTTTATATAATAAATTCCCAAATTTATTATAGTTAATTTTGATACCTTCTTGCAATTTTATTTCAATATTTGATTTAATAAAATCATTTAATAATTCATCATATTCTTTAGTTTCTTTTGCATATTTTTTTATTTTGTTAATTTTTTTATTAAGTACTTTTAATTTAGATTTATTTGAACTATCATTAGAAGCTAAATTATTTAAATTATATGCTTTTTCACTTAAATAAATTTTATATTTGCTAATATATTCTTTACTTATTTTTGAAATTAAATTTTTATCATATCTATGAATATATATTAAAGCATTAAAAGCTTTATTTTTTCCAGAAGTAAATAACCAGTATATAGGTCTTTTATTGTATATTTTTAAGTGATCTTTATAAAATTCATTTAAAAAATATCTTTTTATAGTATCTTTAGGTTTTTCGCCATCTTTTTTACCTAATACTTGTGCAATAAAATCTATATTATAAATTAATTGTTCATTACCAAAAGTAATTCTTACAAAATCAAAAAAGTTACTTACTATATCTTTTTGAAAGTATTTAGTTTCATTATTTAAAATAGGAATAATATTATTTTCTGAAACTTTAAAAGTTGTATAATTATATTTATTAAAATCTCCGCCAGCATATTGTAATCCTAAATTATCTAAAGAATATCTTCCAAACATACACCCTACTGCATAAGATATAAAACTTTTTATTTCTCTATTTAAATTAGCTTTTTTTATTGTAATGTCTTCTTCTTTTAATTTATAATCTATATATTTTTCTAATCCATATATATTTATGAAAAGTTTATTTATTTCTTCTTCATTATTTTTTAACTTATTAAACTGTGAATTGCAAGTACTTTCCCAATTATTATATGCATTTTTTATTAAATTTGTTTCATTTTTATATTTTAAAAGCGGATGAATAGTAAAGTCCCAAGACATTTCAAAGGAATCCCAATTTTTTTTACTTATTTCAATACATTCTTTTGCCAATACTTCTATTTTATATTTTTTAATTTTATCTTTAGTTTTAATTATTGGTAAAAGACCTATATTACCTACTTGAAAATTCATAGTTGGATTTAATATATTTAAAAATATAAAAGCTAATTTAGAACATAAAAAAGCTAGTATATAATAAAAATCTTCATCTTTAGGAAATAAAGATGAACCTCCTACATCAAATATAAATCCGTAAGGAGAATATCTAACTCCAAAATTACTTGAACTTACAAAAGACCAAGTTATGCTTTTTTTAAAATAATATTTACGGTTTTTAATTACAAACTCTGGATCTGTTATATTGGGATATTTTTTCTTAACTAGATCTATTAAAATATCTCCATTATTTTCGTAATTAACTATGTATTTATTGTTTCCATACCATTTTCTCATTTTACCACCTTTATTATATGGAAACCAAGAAAATTTACTTTCTTTAGCTTCTTCTGCACTTTTAAAATTAAGACCTATTTCATTTATATTAATTTCTGTCCAGTATCTTAAAAATTTATTATTATCTGTAGTAGCCATGCCTTGCTTAGGTTCTGCAATATACTTTAATGGTTTTCCTATTTTAAATATTTCTCTTATAGGGTCATTTATCCAATAAACTATAGGTGAACCTGGAATTTTATAATAATTCAAATTATTACACACATATATTTCTTTTTTAGATAAAAATGCTTTTTCTTTTTCTTCAGAACTATTATAATCAATTAATCTTATATAAGTTCCTTGGAAGTTTTTTATGTCATTATTAAATAATACAAAAGCAGTAGTTTGAACCACTTCACCAGCTATATCTTCAAAGGCTTTAGTTCCTAAATGAAGCATATTTACTATGGTTTTTTTATTAATTATGTGTTCTCTAAGTTTTTCATAACTAGATAAAAACATCCAAGAATGTTGAGTTATCATGGCTATAAATCCTTGTTTTTTTGAAAAATCAAAACTTCTTTCTATAAATACAGAAAACAAATCATTTCTTGAATTAGGAAAGTTTTTACTTACATACTTTGATAATTTGCTATTCATACCTTTTCTTATACCTAAATAAGGAGGATTAGTACATACTATATCATATTTCTTAATCATTATAATAGCTTGCTTGTATACACTATTTAATTTTTCTTTAAAGTATTGAAATTCCTTAGTAAATTTTGAATTGGGAATATAATTATTAATAAATTCTAGTCTTTCTTTCCAAAAATCTTTATCGAATTTATCAATTTTTATAATGGAACCATATTCTTTACCATCTAAAAATTTATCAAATAAATAATCTATTTGTTTTTTAGCATATTCTTTATTATCTACTTTATTGTCTATTAGAAAATATTTATATTTATTTATATTTTTTGTTTCCTCTATATAGGTTATATTTATATTTATTTTTTCTTTTTTTATTTGGTTAAAAAAATCTTTGTTTTTTTCTCTTCCTTTCATGATTACAGAAAAAATAGAAAGCCAGCAAGCTCTATAATCTATATCTAACCCATATAAATTCTTTTCTATAATTATTTTAGGAATTTCTTTTTCATCATACCCTTCTTTTAAGTACAGTTCATATAATAAATCAAAAGCATATACTAATATATGTCCTGAACCACACGCAGGATCTAATATAGTTATATTTTCTATATTAAAATTTTTATAAAATTCCTTTATAGAATCTAACATTTTTGTAACACTTTCTAATTGATTAGAATCCTCTATATAATATTTAAATTGATTTTTTATATTATTATGTAAATTTAAAATTCTTCCTAAACTGTTTTCCAACATATATTTAATTATCCATTTAGGAGTAAATAATTGAGTAGCTACAGGTAAATTTTCTTTTGATACTTTTATTTTCTTTTTTATATTAGCAAAAACTTGCTGTTTTTTTTCTGATATATAAAATTGATATAACCATCCTATTATTTCTATTTCTTTAAAATCTTCTTCTTTTATACATTGAACAAGCTGCATAATAATAGAATTTTTATTTAAAAGATTATCTGGAAGAAGTAATTCTTCCCAATCATTTATTTTTTTAAATAAAAAAGGAAATGATTCACTTAATTGATTGTACTGAAAAATTAAACAATATTTATATAATTCTTCTATTTTATTTTCTTTTTTAAGTTTTAAAAATTTATTTAGGTGTATTTCTGAATTACATTTTAATGACTTTAATATAATTTCAGATTTTAGTAGTTCTTCTTTTTTAAATGAAAATATCTTAAAAGGTATATACTTATTAACTTCCATATATCTTAAAGTTATAAATCTATTAAACCAAGTACAGGCAATTTCCTCCATAGTTTCCTCAAAGCCATTTTTGTTAATTTTTGAAATAAGACTATCTCTTTGAATTTTAATTTTCTTAGAAATAATTTTATCTTCCAAAAAAAATTTATTTCCTACTTGTTTAAGTTTCTTTATTTCTTTTTTTGATATTCCTATATTATAAGCTTTTTCTAACATTTGATGTATAAGAGTTTGCCTAGCCCAAACTGCATAGTTCTTAATTGAGTTTTTGTTCATATAATGTCTCCTTTTAAAAATATTTTTGCGTTTAAAATTTTATTAGACTATGTTTAAAACATAGTCTAATAAAATTACAATACCATATAGTTTACTTTAACACCTTCTATAATTTCTAAATCCTTTTTTAATTCTTCTACTTTTTCTATATCACCATGTAGTTGTAGTATTATAAGACCTTTTTGAGAACACATATTCTGGTCAGCTTCATGAAGTCCTAATCTTGTTTTTATTATACAACCATGTTTTGTTAATACATCCTGTACATCAACAGCATGAGCATTTCTTGGTTCAATAGTTAAAGCCATTATAATAGTATTCATATATATTCTCTCCTTCTTAGTAATTATTAATTTATTATTAGTATTTTATATAAATATTAATAAATTCATTTAAAATAATGCCAAATCATTCTCTTTAATATCTGTAATAAACATATGTCCTGGTGAATGAGTAATAACAAAGTCTGGTTTAACTCTCATAATAGCTGCTTGAGGTGTTACACCACAAGCCCAAAATACAGGCACTTCACCTTCTTTTATAGTTACACTATCTCCAAAGTCTGGTTTATTAATGTCTTCTATACCTATTTTTTTAGGATCTCCATAATGTATAGGAGCACCATGTACTTGAGGAAATCTTGAAGTAACATCTATAGCTTTTTGTACTAAATCTTTTGGCATAGGTCTCATGCTCACCACCATAGGACCATTAAACATACCTGCTGGTTTACATTCTATATTTGTTATGTACATAGGAACATTTTTATTTTCTTCTATATGTCTTATAGGTATATTAGCATCTTCTAGAGCTTTTTCAAAAGTAAAGCTACATCCAAGTAAAAATGAAACTAAATCTTCAGACCAATATTTTTTTATATCTGTAACCTCTTCTACTAAATTTCCATTTTTATAAATTCGATATTTTGGAATATCGCTTCTTATATCTCCTGTAGGAGCTGTAACTATAGGAGTATATTTACCTGGTTCACAAACATCTAAAATAGGACAAGGTTTAGTGTTTCTTTGACAAAATATAAAAAAATCTAAAGCATACTTATATGGAAGCACTACTAAATTTGCTTGAGTATATCCATAAGCCAATCCTGGAGTAGGCTTTGTCCACATACCTTCTCTAATTTTTTGTCTAGCTTCTTTAGCATTTTTAAATTCCATTTTTAAAACTCCCTTCATACCATAAATGTGAAATGTACACTATTAATTTTATCAATTATAAGAAAATTATAACATATACAAAAAGTTTTTTAAAAACTTTTATTTTTGGCTTTTAATTAAATTGTTGAATAAAAAATAATTAATATAATTTACAGATAGAAAATAATCAAAAATAAGCTGTATAAAAATAATAAGGCAGCCTCATAAAGAGAGTTTGTAAATAATTTGAATGAATTTTAGACACTCTTAGAAGAAAAAATAAAAAAACTCCGTAATTCATCACAGGACGTGATGAGCCAATTTCCGCCCCAAGGACGGGGCATAAATTGGGTAGGAGTTTTTTTATTTTTTATTCTTAGAGTGTCTTAATGAAATGACTTATTTACAAACTCTCTTTATGAGGCTGCCTTATTATTTTTACACAGATTATTTTTAATTATTTTCTATATGCAAATTTTCTTAGTGATTTTTTATTTTCAAATTAACTTTTTTAATTTAATTTTTGTATCTGAACCAGCAAAAGAAGCATCTATACTGTTTAAATAAAGTTGCTTATAATCATCATAATCCATATTAAATTCTTTAAACAATGTCTCATATTCTTTATTTAAGGTTGTATTAGATACTGTTCTATTGTCTGTATTTACTGTTACTTTAATTCCATCTTTATAAAAATCATAAATTGGGTGATTTTTAATGGAATTTACTGCTTTTGTTTGAATATTGCTAGTAGGACACATTTCAAGAGGAATTCTTTTGTTTTTTACAATATCATATGCTGCTTTGCAATTTTTTATAAAAACGCCATGACCAATTCTTTCAGCACCAAGCATATTAATTGCATCAAATACATTTTCTCCTACTCCCGTTTCTCCAGCGTGAATTGTTATTCTATAACCATATTCTCTAGCTAATTTAATAGGCTCTATATATTTTTCACAAAATCCCGGGTCTTCATTAGCACATAAATCTACAGCTATTGCACCTTGTTTAATGAAGTTTTTCCCCGATTCTATTATATCAAATACCGTATCTACAGGCATGTTTCTTAAGCATCCTAAAATTAAATTTCCTTTTATATCAAATTTATTTTCTGCATCTTTTATTCCAGCTAGCACACTTTCAATTACTTCTTCAATACTTAATCCTTTTTCTGTATGAAGCAATGGTCCAAACCTTACTTCTATATACTTTACATTTTCTTTTGCTGCATCTTCTAATAATTCATAAGAAACTCTTCTAAGACTATTTTTTGATTGCATAACTGCTACAGGAATTTTAAATCTTTCAAGGTATTCTACAAGTGACTTACATTCCATAGGTGCTATTAACATATTTTTTACATGCTCTATTTCATAAGAAGGAATTTCTATATTTTCCTCTTTTGCTATTTCTATAACAGTTTCTGGTCTAAGGCTGCCATCTAAATGACAATGCAATTCAACCTTTGGTAATTTTTGAAAATCCATGTTGTTCCCCTCCTTTTTTTAGACTTTATTATTATTTTAACATAAATATATAATTGAAATAATTTCAGAGAAAAAAGAATTGAAAATAATCTATATAAAAATAATAAGACCGTCTCATAAAGAAAGTTTGTAAATAATTTGAATGAATTTTAGACACTCTTAGAAGAAAAAATAAAAAAACTCCGTAATTCATCACAGGACGTGATGAGCCAATTTCCGCCCCAAGGACGGGGCATAAATTGGGTAGGAGTTTTTTTATTTTTTATTCTTAGAGTATCTTGATGAAATGACTTATTTACAAACTTTCTTTATGAGACGGTCTTATTATTTTTATATAGATTATTTTCAATTCTTTTTTCTCTGAAATTATTCTACCTTTTCTCTATCTTCTAAAGCATCTGCCACATGCTTTAATTCCCTTTTGTCCTGCAAAACCTAGTCCAAGAGTCTTTCCTATTGCCATTAAAGGATTTGAAGAATTTAATGGATTAACCATTTCTATTAAATTTCCTACCATATCAGAATTAGATGACATTCTTCCTTTTCCTTTACCACTACCGCTTTTTCCAAAACTTTGCTTTACAGTATCTAATCCCTTATTTTTAAGTGTTTCTTTTATATTGTTAACAAGTTCTCCTTTATCTTGCATACATTTACTTGCTAATTCTATTACTTTATTTTCGCCTATAATATCAGAATTATATTCTATTAAAAGACTTCCTATTCTTTCGTTAATTCTGTAATTTTTAATTCCTTCTACTTTATTAATTTCATTTTGTAATTTTGCAATAACTTCTCCATTTTTAAAAGCACCATCTTTAAATCTTATTCTTCCTTTAATATTAGAAGTAATCATAATAATACATACCCCCTGTAATTAGTTAAATTTATAGAATATTCTTCAATATTTAACTAAATTATATATATACTTTGTAATTATGTCAACTAAAAACATAAACCTTTATTTTTCAAAAGTTAAAGTTTTAGTCATTCTATCTTCACCAATTTGTACATTAGGGAAAATATCTTTTGCAAAATGAATAAACTGATGTGGATTTTCCATTGCAGTGCTAAAATGTGTTAACATAAGCTCTTTAACTTGTGCTTTTTTAGCAATTAAAGCTGCTTGTGAAAAAGTCATGTGTTTATTTTTTATAGCTTTATCTTTGTCATCATCTTTTCCATAGGTACCTTCACATATTAAAATATCGCTTTTTTCTACAAAAGAAACTATATTATCAATAGGTAATGTATCTGTTACATAAGAAAATTTTATACCTTCTCTTTCTTCGCCTAAAACTTCAGAGGGTTCATATACTTTTCCTTGAAAATTTACACTACTGCCATTTTGAAGTATATTCCAAATATCTTTAGGTACTTGATTTTTTAAAGCTTTTTCTAAATTAAACTTTGGTGTTCGATTTATATTAAAAGCGTAAGCTATACATGGAGCAGAATGTTCTAATTCTAAAGTATTTATACTAATTTCCCCTTTATCTGATAATAAAAGATTTTCGTTAGTACAAGTAAAATTTAAAGTTTCATTTCTATGTTCAATTATATTTAATTCATAAGTCATATATGGAACTATTATTCTTAACCCATTTACTACTTCTTTTATTCCCACAGGTCCAATTATAGTTAAAGGCTCTATACGTCCACTATTTGCAATAGTTGCTAAAAGTCCTGGAAGACCTACTATATGATCGCCGTGCCAATGAGTTATGCATATAATATCTATATTTTTAAAACCAGTCCTAGCAATTTTCATAGAAACTTGTGTTCCCTCTCCACAATCTATTAAAATTTTATGACCTTTATAATTTAAAAGTGCTGCTGATAAATTTCTCTCTGGCGTTGGCATTCCTCCACCAGTTCCTAGAAGTATCATATCAAGCATTTTTAGTCCCTTCTTTCTAGTTATTTATATACATTCTAGATAAGTATTTTTAATATATTATATCATAGGGATAATTTTTTTAATTACTATATCAAATTATATATTTAATATGTGCATCTTTAAATTTATCACTTAATTCCTCTTTAAAAAAATTTTTTATTTCTTGTAATTGTTCATTAGGATATATGTACTTTCCATATCCAAATTGTCCATATTTAAATTTTCTTTCTTCTTCTTTCATGGGTAAAGTAGTTTCTGGAAATATTTCAAGTATAGTATTTTTAGCTTTAGTGGTAAATCTATGAGATATTACTTCAAATCCAATAGGGACTTTTAAATCTTGTGGTAATGTTTTATGTAACATATCTATAAGTTTTCTATATTCCTCTTTCCAATTTTCATATATAAATACCGGTGCTATTATAAATCCTATAGGATAGCCATGTCTTGCAAGTTTAGCTGCGGCTTCTATGCGTTTATGAGCAGAAGCTGTGAAATGTTCATATTCATTTATTATACTATATGTATTCAAACTAAATCTAATTTCTGTGTGAGAATTATGATTAACTTGCAATAAACTATCTATATCATTATATTTTGTCACAAACCTAAATTTTGCCAGCTGTTCACCTGCAAAATATTCTATACATGTTTTTAATGAATTAGTATAGGGTTCTACAGGAATTGGATCTGAAGTTGCTGATCCTTCAAATATAGTTATCTCTGGACTTCGTGCTTGTATATATTTTTTAGCCTGATTTAATATTTCATCAATATTTGCATAAACTCTTACAAAAGGTTTATTCCCTAATTGGGTATTTAAATAGCAATACTCACATTGTCCCATACAACCAGTAACTAAAGGTAATTGATAATGAGCTGATGGTTTACAACTTTGAAATTTTAAACTCTTTTTTACTCCTACAACTAATGTTTTTTTACCTGCCCTATACTTCTCATACATATTTTCTCCTGGTATAGATGAAATAATTTTATTTGATGATAATTTTATAATTTCAACATTAGAATCATTTTTAAATCTATTATATATATATTTGCCAAGTTCATAATCTAAAGCACCTTTTTCAAATAAAACTAATCTAGGACTGAACATAGTACACCAACTTTCTACTAAAATCCAATTTTTTCTATATTTTAGTTTTAAATTTTTTTATTATTAATGCATTTATATATATTATATTGAATATTACAAGATTCTATACAAGTATGCGTACTTATAAAAAATGCTCTGAAAAATTATTTTCTTTTCTATATTCTTTTAGAAGAACTCCAATTACGCTTTTAAAAGCTGATGTAAATTTACTAGCATTTAAATATCCTAAAGATATAGCAATATCATTAATATTTTTTTCAGTAGTAGCAAGTAAAAAAGCCGCTCTATTCATTTTATACTTTTTTACAAAAATTCTTCCTCCTTAACTACTCTAATATGACTCATTTCCCAAGGATTTGTTTCTCTATTTTTATTATTCATTTTCATTAATATTTTTACCAAAGCCTATATAAATTTAGTAAAAATTTTCTCACCTCTTTTTTTAGTTTGTTTTATAGATTATCTGTAAAATTTATGTATCTTGTCTGTATTTACCTTTTTTATAATTATATAAGAATTACTACTAAAAAAACGTACCAATTTAGGCACGTTTTTTATAATATATTAAAAATGCTCTTAATTTTAATTATTACATACTATTTCTTTATCTCCAAAAGCTTTAATTAAAATTGGATCTAAAACAATATTTAATACAGCTCCGAAAGCCATAATTGACATTGCTTTTTTCATTAAACCTTCTCCACGCATAACCATATTAGCACTTTGAGCAAAATTTACAAAAATAGAACCAATAAAAACAATTCTAAGATAACGAACTCCTAACTCTAGTATTTCTCCATGAGCTCCACTAACTGCAAGTAATTGTCTAGTAAAAATTAATCCAATTACCATAATAATAGTTGAAAGTAATAAAACTAATGCAATTAAATTTCCCATTATTTTATCTATTATTTCTTGATCTTTATTTCCAATGGCTCTAGATAAAACCGAAGCTGAACCTATTCCTATTAATGTAGATATTCCTGAATTAAATAATGTTATAGGATATGCTATTGATATAGCACCCATTGCATTTTCTCCAATTAACTGCCCTGCAAATACTCCATCCATAAAAGAATATAATCCAATTACAACCATTCCAATAATAGCTGGTGCACATAATTTAAACATAAGTTTTATAGGTGATTCTTGTAATAACATTTCTCTTGTATCTTGCATTATCTTGTATAGTATCTATTAAATACTATACTCCCCCCTCTCAAATTATATTAATTAACATTAGTATAATTGAGATTAATTATCATTTCTACTCTATTGCTATATAAAATGCTCCATAAAATTATTTATATATATTCTTTTTCTTACACTATAATTTATGGATGCTAAAATAAATCCATTTGATCTACAGAAACTTCTTCTAATATAAATCTAGAACCTATTAGATTTTCTGTGAATTCTTCTCCTTTCACTTTCTCGGATCTTAAATATTTTAAACCACTTTTCAATTTTGATGATATTAGATTTAACACATATATGTTATCAAACCTATTATATATAGAATCTCCTCCTAATCCTGAAAAACAAATAAGCTGAGTATTGCTCTTTTTTGCTATGTCCATAAGAGGTTTTAATAAATGCTCTGCACTAGTTTGGGCAAAAGGATTATCCATTATAATAACTTTACCATCTTCATTATTAGAAAATATATCTGTTTCATCTCTTTTCATGTAAGATAATAAGCTAGATAATATTACAAAAGCGGAAAGGAAACCCTCTCCTCCTGAATTTTGAGAAACATCGTTCCAACTTATTTGTACTTGTTTGTCTTCTTCTATTTTATAAAGCTTAACATCAATATTACTTATAGATACTACTTCATTGTAAAGTTCACAGGTATTAATGCTTTTTGATATTAAATCTTCTATATTTTCATTATTTTTTAATCTTAATAATGCTTTATTTGTAAGTGTTTCTATATAATCATTCACTCTTAGTTTATAAATATCACTATTACTTTCCCACTGTGGTAACTTTATATTAAGCATTTTTACATATTTATCTCTTATTTTTATAGATGAATTATTATCAATTTTTCCAATGTTTGTATGTACTTCTAACACATATTCATAAATACTTTGACATACATTTTCTTTTTCCTTTGTAATTAAATCAATATCTGCTTGAAGCTTTTCCATTAAAGCACTATGAGCATCTAAAGTTATGCTTAAATTTTCTATTACTATTTCTGGTTTATCCACGCTTTTTTCAATAGTTTCTAAAGATTTTCTAAAAAAATCATCCTCAAAAAATTCTGGCTTTCTAGATACTTTATTAATTTCTTCAATTAAAAGTAAACTTTTCTTTCCTTCTTCTTCTTTGGAGTGTCTTAAATCTCTTTGTAACTCTCCTCTAAATTTATTAAAATCTTCCACCGCTACATCTATATTGATTTTTTCCATTATATTAAAATCTTTAAACTCTTCTAAATTAGATAAATTGCTTTCAATTATATTAATAATTTTAAAAGTTTTATCCTTTTGAAGTATAACTTCTTCTAATTTGTGTTTGTTTTCAAAAATTCTATTTTTAAAGTCTATACTTATTATGTTTTCCCTTTCTTTAGGTTGATATTTACCAAAATCATCTTTTATTTTAGTATATAAATTTTCTATTTTGCTTTCTAATTTTGCATAGATTATATTTAATTTATTTATATCTTCATTAATATTATTTGAACTTTCTTTAACAGTTTTTAACTCTCTTTTTATTTCTTGTTCTTTAAATCTATCATAGGCTACTTCTCTATATTGTTCCTCTTTTATGTTGTATTCATCTTGCTTGTTTATTAAATCTTCTTCTTTATTCTTTAATCTTTCATTAGCATCTTTTAGATTATCTTCTAAAAGTTGTATATCTGAAGAAAGCTCTTTTGTTAAACTATCATATCTAGCTTCTAAATCCTCTATGTCTTTTTCAATTATATGTCCATTATTATATTGAAAATATTTTGTTAAATTTTTTTCAGTTTCATTAAGTTTTGATTTTAAATGTGTTAAATCTTCAAGAAAATTTGATAAAGAATTTTCTAAGTTTTCTTTTTCATTATTAATAATGCTTTTTTTATTATTAAAATCTTCTAGTATTAATTTGTTTTTTTCTAAATTCTCTTTATTATTTACATATATTTCATACTTCTTAGATAATGTTTGAAAATCTTCTAATTCCATTTTTAATTTGTATTGCTCTGTTTCTCCTTCTCTTATAGATTTATTAGTTTTTTCTATAATTCTATTTATTTCTGATATAGCATCTCTAGTAGAGTTTAAAATGCTATCTTTTAAATTTAGTTCTTCTTCTTTTAAAACTAGTTGTTTTTGAAGATTTTCATAATTATTCTTATCTAAAGTAGAATATTCTATTTGATTTTTATTATTTTCATAAAATTCAATATCTTTTTCCTTAATATTTATATTTTCCATTAAGTTATTAATTTGATTTTTCTTTTCTTTAAGTAGTTTCTTTAGTTCTTTTTCATTGATTAATTTATTATTAAAAGCTAAATAAAATGTGACTTCTTCTAAATTATATAATTCACTGCTATTTTTATTAGATTTCAAGTTTAAACTATCCCTTCTAATAATAGGTATAGGATAGTATGTAAATATTTCTAAATTCTCTTTTTCTAATTTAATTAAATCATCTTTTTCCATAATTAAAGAATAGGGAAGAAAAGGGTTATTTTTTATTAATATTAAATTTTCTTCTTCACTATAGTTATTTTTCTTAAGCCAATCCATTCCATATATGATTTTGATATCCCTTTCATGAAGTTTATCTTCCATATCTTTAGGTATATCCAATATTTTTCCTAATTCAAGTTTATTATATTCCTCTTTTAATTTATTTAATTTAATATAATTACTTTTTTGTTCTTCTTTTAATACTAAAATTTTTCTATTAAATCTTTCAATTGAGTAAATTTCATATTTTATAATCATTGATTTTACTAACTTTTTTATTATTCAAAAAGGAAATTCACCCCAAAATGTCGAATATTTAAGTACCACCAAAAATACACAACAAAGAGGAGTGAATACTT
>NZ_LZFO01000002.1 GCF_001758365.1 Clostridium acetireducens DSM 10703
TAAATAATTAGAATGAATTTTAGACAATCTTAGAAGAAAAAATAAAAAAACTCCGTAATTCATCACAGGACGTGATGAGCCAATTTCCGCCCCAAGGACGGGGCATAAATTGGGTAGGAGTTTTTTTATTTTTTATTCTTAGAGTGTCTTAATGAAATGACTTATTTACAAACTTTCTTTATGCTACTGTCTTATTATTTTTATACAGATTATTTTTAATTATTTTCTATTTGCAAATTATATAAATGATTTTTTATTTGTATTTTATTTTTCTTTGCTGCACCTTTTTAATTTCAGCAGCCTTTCCTTCTAGAGGTACTAAGTCTTTTTTAGTAGTTAGATTTCGAATATTTACAATGTCTATTTGTTCTCTATTGTCTTTTCCTTTTTTACCTTTTAAGCCTTGAATCACTAATAAATTTCCTTGATTTATAGCAATGAATTTAGGCTTTTTAAACCAACGGCTTTTTTTGTATATGCATTTAACAATAGTTCTACTTCTTTCAGGTCTTAATAATATAGTAGCAGTTATTTTATTAAATATCCATAAAATACTTTTTTCCTCTAATTTTATGGAAACTACATTTCCCTGTACTTGAGTAATTCTATCTCCATATTTTTTTAAATAAGATTGAGTGTAATAATTAGCTAATTTTTCTTTAAAACTCATACGTATAACTCCTTTGCTTATTGTTTTATTGTTATATATAAATGTATAATAAACATTCAATGAATTAATCAAAAAATTTAAAATTAATCTATAGAATTTTATGTATATTATAGCATAGTATTTATTTTTTTGAAATATACTAATATATATTAACAATTATCTGATTAATTATAGTTTTAACAAAAGAAATATAATAAATGTAATTATAATTATGTAATATTATGGTAGTAAATATTGCAAAAATAAAATTTATATGAATTAACTTATACTGTTGAATAAAAAATCGTTGATGTAATTTGCAAATAGAAAATAATTAAAAATAATCTGTATAAAAATAATAATACAGTAGTATAAAGAAAGTTTGTAAATAAGTCATTTCATTAAGACACTCTAAGAATAAAAAACAAAAAAACTCCTACCCAATTTATGCCCCGTCCTTGGGGCGGAAATTGGCTCATCACGTCCTGTGATGAATTACGGAGTTTTTTTATTTTTTCTTCTAAGATTGTCTAAAATTCATTCTAATTATTTACAAACTTTCTTTATACTACTGTATTATTATTTTTATACAGATTATTTTTAATTATTTTCTATTTGCAAATTACATCAACGATTTTTTATTCAACAGTATAAGTTAATTCATATAAATGCATAATTACTTGAAAATTTTAAAATTAAAGTATAACATATATTTTACAGGTTTAGTATAATTATAAAATAATGGAGGTGTATTTGTGAAAATACAAAGTATATGTAAAGTCATAGATCATACATTGTTAAAACCAGAAGCTTCCAAGGAAGATATAGAGAATTTATGCAAAGAAGCATTAAAATTTGAATTTGCGTCAGTATGCATAAATCCATGTAATGTAAAATTAGCTTATGAATATTTAAAAGATACTAATGTGAAAGTTTGCACTGTAATAGGGTTTCCATTAGGAGCAAATAAAAGTGAAGTAAAGTCTTTTGAAGCTATTGAAGCAGTTAAAGATGGAGCAAAAGAGATAGATATGGTAATAAATATAGGAAGTCTTAAAAAAGGTGATTATGATTATGTAAAAAAAGATATAAAATCTGTAGTACATGCTGTAAAAGGAAAAGCTTTAGTAAAAGTCATTATAGAGAATTGTCTTTTAGAAGAAAATGAAAAAATAAAAGCCTGTTTATTAGCAAAAGAAGCTGGTGCAGATTTTGTAAAAACATCTACAGGTTTTTCTAAATATGGTGCTACAGTGGAAGATGTAAAGATTATGAGAAAAACCGTAGGCGAAGAAATGGGTGTAAAAGCAGCAGGGGGAATACATACTTACGAAGAAGCATTAGCCATGATAAAAGCTGGAGCATCTAGAATAGGAGCATCAGCTTCTATAGACATATGCAATGGGGCAAAACAATAATTAAATAAATATAATAATACTTAAGTGCCTGAGATGTAGCAATACATTTTGTAAATAAATCATTTCATTAATACACTCTAAGAATAAAAAATAAAAAAACTCCTACCCAATTTATGCCCCATCCTTGGGCGGAAATTGGGTAGGAGTTTTTTATTTTTTTCTAAGAGTGTCTAAAATTTATTCAAATTATTTACAAAATGCATTGCTACATCTCAGGCACTTAAGTATTATTATATTTATTTAATTATTTCAAAATTTTGTATCTATTTATCATTGTAAGAATATTAATATAATAAATGAGTTTTGTAGAATCTTTTTCTGAAAGGGGGATAAGTATGAGAAATAAATTAAAATCAGAGGAAGTAGTATATAAATTTGATTTAACAGGTATAAAATTAGATAATAATAAAAATTATATGCCAGAATATGAACAGGTGTATGAAAATATAAAAACTGCTTTGCAAATTAATAAATTTGGATATAATGTTTATTTAATAGATGATTTTTCTATGGATAAATTAAATAACATAACTGACTTTATAAAAGAAAATGTAAAAAATAAAGAAAAACCTAAAGATATATGTTATGTAATTTATGAAGATGAAAAAAGTCCAGAAGCTTTATTTTTGAAAAATGGAAAAGGTAATTTATTAAAGAAAACTCTTCATAATATACAAGAAGAGTATAGCAAAATTGTGATTAATTTTTATTTAAATTCTTCTATAAAAGAGAAAGAAGAAATTTTAGAAAATATGCAGAAAAAAAGAAATGAAATAGTAGGTAGTTTAATTGAGGAAGCAGAGGAAAGTGGATTTCAAATTAAAGTATATAAAAGTGGATTTAAATTTTTACCAACAAAAGATGGAAAGCCAATAACAGAAAAAGAATATGAAATTTTAGGAGAATATGAAAAAGAAGAAATTTTAAATAAATTAAATATATTAAAGAAAAAAGCACAAAATATATTAATTATGTTAGAAGAAAATGAAAATAAAGATTTAAATAAAATAAAAAAAATAATGAAAGAATATTTATCAAAAAAAATTTACAGTTTAAAAGAAAATTATAAGGAAGATTTTAAAGAAGATAAAAATGTTATTGAATATTTAAATTTTGTATGCAATAAAATAGGAGAATCTTTAGCAAATATTTATAGTATAAACTACGATGATGATGAAGAATTAATAAGTAAATCTATATACAAATATGATGTAAATGTAATAGTAGATAATAGTAAAAATTCAAAACCTCCAATAATATTTGAAGAAGATCCTAGTGTAAATAATCTATTAGGCAGCATAGAATATGAAAATAGAAATGGTATATATGTTACAGATTTAAATTTAATAAAATCAGGTGCTTTATTAAAAGCCAATGGAGGGTGTTTAATATTAAGAGTTAATAGTTTATTTTCTAATGCTAATGCCTATTATTACTTAAAAAAATCACTTTTAAGTGGCAAAGTTAGGTTAGATTATAATAGAGGTTATTTAGAACTTTTATCATTAAGCGGATTAAACCCTAAACCTATAGATATAAATGAAACTGTAATATTAGTAGGAGATTATAGTGTATATGATTTATTATACAGTTACGATGAAGATTTTAAAAAAATATTCAAAATAAAATCAGAATACAATCCTATAATTGACATAAATAAATCAAATAAAGAATTTTTTGTAGATAATATATATATGAATTGCAAAAAAAATAATTTAAAACCATTAACAGATGATGCTATAAAAGAATTAGCTAAATATTTATCTAGAAAAGCAGAATATAAAAATAAATTATATATGGATAATTACGAATTAAATAAAATTTTAATATTAGCTAACAGTAATATTGAAGAAAAAAATCAAGATTATATAGAGAAAACAGATATAATAAATATAGTTTGCAAAGAAGAAATTTTGGAAAAAGAAGTTTTAGAAAAATATAAAGAAAATACACTGTTAATAGATGTTAAAGATAAATCTATAGGGCAAATAAATGGACTTTCTGTAATAGACATGGGCTACTATAGATTTGGAAGACCTATTAAAATAACTTGCAGTTGTTATAATGGTACAGGAAATATTATTGATATACAAAAGGAAAGCAATTTAAGTGGAAACATCCACAATAAAGCCATAAACACATTAAGAGGATATATAAATACTTTAGTAAATAATTACGAAGTTCTTCCAGTAGATTTTCATTTGAATTTTGAACAAATTTACGGAAAAGTGGATGGAGATAGTGCCTCTGTAGCAGAAGCTATAGCAATTATTTCTGCTTTAAGTAAAATACCTATAAAACAAAATATAGCAGTAACTGGTTCTGTAAATCAATTTGGCAAAGTACAACCTATAGGAGGAGTTAATGACAAAATAGAAGGGTTCTTTAAAGTTTGCAAAACAATAGATACCATAGAGAACAAAGGTGTGTTAATTCCTAAATCCAATACAAAAAACCTAGTTTTGAACGAGGAAGTAGAAAAGTCTATACAAGAAGGTAAATTTAATATATACTACATGGAAAACATGAAAGATGCTGTAGAAATTTTACTAGATATAGAAGAAAGAAACAAAGTAGATTTTGTACTAGACAGCATAGAAAAAGAAGTAAAAAAATATAGCTCTAAAAAAAGATATAGAAGATAAACAGATAAAAAATAATTAAAAATAATCTATATAAAAATAATAATACAGTGTCATAAAGAGAGTTTGTAAATAAGTCATTTCATTAAGACACTCTAAGAATAAAAAATAAAAAAACTCCTACCCAATTTATGCCCCGTCCTTGGGGCGGAAATTGGCTCATCACGTCCTGTGATGAATTACGGAGTTTTTTTATTTTTTCTTCTAAGAGTGTCTAAAATTCATTCAAATTATTTACAAACTCTCTTTATGACACTGTATTATTATTTTTATATAGATTATTTTTAATTATTTTTTATCTGTTTATCTTCTATATCTTTTTTTGGAGCTATATTTTTTAAACATTAAATCTAAAGTTTACTATGTCTCCGTCTTTCATTTCGTATTCTTTTCCTTCTAATCTAAAATGACCTTTTTCTTTAGCAGCAGCTTCAGAGCCACATTCTATAAGTTTGTCGTAAGAAATAACTTCTGCTCTTATAAATCCTTTTTCAATATCAGTATGAATTTTTCCAGCGGCTTTTGGAGCTTTAGTTCCATTTTTTATAGTCCAAGCTCTAACTTCGTCACTTCCAGCAGTTAAGAAGCTTATAAGTCCTAATAGTTTATAGCTTGAAGTTATTAATTTATCTAATCCTGCTTCATCTAAGCCATATTCTTTAAGCATTTCTTCTCTATCTTCATCTTCTAGAGAAGCTAATTCTTCTTCAACTTTACCACAAATTGGAACAACTTCTGAATTTTCTTTTTCAGCGTATTCTTTAACTTTTTTAACATATTCATTTTCCAAATTTCCAGATAATAAATCATCTTCGGATAAATTTGTTACATAAAGTACTGGTTTAGAAGTAAGAAGGAAATATTCTTTTACATAGTTTTTCTCATCATCAGTAACTTCTAAAGTTCTTACTGGTTTTCCATCTTCTAAGTGTTGTTTTACTTTTAACATAAATTCATATTCTGTTTTAGCTTTTTTATCTCCGCTTTTAACACTCTTTGCTATTTTTTCAATTCTTCTGTCCATTACTTCTATATCAGAGAAAATAAGTTCTAAGTTTATAGTTTCAATATCTCTTATAGGATCAATAGAACCATCTACATGGACTATATTTTCATCATCAAAGCATCTAACTACATGAACTATAGCAGCTACTTCTCTTATATGAGATAAAAATTTATTTCCTAATCCTTCACCTTTGCTGGCACCTTTAACTAATCCAGCTATATCATAAAATTCAATAGTAGTGTAAATTTTCTTTTTTGGGTTATACATTTCTTCAAGTACATCTAATCTTTTATCTGGAACAGTAACAACTCCTACATTTGGTTCTATTGTACAAAAAGGATAGTTTGCTGCTTCAGCACCTGCCTTTGTAATAGCGTTAAATAAAGTACTTTTACCTACGTTTGGTAAACCTACGATTCCTAGTTTCATATATGTACACAGTCCTTTCCTATCTTAAGTATAATTCTTCCTAAATTATACTCTACAGAGATTATTATTTCAACATTTAAGTTATGATTGTAAATTTCATATTTATAATAAATTAGTATTTGATATTGACAAATATAAATTAAAAGTATAATATTTATCTATAAATTACATTTGTAATCTAAGGAGTGTTATTATGGCTAAATTACCCAAAATATCTGAGTCAGAGTGGGAAGTTATGAAAGTAATATGGGATAATAATCCTTGTAGCGCTAATTATGTTATAGAAAATTTGGAAGAAAAAATGGATTGGAAACCTAAAACTATAAAAACTTTAATAAGTAGATTAGTGAAAAAAGAAGTATTAGCATTTAAAGTAGAAGGAAGATGCTACAATTATTATCCTTTATTAAAAAAAGAAGATTGTATAAAAGAAGAAAGCAGATCTTTTTTACACAAAGTATTTAATGGCGTGGCTAAAGATATGGTATTGAATTTTATAGAAGATCATAATCTTACAGATGAAGATATAGAGGACTTAAAAAAAGTTTTAGAAAAGAGAAAATAATATGGATAAGATAATATTTTATACATTTTTAGTTTTTAAATTAATTATAGAATTATCAATTTTTTCTATAATACCTATAATACTTATAAGTATTATAAATAAACTTTTCAATAAAAAAATCTCTGTAAATTTTCAATATATACTTTATATTTTTATATTAGTAAGATTAATTTTGCCTATAATGCCTAAAAGTTCTTTAAGTTTATATAATAAATTAGAAATATTAAATAAATCAAATCATAAAAATAATATAGTATATATGATGAAAAATGAATATAATTTTAAAAGTTATGATAGTAGTTTAAATTATTATAAAGAAATAAAGAATGAAAACTTTAAACAACCTAAATATATAAGTTTTTTACATATTATAAGTAACTCTCATTCTTACATAAAGTACTTGTTTATATTATGGTATATAGGATTAAGTACATTAATAGTATGCAATACAATAAAATATATAAAGTTTTGTAAAAAAATAAAGTGTATTAAACAAATAGATAATCCCGAAGTAGTAACCATTTTATTAGAATGTAAAGAGTTTCTTAAAATTAAATCAAAATTTAAGCTAATAGAATTAGATTTTATAAATAGTCCTGCTATATTTGGATTTAAAAATCCTGTAATATTAATTCCAAAAGGATTATTAACAGAGATTAAAAAAGAAGATATAAAAAATATATTTTTACATGAATTATGTCATTATAAAAGAAAAGATATTTATATTTTATATTTAGCTAAAATTATTTGTATATTATATTGGTTTAACCCTTTAATTTGGTATACTGTGGACAAGTTAAAGAAAACATTAGAATTAAGTTGTGATGAAATGGTACTTTCATATATAAATACAGAAGAAAAGTTAAGTTATGGACATACTATAATAAATCTTCTTGCTTATTCAAAAAATAATTCAAAAATATATATGCCTTTAAATATGGTAGGAAATAAAAAAGAGATTACCAAAAGAGTATTATTTATACGTAATTTTAAAAAGAAAAGCTTATGTATTACAATTTTATCTTTAATTAGTGTACTTTTAATTGGTGGAATTATGTTAACAGAATGTAATAAAACAGTTTCTGCAGCCATTGATAAAGATATATCCTCTAATTACATAATAGATGAAAAAGGACGAATTAGAAAAATAGAAAATACAAATATTTCATTTACTAAAGATGATAAGGTTATAGGCAAATGGATATCTGTAGATTTTGTAAAAAATGTAAAAGAATTTAATCCAAATAAAAGAAATTGTAAAGACGACTTATATCTTAAGAATTTAGAGTTCTTCCAAAATGGAAAAACAAATATAAAAATTTGGAACTGGTCAAAAGATTTAATTATAGATTTTTGTGATAAAACAGTTAGTAAATATTATATAAAAAATATAAATAATGATGAATATATGTTTTTACAATGGAAAAGTGGAGATTATATATTAAGGAATAGAACACCAGAATATTATGTATTAAAAAAAGTTAAGTAATATTTTTCTTATTAGAGATATCACCTTTGGTAGCTCTAATAAGAAATTTTATCCCTTAAGGATTACAAATGTAATCTTTAACACAAGATTAAATTTTAAGGAGGATTATTATGTGGAACTGTATTAAAAAATTTAGTATTAAAAAGAAAGTGTGCTTTTCACTTATTATTATTTTAGTTTTATTTGTAGTATTTGCATTTACTTTTCCAATAGGTAAATATGAAGATTGTAAAGTAAATGGCAATAGCGGAATAGCTAAAGCACCTAAAGCTGTAGATTATAAAAGAGGAAAACTTAAAGAACTTCCAAAGTATGATGGAAACTCAGAAAAAGATTGGCAAGTGGATTTAAGAAGTTTTGATTTATCTGAACTTGATATTAAAAATAATTTTAAGGATTTAATGTATGCAGATTTTGATAGTAAAACAAAGTGGCCTTCTTCTCTTCCAAAGAAATTTGATAAAAATGCTATTATGGAATATGGAAAAAATCCAGGTTTAAATTTAAGAAAACTTCATGAAAAAGGTATTACAGGTAAAGGAGTTAGCATGGCTATTATTGATCAAACTCTATTAACTAATCATAAAGAATATAAAGATAGATTAAAATTTTATGAAGAAATTCATAATCAAGAAAGTGGTAGTGCCTCTATGCATGGGGCAGCTGTTAGTTCTATTGCAGTAGGAAAAACTGTAGGCGTTGCACCAGAAGCAGATTTATACTATATTGCAGAAACTCATGGTAAAGTTACTTTAAGTAGCTTTGTAACAGGATTTCCTTTTGATTTTACTTATTTGGCAAAATCTATAGATAGAATTGTAGAAATAAACAAAACTTTACCTAAAGACAAAAAGATAAGGGCTATTTCTATGTCTATAGGATGGAATGAAAAACAAAAGGGATTTAAGGAAGTAGATGCAGCAGTAAAAAGAGCTAAAAATGAAGGGATATTAGTAGTCTCTACAAGCTTTGATAGATATTATAAAGTTGGCTTTTGGGGTCTTGGAAGAGATAGTATGAAAAATCCAGATGATTTTAAAAACTATGAGCCAGGTATGTTCTGGAGTGATACATTTTTTAAACATAACGAAAAATTTAATTTAGAAAAAAATATTATGGTACCTATGGATAGCAGATGTACTGCATCTCCTACAGGAATATCAGATTATGCGTTTTATAGACAAGGTGGATTAAGTTGGTCTGTTCCTTATATAGCAGCTTTATATACTTTATGTTGCCAAGTAAATCCTGACATAACTCCAGATGAATTTTTAAAAGCCGCAGTAGATACAGGTGATGTAGTTCAAGTAGAAAAGAATAATAAAAAATATAACTTAGGTAAAATAGTAAACCCAGAAAGACTCATAGAAAAAGTACATACTAATAAGTTATAATATAGCATTATTGCGACGTTAAAGGTAGGATATTAGAGGAGCAAAATTAATAAAAAATATAGGCACATATAGAGATTTCAGCCTTAAGAAATTTGTAGCTTAAAAGCTAAAGCCTAGAAAAAAATTTTTGCTAAACTTTTAAAACTCACATTCGTTCAAACAGTTAAAAGTTCTTCACGCAAAAGTTTTTTTCTAGACTAAGCTTTTATAGCAACAAATTTAATACAGTCTAATCTCTCTATATGTGCCTATATTTTTTATTAATTTTATTCCTCTAATATCTCAACTTAAATTGTAATAATTTATTTTAACGACTTATAAAAAATTTTCATAAGAAAATTCATGCGATAGCATTTGGGGTTATTGATTTTCTAAGATTAATAACAGTACTTTATATTTTAAAATTATTTACGACGATAGTCATTTAGTTGTAAACTGTTATTATTTAAATTATAATTAGTGCATACATAAACTATAATTTAATGTGTAGGTTATTGAATAATCTTTCAGACAAGACAGAACATAACACAAAAAGTCGGGAACAACTGCTTGAAAAGAGATAAGATATATGTACAGACAGAGGGGTGATGATTATGGGATGGATTGAAGGAATCGGTGAGGCTATCAACTATATTGAGGAGAATATCACTGAAGAAATCTCAATAGAAAATATTGCAAAAAAAGTATTTATGTCTCCGTTTTATTTCCAAAAAGGCTTTGCAATGCTTTGCGGTTTTACGATGGGAGAGTATATTAGACAACGCAGGCTTACCATTGCCGGTAGTGAGCTTGTTTCTACTGATAAAAAAATCATTGATATTGCACTGAAATATGGTTACGTCTCACCGGATAGTTTTACAAAAGCTTTTACTCGATTTCATGGTGTCACACCTACTGCTGTTCGAAAAGATGGAGCAATGATTAAATTATTTGCTCCGCTGAAAATTAAATTTTCATTGGAAGGTGGTTATATTATGGATTACAAAATTGTTGAAAAAGATTCGTTTACTGTCATGGGCATATCAAAGATGTTTAAATATGATAGTGCAACTACAGAAATTCCACAGTTTTGGAGAGAGCATTATCAAACAGGAAAAGGGAAATTTGTATGCGGAATGTACGGAGTATGCATAGATGAGAGTATGGGTTCAGATGAGTTTGAATATTTGATTGCAGACAATTATAATCCGTCTATAGAAATACCTAATGGTTTTATTACAAAGGTTATTCCTAAACACACGTGGGCTGTTTTTACTTGCAAGGGTGCAATGCCTAAATCTTTACAAGATGTGAATAGAAAAATTTTCTCAGAATGGTTGCCTAATTGCAAGGAGTATGAAATTGCAGCAGGTTATAATATTGAAATGTACACTAATATAGCTGATTATCCGCAAGGTAATCAAGATGAAAATTACTACAGCGAAATTTGGATTCCTGTTAATAAAAAATAACTACGTAAAGAGCTTAATTCGGAGTTCATCAAATCCCAATTTATAAAGTTCAAATAACATAATTTTAGCTTTAGTTATGTCGTATTTTCTTAAATATAAATTGCTACTATTAAATTTTAAAAAATCAATAACCCCAAATGCTATCGCATGAATTTTCTTACGAAAATTTTTTATACACCCTTAAATAGATTATTGTAATTTAAATTGAGATATTATTAGCTGAAAATGGATTGGAAATTCTGAGGCTATATAGCTAGAGTTCACCTGTATTAAATTTGTTGCTATAAAAGCTTAGCATAGAAAAAAACTTTTGCGTGAAGAACTTTTAACTGTTTGAACGAAGGTGAGTTTTAAAAGTTTAGCAAAAGTTTTTTTCTATGCTTTAGCTTTTAAGCTACAAATTTCTTAAGGTGAACTCTAGCTATATAGCCTCAGAATTTCCAATTCATTTTCAGCTAATAATATCCTACCTCTAACATCGCAATAATTCTAAATTATGTACTTAAAGAGGGGAAAATATTTTAAATGTAGAAATCAAAGAACTTTTTTACAAGGTTAAGTTTTGTTGTAATTTTTCATATACATTTTCATCCATATGTTTTACATGAATAATATCTCCAAGTGTATTAGAATATAAATCTATCTTGTAATCACAAACTTTACCCATCTTTTGAAATATTCCTTGTTTTTTAGTTATTGATTGAAGAGTATCTTGTCTTATTATTGTTGTTGTTTTTAAAAAAGCTCCCGTACTTGCTATTAAAGAATCTTTTGAAACTCCTAAGGAAGTATTCTTATAGTTTAAATATCCTAAAATTAAAGAAGAACATAATATTAGTATAATAATTGATAATTTGATATTGCTTGGTATAAATTTTATAAATACATAGGCAGGTATTAATATAATAAGCCATATTATAAGTTTTTTTAGTATAAACCTTCTTAAACTACTTTTAGGAGGTTTATTTAATTCACCTTCAAAAGTTAAATTAGGTAACAGCTTTTTTATGAATTCATTTTTAAAATTATCTTCTGCTATGGGATATAGCAATGCATTTTCATTTTCTTCATCACCATATCCTATTGTTATGATTTCTACTGTATAAATATTTAAAATTTGTTGTAGTATACTCTGCTTGTACCTTAACCCATATATCTTGTCTATATTAAATGAATACTCTTTTTTATTTAAAAGCCCATAGGATATGCTTATTTTTTCTTTATCAGATTTTACTGTAAAATTGTACAAACGTATTGTTTCAAATATTATTGATAATATTGTTATTAAAATATATAGGAATAGCATAAATCCTATTAAAATTACAATGCTGGTAGCAATTGTTTTAGTTTTGATAAAATCTACATTCATATTTTTACTTATAAATTTAGAAAAGGATGTGTTAAAAAATTTTGCTAGGTCATCTAATACATTATTTAATAAAAAGAAACCACCTATTGCCCAACCAAGTTTATTTTTAGTTAATGTATATTTTAATATTTCTCTATTAGTTATAACTTTTTCAACTATAGGAACAACTATATCTTTTTCTATATATTCATTACTTTGATTTGTTTTAATTTTTTTAGATGTTAATATTATTTTTCTAAGTTCTTCTACTACTTTATAATTTGATATTATTTTCAATTCGGATTTTTGGGCTACAGCACTTCCAGTATCTATTTTCATAGTAAATATATTAAATATTCTACCTAATAAAGTTTGTCCAACATCTATTGTATTTATTTTGTTAAAGGGGATCTCTTCCTTTGATTTTGAAATAATGCCTTTTTCAGATACTAATAAATCATCGTTAATGTAGAATATAGTTTTTCTCCAGTTTAATATTGATATACCAATCATTAAAATTATTATAGCTGCAATATAATAAATACCTTTCTTAGTGGTTAATACTATTATAAATAGAAATAAATTACTTTTAATCATGCTAATTAAGTTTTGTATTATGTATATCCAGTGGTTTCTATTAATTTGATTTATCATAATCCTCCACCTTTTCCCTTATTTTGTCTTTTAAAAATTCACTTATTTCTTCTGCTTTTTTCATATCTATATTAGGTATATCATGATTTCCACCGGCAGTGTATATGCTTAAATTTGCTAAATTAAAAATTTTATTTATAGGTCCTTGATGTATTTTTATATGTTGAACTCTAACTATGGGAATTATAGTTGTAGTTATAGAATAAATTCCTTCTGAAAATTCTATTTTATCTTTAGTTATTCTATATTTCCATTGAGCATACTCTATAGCTGGGTATATAAATGTGTTTAATAGCAATAATCCAACTATTATAATAAATATTACATTTATGTATCCGCCTAATTTTATAAAGAAATCAATTTTTAGTTTATAAGTAAAAAACCATTTACATACTCCTAATATTACCGCTACTATAATCGTTGTTACAGCTCTGGCTAACATCCATGAGGTTTTTGCTTTTTCATTAAGTTTATTATATTCCATAATATCTTCCTTTCCTTATTTATAAGACATCAATTATTTGTTATTATGTTTATATTAAAGTATTCAAATCCTATAGGAACTTGTCCAAAGGCATAACTAACCTAAAAAACATGGTATCCTATGGAATAAATTATATATTAAGCAATTTAAAACAGCAAATTAAGTTTTCAAAAAGTTAGCACTAAATAAAAGAAAGTAGACAGGCTATTTTTTATTTTATATAAAGTCTATAATTTTATAAAATAGAAATATTAATGTCAGAAAATATATAGTACCTTAACTTATAAAACAATAAGTATACATTAAACTAGGAGGGACTAATTAATGACAAAAGAAATAATTCATATATGTTGTTCTGATAGTGCAGTGGGAAGTATGAAGCATGCAATTGAGAATGGTTTACTTAAAGGTAAAAAAGTTGTAGGATTTATTGATGACTTATCTAATGGTCCAATAGATCAACTTAATGAACTGGGAGTAAGAATTGATTGGTGCAAAAAAATATATATAGAAGACAATGAAATTTCTGAAGAAATTAGGAGCTCTTATAGGCGACTTCAAGAGGAAATAATAAGCATTACAGATGAGGATATTTATTTATGGTACAGCAACAGTGCAAAAGAAACTTGTGGTATGTTGTATATTTTATCAATGCTCCAACAGAAAATTCAGAATGTGTATACCATAAATGTTTCAGAGATTACTTATAATGCTGGAAAAAGGAATGAATTTACACCAATGGTGGTAGGAGAAATTTCACCTGAGCGGTTAAGTGAATTAATTGAAATAAGGAAATCACTGGACTTCAGCAGGTACTCAAGTTTAATAAATTTTTGGGAGAAACTGAAGATAGAAAATTCAAGTTTACGTGTTTATGAGGGCAGGCAAGTTAAAAGTGTACAGATAGATTACTTTGATAATAGGATACTTTGTTATATACATGAGAATTTTATGCATAGTGTAAGAATAGTTGGGGAAGTAATAGGAAGAATGGAAAGTTATGTTTCTGATACTTTTATTTTTTGGAGAGTAATGGAACTAGTAAAAAATAGAAAAGTTACTTATAGAGGGAAGTTAGGTGTTATAAGAGAAATGGAAATAAAAAAAGCATAATAATTATAAACTATTACAATTTAAATTGAGATATTAGAGGAGTAAAATTAATAAAAAATATAGGCACATATAGAGAGATTAGACTGTATTAAATTTGTTGCTATAAAAAGCTTAGCCTATAAAAAAACTTTTGCGTGAAGAACTTTTAACTGTTTGAAGGAATGTGAGTTTTAAAAGTTTAGCAAAAATTTTTTTCTAGGCTTTAGCTTTTAAGCTGCAAATTTCTTAAGGCTAAAATCTCTATATGTGCCTATATTTTTTATTAATTTTACTCCTCTAATATCCTACCTCTAACATGGCAATAATTCTGTGTTAGGATTTTTGTACCAAATACGTTTAATGTAATGAAGTTTTTTATTTTTCGCCTAAGTACATTCCAATCCATATACCTCTTATAAAGCTACAAGTAATCATTCCTGCAATAAAAATTTTTTCTCTTTTATTTAAGCAGTTAAAATAATGACGTTTAACTATTTTACCTTTTTTAAATTTATTCATAAATTTCACCTTTCTTTTATACTATATAATTTAAATTTTATGATTATTTATTTTTATTATGCTATTAAATCAATAAAATTATTAAATATTTTTTATCATATATAGTAATAAAATATCAAAAACCTGTGAAAATTATTTCTAAAAATAACATTAAACTATCATATATTTATATAGAAAAAGTCGCTTTAAATAATGTATAGTATTTTAAAGATGCAATATTTTAATATTACAAAGTCGAAAGTTGTTATAAAATCTTTTAATTAGTTTTAAAAAACTATTTAATTTTGTTTATATGAAAGAAGGATTTTAAAGTTTTTTATAGAATAAATAGCTTAAGTGGTTGAAAGTGGTGTTAAGTGGTTAATAGTTGTGATATAGGGGTGCAAATATGTTTATAGGGGAGTATTCTCATGCTGTGGATTCTAAAAAGAGAATGATTATACCAGCTAAATTTAGAGAAGAATTAGGAGAAAACTTTATATTAACTAAAGGTTTAGATGGATGCCTATATGCATACCCTTTAAATGAGTGGAAGTTACTTGAAGAAAAGTTAAAGAAATTACCTTTAACTAGCAGGAATGCTAGAGCTTTTGTAAGGTTCTTTTTTTCAGGTGCTAATGAAATGAATTTAGATAAACAAGGAAGAACATCTATACCACAAAATTTAATAGAATATGCCCATATAAAAAAGGAAATAGTAAGTATAGGAGTTTCTACTAGAATAGAAGTATGGAGTAAAGAAAAGTGGGAAGAATATAATGATTCAGATATAGATTTTAATGAAATAGCAGAAAAAATGAGTGAATTGGGAATTTAAAAGAATGGAGATGTAATAATGGATTTTAAGCATATATCAGTGCTATTAAATGAAACAATTGATGGATTGAATATAAAACCTGAGGGAGTATATGTAGATTGTACTTTAGGTGGCGGAGGACATTCTAGAGAAATATTAAAAAGACTTTCTGAAAAAGGAACTTTAATAGGTATAGATCAAGATTCTACTGCTTTAGAAGTCTGTAGAGAAAGATTTAAAGAGTATTCTAATGTAATATATGTACACAATAATTTTTATAATATAGATACTATATTAAATAATTTAAATATAGAAAAAGTAGATGGAGTAATTATGGATTTGGGAGTGTCTTCTTATCAGTTGGATACAGCAGAGAGAGGCTTTAGCTATATGAAAGATGCACCGTTAGATATGAGAATGGATAGAGATAATGATATTTCTGCTTTCAATGTGATAAATAACTATAGTGAAGAAGAACTAACTAATGTAATAAAAAAATATGGTGAGGAAAAGTTTGCTAAAAGAATATCTAGAAAGATAGTTGAAAGAAGAAAAAAAACTTCTATTGATACTACGATTCAATTAGTAGACATAATAAAAGAAGCTATACCTGTTAAATTTCAAAAGAAAGGTCATCCAGCTAAAAAAACTTTTCAAGCTATAAGAATAGAAGTTAATAGAGAATTAAAAATATTAAACAAAGCTATAGAAGATAGTGTAAATCACTTGAATTCAGAAGGAAGAATATCTATTATAACTTTTCATTCTTTAGAAGATAGAATAGTAAAAAATAAATTTAGAGAATTAGAGAACCCTTGTACATGCCCTCCAGATTTTCCAATTTGCGTATGTGGTAAAAAACCTATTTTAAAAATAATAAATAAGAAGCCTGTGGAACCTAGTGAATATGAAAAACAGGTTAATTCAAGAAGTAAAAGTGCAAAACTTAGAATTGGGGAAAAAATTTAGGTTCTAAATTTTAGGTTCTAAATTTAATGAGGGGTGAATAAATTGATATTGATGGAAAAGAATTGGGTTAATGGCAGTACTGTGTTAAAGCCTGAAAGATATACTCAAGGTAAAAATAAAAATAATAATAACAATAGAAAAAGAAAAAAAGAGAAAGTATATATAAAAAATAAAATTAAAACTATAAAAAACATTTTATTGATATTTACTGTAGGCATTGTTTTAGTAAGTAGATATTGTATAATTTATGGTATGCAAAAGGGATTAAATAATACAAAAAATGAAATAGAGTGTTTAAATAAGGAAAATGAAAATTTAAGAGTAGAATTAGTAAAATATAATAATATACAATTTGTAGAAGAAAATGCTGTTGAAAAATTAAAAATGGTTTCACCTAAAAGAGAAAATGCTATATACTGTGATTTAGATAAAAATAATTTTAAAAAAAATCTAAATAAAGAAAATTCAAATAAAAAAAATTTTTTAGAAGTTATAAAGAAAGCTATTAGTGCGGGGGTAAAATAAGTTGTCTAAATATGAATTTAGAGATAAGGTAATTGTGAAAAAAAGAATGCTATTGTTATTTTGTATACTTTTAATTATGTTTACATTACTTTTTTTAAGAATGAGTTATATTATGATAGGTAAGTCCTCTGAACTTAAAAACAAAGCAGTAGCTCAGTGGACCAGTGAAGTAAAAATATCAGCTAAAAGAGGAAGAATATTAGATAGAAATGGGAATGAATTAGCTGTAAGTGCCAATGTTTATAGAATAGATTTAGATTTAAATACTTTAAGGGATACAATGAAAGAAAAAAAGTTAACTGGAGAAGAAGTAGCAGATAAAATTGCTTTAGCAGTAAATATGGATAAAAATGATGTAATTAAGATAATAAATAAAAAATTTCCCAATGGACTTCCTTATGGGGCTGCCACTTTGAAAAGAAGAGTAGAAAAAAAGGAAGCAGATAAAGTAAGAGATTTAAAATTAAGAGGTGTAATAGTATCTGCAGATACTAAAAGGTATTATCCTAATAATAACTTTTTATCTCATGTATTAGGGCATACAAATTCTGATGGAGATGGTTTAACAGGAGTAGAATTTTATTATAATAAAATTTTATCAGGAAAACCTGGCATTAGGATTGCTGAAACCGATAGAAAGAGTAAAGATTTACCCTATACTATATCTTCGTATGTAAAACCTGAAGATGGTAATGACTTAGTGCTTACTATAGATGAAATGATACAGCATTTTTGTGAGAAATCTGCTAATCAAGCTATGAATGATAATGGTGCAAAAGCTGTAACCATAATGGTTATGAATCCTAATACAGGAGAAATATTAGCTCTTGTAAATAAGCCTGATTATAATCCAAATGATCCTTGGCAGGAAGGCAAGTCTTCAGAAGAACTTCAAAAAATGTGGAGAAATAGAGCAGTTAACGATACATTTGAACCAGGTTCTATTTTTAAAGTAGTAACAGCAGCAACAGCTATGGAAGAAAATGTAGTAAGCGAAAAAGATACTTTTAATTGTGGAGGAAGTATAACTATAGGCAATAGAACAATTCACTGTTGGAAAAGAACAGGACATGGATTGCAACATTTCCCAGATATATTAAAAAATTCTTGTAACGTAGGATTTGCAGAGTTAGGAAAGAAAATAGGAAAAGAAAATTTAAATAAATATATACAAAAGTTTGGATTTGGTAAAAAAACTGGTATAGATTTACCTGGAGAAGCTAAAGGTATAATAAAGAAAACTGAAAATATAACAGATATTGACGTAGCAACCATATCTTTTGGTCAAGCTAATACAGTTTCTTCTATACAATTTATGGCAGCATTTAATGCAGTAGCCAATGGAGGAAGGCTTATAAGACCTCATGTAATGAAGAATGTAGCTTATTTCGATGAATCACAAAATAAAGAAGTAACTACAAGCAGTTATAAAGCTTATGAAAATAAAATTTTAGATTCAAATAAAATGGCTACACTTAGAGGATATCTTGAAAGAGTTGTATCTGAAGGAGGAGGAAAAAACGCTTTTATTGAAGGGTATCATATAGCAGGAAAAACAGGCACAGCACAAAAAGCAGGAAAGGGAGGATATCAAGCTGGAAAGTATGTATCTTCTTTTGCAGGTATGGCTCCAGCAAATGACCCTAAAATAACAGTATTTGTGTCTGTAGATGAACCAGATCCAGGAAATTATTATGCCAGCCAAGTAGCAGCTCCTGTAGCCAAGCAATTATTTAATGATATATTTAACTATCTTTCTCTTAAACCAGATGCTACAGCAGAAGAAGTGGCAAAGAGCATGTTAAAGGATATAACTATACCAGAAATTAGAGGTCTTAAAAAAGCAGAATCTGAAAAAATATTAAAGGATTTAAAATTAGATTTTGAATTAGATGGTGAAGGGGAATATGTAGTGGATATGAATCCAAAACCAGGATATAATGTTAAGGAAGGAACAAAAATAATACTTTACACAGGTACATCATCAAATTATAATAAGATAGTAGTGGTTCCGGATATAAAAGGATTATCTCCAGAAGGAGCATCAAAACTTTTAAATAGTTTAGGATTAAAATTTGAATATAGCGGAAAGGGTATGGTTTCTGAACAAAGTATTGAACCAGGTAAAGAAGTAAAAAAAGGAACAGTTGTATCAGCCAAACTTAGTGAAATTGGAGACTAGATTATGAATGTAATATTTTTCAAAGTTATAAACATAAAAAATTAATATGTTATAAAAAACTAAGGCATGCAAAATTGCAGATTTTTTTCTGCATGTTGCATGCCAATGTTTGTGTTATTATAAATATAGTTATAATTAAAAGGAGAGTGTTTAAATTGAATTTAAAGGAATTATTACAAGGAGTTGATTATAAAGAGTTAAAAGGCACCACAAATATTAATATTGAAAAAGTAGAATATGATTCTAGAAAAGTAAGTAAAGGGGATTTATTTATATGCATTGAAGGCTATGCTACAGATGGTCATAAATATGCTGAAAATGCAGTGGAGAAAGGAGCTAAAGTAATAATATGTGAAAAAGATATAGATATAAAAGGAGATATAACTATTATAAAAGTTAGTAATTCAAGAAAAGCTTTAGCTGTAATAGGTGCAAATTATTTTCAAAATCCTTCAAAAAAATTAAAAGTAATAGGCATAACTGGTACTAATGGTAAGACTACTTCTACTTTTATGATAAAATCTATATTGGAAGCAGCAGGATACAAAGTAGGAATTGTAGGAACTATAGCAAACTACATAGGAGATAAAAAAATACATGCAGAAAGAACTACACCAGAATCTTTTGAATTACAAAAATTATTTAAAGATATGGTAGATGAAAAAGTAGATTATTGTGTTATGGAAGTATCTTCTCATTCACTTTATTTAGATAGGGTTTATGGTGTGGAATTTTGTGAGGCAATATTTACAAATTTAACTCAAGATCATTTAGATTTTCATAAAACTTTTGAAAATTATTATAATGCAAAACTTATTTTATTTAAAAATAGCAAAAATTCTATTATAAATATAGATGATAAATATGGAGAAAGAGTATTTAAAGATGTAAATAACAATAAAATTACTTATTCTATAGAAAAAAAATCTGATGTAAAAGCAGATAATATAAAAATGCATTCAAGAGGAATAGAATTTGATATTAACTATAAAGGAGAAAAATCTAATATAGGAATACATATACCAGGTAAATACAATGTATTAAATGCTTTAGGCAGTGCTGCTGCTTGCTTAAATGAAGGAATTTCTTTAGAAATTGTGAAAAAGGGATTAGAAAATTTGCTATTTGTACCTGGAAGATGTGAAATAGTTACTAAAAAATATAATTTAGGTTTTGAAGTTATAGTAGATTATGCTCATACTCCAGATGGGCTTGAAAATATACTAAGTACAGCTAGAGAATTTACAAAAGGAAGGCTTATAAGTGTATATGGCTGTGGAGGAGATAGAGATAGAACTAAAAGACCTATAATGGGAAAAATAGGCTCAGAATTAAGTGATATTGCAGTTATAACTTCTGATAATCCTAGAACAGAAGATCCTATGTTAATTATAGAAGATGTAATTAAAGGAATAGATAAGGAAAATTACATAGTTGTAGAAAATAGAAGAGAAGCAATTAAAAAAGCTATGGAAATAGCTCAAAAAGATGATGTTATAGTTGTTGCTGGTAAAGGTCATGAAGATTACCAAATATTAAAAGATAAAACTATACATTTTGATGAAAGAGAAGTAATTAAAGAATTAATAGATGAATTAAAATTACAATAATATGGTGGGGTGTAATAAATGAAAAGGTTAGATATGAAGGAAATAGTCAAAGGTGTATTAGGATCAATAATTGTAAAAGGAAATAGTACAGATTACAATACAGTATGTACAGATACTAGAAAAATACAAAAGGGAAACATATTTGTAGCATTAAAGGGAGAAAATTTTAATGGAAATGAATTTGTAAAAGAAGCCAGTGAAAAAGGTGCAGTTATATGTGTAGTAGATGAAGTAAAATTTAATAAAGAAGATATAAAAGATTATACTACTGTAATAAAAGTAGAGTATGGAAAACAAGCGCTTTTAGACATTGCAAAACTTTATAGAAGCTTACTGGATATAAAAATTGTGGCTATAACAGGTTCTACAGGTAAAACATCTACAAAGGATTTAGTAGCTGCAGCTTTAAGTTCAAAATACAAAGTGTATAAAACAGAAGGAAACTACAATAATGAAATAGGATTACCACTTAGTATATTTAATTTAAATGAAAATTATGATGTGGCAGTATTAGAAATGGGTATGAATCATTTTTCTGAAATACATAGAATGGCAGATGCAGCAAGACCAGATATAGCTATAATAACTAATATAGGAGTATCTCATATAGAAAATCTTAAAAGTAGAGAAAATATACTAATGGCTAAACTTGAAATTACTGATTATTTTAAAGAAGGAAATACACTAATTGTAAATGCAGATAATGATTTGCTTTCAAATTTGAAAGCAGATATGTTTGAAGTTAATACTATAGGTATAGATAATGAAAAAGCAGACTTAAAAGCTGAAAATATAGTATTAAAAGAAGATGGCATAGAATTTGATGTATTAGATAAAGAATATCAAAAGGAAAACTTTAAATTAGATGTTTTAGGAAAACATAATGTATTAAATGCACTTTTAGCTATAGATTGTGCTAAAAAATTAGATGTAGAATATAAAGAAATGAAATATGGATTTAAAAAACTTGAAAAAACTTCTATGAGATTAGATATAATTAAAGGAAGTAAATTTACAATAATTGACGATAGCTATAATGCCAGCACTGAGTCTATGAAAGCAGCTATAGATGTACTTAAAAATTTAAAATGTAAAAGGAAAGTAGCAATACTTGGAACTATGTTTGAATTAGGAGAAGAATCCTATAATGAACACAAAAAAGTAGGAGAGTATGCTAAAGAAAATGGAATTGATATGTTAATTACATTAGGAGATTTTAATAAAGCTTTTGAAAAAGGCTTTGTTTGTGATGAAAATAGAAAAAATTACAAAGGATTTAAAAACTATAGTAAAGCAATTAAATATATATTAGAAAATATTGAAGAGGGTGATGCTGTTTTAGTTAAAGCATCTAGATCAATGAAATTTGAAAAAATAGTTAATAAACTTAATGCTGATAATTGTTAGAGGAGGTGAATATGCTCTATACTGAACTGAACACATTTGTATTAAGTAACAGTTTTTATAATATAGGGCAGGCAAAAATGAATAGTAAAATTATTTATTCAGTATTAGTAGCATTTTTTATTGTAATTTTAGAAGGACCTATATTAATACCAGTACTTCATAGGTTAAAATTTGGTCAAAATATAAGAGAAGAAGGACCAAAAAGTCATCAAAAAAAAGCAGGAACACCTACTATGGGTGGGGTAATGTTCATTTTCTCTACAGTAGTAACTATGGCATTAATTGTAAAAAAACCTACAGATGAATCAATGATTGCTCTTTACGCTTTTATTGCATTTGGTGCCATTGGATTTATAGATGATTTCTTAAAAATTTTACACAAAAATAATTTAGGACTTAGAGCTTATCAAAAAATGATTTTGCTTATTATAGTTTCTACAGCCTTTGCTTATTATGGAATGATAAATCCAGATATAGGAACATCTATAATAATACCTTTTATGCACAAAAGTATAAATTTAGGAATAGCCTATGTACCTTTTATAATACTTTATTTTGCAGCTACTACTAATGCAGTAAATTTAACAGATGGATTAGATGGATTAGCTTCCTCGGTAACTTTGTTAGTTATGACATTTTTTACTCTTGTTTCTTTAGGTACAGGACACTATACTCTTTCTATATTTTGCGCTATAGTGGTAGGTTCTCTTTTAGGATTTTTAAGATATAATTCCTTTCCAGCACAAATATTTATGGGAGATACAGGCTCATTAGCTCTTGGAGGAGCTGTAGCTATAGTGGCTATGATATTAAAATTACCTTTGTTAATAATATTAGTAGGGGGAATATATGTAGCAGAAGCAGTTTCTGTGATACTTCAAGTAGCTTCATTTAAAATTACAGGTAAGAGAATATTTAAAATGAGTCCTCTACATCATCATTTTGAACTTTCAGGATGGCATGAAACAAAAATTGCATCTGTATTTTGCATTATAACGGTAATACTGTGTTTAATTGCTTTTCTTTCATTTTAAATTAGGGTAGGAGGATATGATATATGAATAAATCCAAAGTAAAAATGGGTTCTATAGATTTTTTACTATTTGCCACTATTATGCTTTTAGTAGCTATAGGCGTAATAATGGTATATAGTGCTAGTTCTTATAGTGCTTTTTTCAATCCTCAAATAAATGACAGTATGTATTTTTTAAAAAGGCAGGCTCTTTGGGCTATTATAGGCATAATATTCATGTTTTGGGCTATAAAAACTGATTATCACAAATTGAGAAAATATACCAATACTTTCATGTTAGTTACTATAATATTACTTTTATTAGTATTTTTATTTCCACCTATAAATGGTGCTAGAAGATGGATACAATTAGGTCCTGCTACTTTTCAGCCTTCAGAAATAGCTAAGTATATAATAGTGATTTATATGGCTAAAAGTATAGATATTAAAGGGGAAAAAATAAAAACCGTTAAATATGGAATATTACCTTATATATGTGTATCTGGTTTTTATGCAGCTTTAGTTTTAGCAGAAAAAAACTTAAGTATAGCTGCTGTTATAATGATAGTAACTGTTATTATACTTTTTATAGGAGGAGCAAAGTTTAAGCATTTATTAACTCTAGGTGGAATTGTAGGAGCAGTAGGAGTTGCAGCTATTTACTTTGAACCTTATAGAATGGCTAGGTTTTTAAGTTTTAGAAATCCTTGGGCAGACCCTAAAAAAACAGGATACCAATTAATACAATCACTTTTAGCTTTAGGTTCTGGAGGAATATGGGGAGTAGGATTGGGAAAATCAAGACAAAAGTGTTACTATATACCTGAGCCTCATAATGACTTTATATTTTCTATAATAGGAGAAGAATTGGGATTAATAGGCTGTACTTTTATTATAATGCTTTTTATAGTATTTATTTGGAGAGGAATAGTTACAGCTATTAGAGCTAAAGATGTTTACGGTACACTACTTGCTTCGGGAATTACTTCTGTTGTAGCAATTCAAGCTGTTATAAATATAGCCGTAGTAACAGGCTCTATGCCAGTTACAGGGGTACCACTTCCTTTTATAAGTTACGGAGGCTCTTCTTTAGTATTTAATCTTATAGCCATGGGAGTATTATTAAATATATCTAGACAAAAATCTTTTAGTTAAAAATGAGGAAATTATATTTTTATATAATTTCCTCAAATTAATATTTAAAATGTAATAAAAACGTAATGAATTTAAACTTATTAAATGTTATTATTGTATATATACTAGTTTTTAAAATATATTCTAATTTAGAATGGATGGGAAAAATATGTTTTTTCGTTTACCTGATACAGACAATGAGTATATAATTAAAAGGAGAAAAAAGATACTTTATAAGCAGTATTTTTGTTTATTTGTAGTATTAGTATCTACATTAGCTATTTTATGTTTAAAACATCCCATATTTAATATAAAAAACATAGAAGTGTTTAATAATAAAAACATACAAAAGCAAGAAATAGTAAAATCATCCCAAATATACATTGGCAATAATATATTTTATGTAAATACATCTAATGTAGAAAGGGATATATTAAGAAATCCTTACATATTAAATGTAAATATAAAAAGAAAAATTCCAAATAAAATATGCATATATGTAACAGAAAGACAAGTAAAATTTTACAATAAAAAAAATAAAGATTACATAATAGTAGATAAACAAGGAATTGCTTTGCAGAAAAAAAGTAATATAAAACATATGAATTTATTAATGTTAGAAGGGTTAGATTTTAATAAAGCAGAAGTAGGAAAAACTATTCCTTGTGATGATAAAAGAAAATATGAAGTAATAAGTAAAATATCAAATTTGGTGGATAAAAATATTAGTAATATTGAATTTTCTCTAGTAGATATAAAAGATTTATTAGATATAAAAATATATTCAGGCAATATGTGCATAAAAATAGGTACATCGAATGATTTAGAAAAAAAGTTAAATAGAGCTATAAATGTATTGAAAAAAGACGAAGTAAAAGGAAAAAAAGGATATATAGATGTGAGTTATGATGGAAATCCCGTTTTATTTATAGAAAAATAGGAGGAGGGTACAGATGAAGAAAATCAATTCCCATATAAGTGTAGCAATTGTATGTGCAATTTTAGGATTTATGTTGTCTTATCAAATAAAAGTATTGATAAAACAAGATAAGACATTAAATATGCAAGTAAATAAAAATAATAGCGATATAACAGTAGAAATAGAACAATATAAAAAACAAAAAGAACAATTAGAAAAAAAAGTAGATGAACTTCAAAAACAAGTAAAAGAGTATGAAAATTCTGCTGCAGGAAAAAGTGATGAAGCTAAAAATTTATATAATGAATTAGAAAATACTAGATTGCTTACTGGAAATACAGATGTGCACGGACCTGGAGTTGTAATTTACTTAGATCCAGAATCTGCAATATTTTCATCAAATGCTTCAGAAACTATAACAGATAGGCATTTAGTTTATTTAGTAAATGAATTAAAATTTGCAGGAGCAGAGGCAATATCTATAAATGATACAAGAATAACTGCAAGAACTGGTATACGAAATGCAGGAAATTACATATTGATTAATGACGATAGAGTATCTCCTTCTAGAAGAATTACTATAAAAGCTATAGGAGATAAAAATCTTTTATATGGGGCTTTAGGTTTTCCAGAAGTTTTTACTGATTTTAAAAGAATATGTGATATTAAATATGAAAAAATGGATGATGTAAAAATAGGAAGATACAATAAAACTTATAAATTTAATTATACAAAACCTTCAAAATAAATTTAAATGAGGTGGTAAATATGATACCATTTATAGGCTTAATATTTGGAATTATAATAGGAGCAGTATGGAATATAAATATTCCTGAAAAATTTTCACCCTATATGTCTGTAGCAATACTTGCTTGTTTAGATTCTGTATTTGGTGCTATAAGAGCAAGTCTTTCAAAAAATTTTAAAGTAGATATATTTATATCTGGTTTTTTTGGTAATTCTGTTTTAGCAGCAGCATTAGCTTATTTAGGTGATAAAATGGGAGTTCCTATATATTTAGCAGCAGTTATAGTTTTTGGTGGAAGAGTATTTGATAACTTTGCAATAATAAGAAGACAGCTCTTAGAAAAAGCTAAATCCAAGTAGTGAGGTGAAATAAATGAAAAACAATGAAGCTAATGCTTTTGTATTTATTGCTTCTGTAATACTTGGAATACTTATAGCCATGAATATAAGTTTTAATAAATCGCATAAAAGAGTAGTTTTAAGTGCTAAACAGTATCAGGAGGCCTATAATCAAAGAAATAAGTTACATAATGATATAAGTGATTTAATTGAAGAATATAAAAAAAATGAAAGCAAGATAAAGAAATATAAAAACAGTAATAAAAATTATGAAGAAATAATGCAAGAAATTAATAGTGAAGTAAGTATTAATAATTTAATATTAGGAGTTACTGATGTTACTGGACCGGGAATAAAAATAGTATTAGAAGATGCTAGTGTAGAATTTGTAAATGACCCTTTTGAATATAAGTCTAGACTTATACATGACAGAGATATTATACAAGTTATAAATGATTTAAAAAATGCAGGAGCAGAAGCTTTATCTATTAATGACCAAAGAATAATAAACAGTACAGAGGTTTATTGCAATGGTCCTTTTTTAAGAGTTAATGGTGTTAAAATAGTAGCACCATTTTATATTTATGCTATTGGAAATGCAGAAACTATGAAAAATTATATGCTTTCCAATGAAAATTATTTAAAAGGCATGATAATAAGAAAAATAAATGTATCAATTACAGAAGAAAATAACATAGTTATACCTGCTTATAATGGAAAAATGTTGCATAAATATTTAAAGTTAAATTAAATAAAGCAAAATTAGTATAAAAAAAAGTTCCATTTGAAGGAATTTTGAATTTTATGGAGAATATAAACAATAAGAAATTTATTAATATACTAAAGAGGAGACGGTAATGTTGTCAATAAAGGAAAACATAATAAAAGCAAAGGAGAATATTCCAGAAAATGTAACTTTAATTGCTGTTTCTAAAACAAAACCTATAGAATATATAAAAGAAGCTTATGAAGCAGAAATTAGAGATTTTGGCGAAAATAAAGTTCAAGAATTAGTAGAAAAATACGATTATTTTGGTAAAGATGTACGATGGCACTTAATAGGGCATCTTCAAAGAAATAAAGTTAAATATATAGTAGGAAAAGTACATTTAATACATTCTGTAGATAGTGTTAGACTTTTAAATGAAATTGAAAAAAGATTTGGAGAAAAAAACATTACAGCTAATATATTAGTACAAATAAATATAGGTAAAGAAGAAAGTAAAACAGGAATTTATGAAGAAGATTTAGAAGAATTTTTGAAGGGCTGTGAGAATTGTAATAGCGTTAAAGTAAAGGGGCTTATGGCAATAATACCAAAAGGCAATGAAGAAAGCTGTAGGCATTATTTTAAAAAAATGAAAAAAATCTGGGATAGCTTAAATGAAAAACAGTATAAAAATATAAACATGGAGTACTTATCCATGGGTATGTCAGGAGATTACAAAATAGCCATAGAAGAAGGTTCTAATATGGTTAGAATAGGTCAAGGCATATTTGGTGCAAGAAATTATAATAAGTAAAAGGGGGAAACATAAATGGCTGGAAAAGTTTTAAATAAAATGATGGGATTTTTAGGCCTTGAAGATGAACTAGATGAAGAATTTGAAGAAGTTGAAAACCAAGATAATCAAGATGAAGATAAAAATCTTCAACCAGAAATAGGATTTAATAAAAAAACTAATAAAGTTGTAAGCATACATACTGCTTCTAATGTAAAAGTAGCTATAGTTAAACCAAAAACTTTTGAAGAAGCAGCAGATATATGTGATGATTTAAAAAATAGAAAGATTATTGTAATTAATACTACAGGACTTGAGCACAAAATAGCACAAAGGCTTCTTGACTTTATGGGTGGAGCAAGTTATGCTTTATCTGGAGACCTTCAAGAAATAGAATCAGGAGTGTATATACTTTCACCATCTAATGTAGATGTATCTAATGAATTAAAATCTCAATTAAGTAGCAAAGGATTGTTTAATTTTAATAAATAATATTGGAGGAAATAATGAGTACTACTTTATATTATGCTGTAGGAATGTTATTTGAATTTTTGGAATATGCCATATTAATAGATGTAATTTTATCTTGGGTATTTCCTGGTGGAAAAAATAAGTTTACAGAAATACTGCATATATTTACAGAACCTTTTTTAGTGCCAGGAAGGCGAATACAGGAAAAACTTATACCAGGACTTATGCTGGATTTTTCTCCTATAATAGCTCTTTTAGTTTTATCTTTGTTAAAGAGAGTATTATTAACATTTATAGGAATGATGTAAAATGAATAAATCTGAATTTTTATGTAAATTTGATTATGAGGATAAAATTTTACTTTCTAGTATATATGATAAAATTGTATTATCAGAAAAAACTGGTAATACAATTTATACTAGTGAATTTTATCCTCCTAATGTATGGAACATTTTATGCAAAATAACTTCTCAACATTTTTATAATGTAAAAATAGAAAGTTGTGGAGTTTTTAAAGAAGCAGAAAGAAGGATAATTTGTATAAATCCTAAGGACTATACAAATTATCCTATAAAATTAATAAATATTATAAATAAATCTAATTTTAGTACTTTAAATCACAAAGATTATTTAGGAGCTTTAACTTCTACTGGCATAAAAAGAGAAAAATTTGGTGATTTAATAGTTATAGGCAATTGTTGCTATGCAGCTATTTGTGAAGAAATAGTAGACTTTATAAAATCCAATTTAACAAGAATAGGAAAAAGCCCTTGTGGAATAAAAGAAATTAACATAGATAATGAAAAAGAAATTCCTACATATAACTTTGAAAATATAGTAATAAATGCAGCTTCTAATAGGCTAGACTGTGTTGTATCTTCTTTAACAAATTTATCTAGAGCAAAATCTAATCAATTAATAAAAACAGGAAATGTGCTTGTAAATTATATGAAAAGTTTAGATAAAAGTGAAATGGTTAAAGAAAATTCAGTAATTACTATTAGGGGTTTTGGAAAATTTAAAATAGTAGAGGAAATTGGATGGACTAAAAGAGAAAAAATTAAAATATGTGTAAAAAAATTTATTTAAATAGAGGTGTTACCATGAAAATCACAGCAATGGACATAAATGAAAAGGAATTTAAAAAAATTTTTAGGGGTTATGATATAGATGAAGTAGATGAGTTTTTAGACAAAGTAGGAGAAGATTATGAAGAAATTTACAAAGAAAATACATATTTAAAGGAAAAAATAAATAGTCTAAATGAGCAAATAGAACATTACAAAAAAATGGAAGATACTATAAAAAACACTATACTTTTAGCTCAAACTTCTGCAGACCAAGCAAGACAATCTGCACAAAAAGAAGCAGATTTAATAATGGAAAAAGCTAATCAAGCAGCACAAAAAGTATTAGATAAAGCTAATAACGATGTAATGCAAATAAAAGATGAATATGAATCTACAAAGCAAGAATTTATAATATTTAGAACTAAATTTAAAAATTTCATGAAAACTCAAATGGAAATGTTTAATGATATGGAAAAAGATTTTATAAAACACTATAACATAGGATGCGAAGTAATGGATAATGAAGAAAATAACTTTATAAAAGAAAAAGATATAGAAATGCAAACAAATTTACATAATGCAGATTCTAAAAAAACAGAGTCTTCAAAAAAAGATATTGAAGTACAACAAATAGAAGAAGACTTAAATAAAATAACAGAAAACACATTAAATGTGCAAGAAGAAGAGTTTTCAGAGGAAGAAAAATTTTCGGAAAATAATTCACTAGATGAAATTAAAAATTTCTTTGTAAAGTAACTACACTATTATTTTTTAAATTAATACTTAATTGTGTAGCCTTCCGTTATATATAAAAGGAGGGCTTTAATTATGCACTAGATTACTTTGTATATTGGGTATACTATCAAATACAAAGTAATTTTTGTGTTATAATTAAATTGTTAATTTAAATTAAAATCAGGGTGGTTTTTTATGAATGAAATTTTAGTTAAAAACAAAAACGAAGATTATAGGGTATACATTGATAGAAATATGTTTAAATTAAAAAAATCTTTGGAAGAACATAAAGTAAAAAAGGGAAATAGAATATTTTTAATAACAGATGATAATGTATATAATATACACAAAAACTTAATAGAAAAATTTCAAAATAATTATAATTGCAATATAATAAGTTTTAAACCGGGAGAAAATAGTAAAAACTATAGTACTATACAAAATATATATAGTTTTTTGCTAAAAAATAATGCAGATAGAAATAGCATTTTAATAGCTTTTGGAGGAGGAATTGTAGGGGATATAACGGGTTTTGTAGCATCTACATTTATGCGAGGCATAAAATATATAAATATACCTACTACATTTTTATCTCAAGTAGATAGCTGTATTGGCGGAAAAACAGCATATAACTATAATGAAGTTAAAAATGCAATTGGAAGTTTTTACAATCCTCTATTTGTATATGTATCTACAGAATTTTTAAAAACATTAAATGAAGAAGAATTTATAAATGGCATAGGCGAAGTAATTAAATATGGTGTTATTAAAAATAATAAATTGCTTAATTTTTTAGATGTGAATTACAAACAAATTTTAGAAAAACAAGATGATGAACTGCTTTATATAATAAAAGAGAGTTTATATATAAAATCTAATGTTATATATAAGGATTTTCATGATAAAGGCATAAGAAATATATTGAATTTTGGTCATACAGTGGCTCATGGTATAGAAGTTTCATCTAACTATAGTATTAGTCATGGAAAAGCTGTAGCCTTAGGAATGTTGGTAGCTATTAAAATTTCAGAAAAAAAAGCTAATTTACCACAGGAAGTATATAAAAAAATAGAGCAATTATATAAAAAATTTTCATTGCCTTATAAGTATAAAGTTGACAATTATTCTTCCTTTTTGTATGCTATAAAACATGATAAAAAAAATACTAATGGTATTACTTTTACTTTATTAGAAGATATAGAATCTTGTAAAATAAAAGTTAATATAGGGGAAAAAGATTTAACAGCTGCGTTAAAAGAAAGTATAAACTAGAAAGGAAGTTAGAAAAATGATAATAGGTATAATTTGTGCTATGGATGAAGAAATAAAACCCATATTAGAGGAAATGGAAATTGAAAAAAAATATATGAAAGCAAATATGCAATTTAATTTAGGGAAAATATATAAAAAAGATATAGTAGCAGTAAGATGTGGTATTGGAAAAGTAAATGCTGCAGTATGTACTCAAATTTTAGTAGATGATTTTAATGTGGATAAAGTTATAAATGTAGGAGTAGCTGGAGGTATAGGAGACATAGTTTATCCAGGAGATGTAGTTATTGGAAGTAGCTTAGTACAGCATGACATGGATGCTTCTGCTTTTGGAGATAAAATAGGTCAAATACCTAGATTAGATACTTTTGACTTTAAATGTGATAAATACCTTATAGAAAAAGCCCAAAATGCATGTGAACAATTTAATGAAGTTAATCATTATGTAGGAATAATAGCTACAGGAGATCAATTTATAGCAGATATACATAAGATAAAGTGGATTAATAAAGAATTTGATGCTATTGCTTGTGAAATGGAAGGTGGAAGTATAGCACAAGTTTGTTATTTAAATAACATTCCATTTATTGTAATAAGATCTATATCTGACAATGCTAATATAGGTGCTCATATGGATTATGAAAAATTCATACCTATAGCTGTAAAAAATTCAACTAATATTATTAAATATATGATTAAAAGTGCATAATACTAATAAACATATTTACGCAGGTGATAAATTCATGGAAAAATTAATAGGAGATATAAAAAGTGGCAGCAAAATAAAAATTAAAATTAAAAATGTAATAATAGGTGATAATAAAAGAGTTATAATATCAGGACCCTGTACTATAGAAAACTATGATATTATGCTGTCTATTGGAAAAAAATTAAAAGATATAGGAGTAGATATTTTAAGAGGAGGAGCTTTTAAACCAAGAACTTCTCCCTATACTTTTCAAGGTCTTCAATGGGAAGGACTTAAAATATTAAAATCTGTAGGTGAACAACTTAATATGCCTGTAGTTACAGAAATAATGGATACAAGAGATGTAGAAAAATCTCTAGATTATACAAATATAATACAAATAGGCTCTAGAAATATGTATAATTATAATCTTTTAAAAGAAGTAGGCAAAACCAAATTACCAATAATATTAAAAAGAGGAATGAGTGCTTCTATATCTGAGTGGATTTATGCTGCAGAATATATAATGGCAGAAGGAAACTTAAATGTAATTTTGTGTGAAAGAGGTATAAGAACTTTTGAAAGTTACACAAGAAATACATTGGATTTAAATAGTGTAGCAGTAATAAAACAAAAATATAGAATGCCTATTATAGTAGATACTAGTCATGGTACTGGTCTTAGGGAATTAGTGCCAAATATGTCTTTAGCAGCAGTAGCAGCAGGAGCAGACGGAATTATGATAGAAAGTCACATAAATCCAGAGGATTCCATATCTGATGCTAGGCAAACTGTTTCTATAGATACAGTAAAAAAAATAAAGGAAAATATAGAGAAACTGGAGAAAATTTTATAGTATTAAAATTTTATCTTTATGCAGAATAAATAAAAAATATATAGTTAAAATAAAATAAAGTAGATAACTTATTTTATGTTTTAAAATAGAATTAAAAGAGGTGTTTTCTGCATATGGATGAAAATAAATTAGATTATTTTAGAAAAAAGTTAAATCTAGAAAAAGAGAATGTTTATAGTTTATTAAAGCACATGGAAGAAAATGAAACAATAAATTCTAATTCTTCTATGAGTATGGAATTATCTGTATATGATAATCATCCTTCAGATGTGGCAAGCGAACTTTATGAAAAAGAAAAAGGATTAGCTTTAAAAAGTAAACAAGTAGATTTAATTAAAAAAATAGACAGTGCCTTAAATAGAATTGACCAAGGAGAATATGGAAAATGCAAAATATGTGGAAAAGATATTTTACAAGAAAGGTTAGAATTTATACCTTATGCTGAATATTGTGTACAATGTCAAAATAATATAAGTGGCAGGGAAAATGTACCTAATTTAAATAAAACTCCAGGAGAAAGCCTATTAAATAGAAATTTTGGCTATGGATTTAATGATTATGATGTAAATGAAAGTGTTGGATTTGATGCTGAAGATTCTTATCAAAGTGTAGAAAGATTTAATAGATTAGAAAACATATATGAATATTATGATGACGATGATAAATATGTAGATTTAGTAGATAGAATAAGTAATGAGCAATACAAAAATCAACTGCCAGACTAAATTTAATAAACAAACTATAAATTATTGCAACTAATAGATTAAAAAAAACTATTAGTTGCAATAATTTACTGGCAAAGGGGGAGAGCATTTTTTGGAATTTATAATTATTATTTTAGGTATAATACTAGATAGAATAACAAAAATATGGGCGTTAAAATATTTAGCTTTAGGAAATAATGTTATAATTATACCAAATTTTTTTGCATTTTCTTATTTAGAAAATAGAGGAGCAGCTTTTGGAATACTACAAAATAAACTTTTATTTTTAGTAGTAATAACTTTAATTGTTTTAATAGGAATAGTATATTACATATTAAAATACAAACCTACATCTAATCTTCTTAGAATAGGACTTGCTTTTGTAATTAGCGGTGCTATAGGAAACCTTATAGATAGAGTAATGTATGGATTTGTAGTAGATTTCATTTTATTACACTATAAAAATGTGTATTATTTTCCTACATTTAACATAGCAGATATGCTAGTTTCTTTAGGAGCCTTATTATTGGCAATATATTTAATAAAGGAAGAGATTCATGGAAAATAAATATATTATAATAAATGAAAACCTAAAAGGTACTAGGTTAGATTTAATTTTAACTAATGAATTTAAAGACAAATCTAGATCTTATATACAAAATAAAATAGAAAAGGGCAATGTACTTGTAAATGGGAAAATTAAAAAAAGCAATTATAAAGTAAAATTAGGGGATAAAATAACTGCTTATATTCCAAAATCCACAGAATTAAAAATAGAACCAGAAAATATAGACTTAGATATAATATACCAAGATGAAGATGTTTTAGTAGTAAATAAACCTCAAGGCATGGTTGTCCATCCAGCAACAAATAATTATTCAGGAACTTTAGTAAATGCACTATTATATCATTGCAAAAACTTATCAAAAGTAAATGGTGTAACTAGACCAGGCATAGTACATAGAATAGATAAGGATACTTCTGGAATACTAGTAGTAGCTAAAAACGATAATTCTCATGATAAACTAGCACAGCAGCTAAAAAATCATTCTATGACTAGAGAATATATTGCACTAGTAGAAGGTAAATTAAAAGAGTATAAAGGCACAATAAATGCTCCTTTAGCAAGACATCCTTCTGAAAGAATTAAAATAGCTGTAGTTGAAGGTGGCAGAGAAGCCATTACTCATTATGAAGTAATGGAAATGTATAAAAATAATACATTAGTAAAATGCATATTAGAAACAGGAAGAACCCATCAAATAAGAGTACATATGAGTTATATAGCACACCCACTTGTAGGAGATGCTGTATATGGTTTGAAAAAACAAAGATTTAATTTAAAAGGACAAATGCTTCATGCAAAAAAACTTGGATTTATTCACCCTACTAAAAATCAATACATGGAATTTGAAACACCAATTCCAGAATATTTTCAAAGGATAGTTAATATAGTAAAAAACGATTGATATGCAATCTTTTTTAGTTAAGAGTTAATATTTAAAAGTTAAGAGTTGTGGAGAATTTTTCTACATTGGCACTATAAAAAATTTTAAATTTTGTTAGTTAGGAATAGATGTATTATAAAAAAACAAATAATGCAATTAAAAATTTAGTTGAAAAATTTTAGATTTTGTGATAATATAACTTTGATAAAAATAAATATTAAATCCTTTAAATGATCCTGTGAGATTATAAGGTTGCTCTTGAATAATATATGGACATGTATATTATAGCGTCTTGATGGGGTCAAGACGCTTTTTTTAATGGCTATAATTTAGGGGGTGGTTTATTTTGAATTTAAAAGCTGTTATATTAGACCAAAAGGGAGTAAATAGAACTTTAACCAGAATATCTCACGAAATTTTAGAAAAAAATAAAGGAACAGATAATATAGTATTAGTAGGAATAAAAAGAAGAGGAGTACCCCTTGCAAATAGAATAGCAAAAAATATAGAAAATATAGAAGGTGTTAAAATACCAGTAGGCAGTGTAGATATAACATTGTATAGAGATGATTTAACACAGCTTACAGATAAACCTACTATAAAAGATGAAAATATAAAAATAAACATAGAAGGAAAAAAAGTAATTTTAGTAGATGACGTTATATATACAGGAAGAACTGTAAGGGCAGCTTTAGATGCAGTAATAGATAATGGAAGACCAGAAATGATACAATTAGCTGTACTTGTAGATAGAGGTCATAGAGAATTTCCTATAAGACCAGATTACATTGGAAAAAACATTCCTACTTCAAGAAATGAACTAGTAGCAGTAGAACTTAGTGAAGTAGACAATGAAGTAGATTCTATAAAAATATATGACAAATAAAAAATAAAACTTTTTAATTAGTCCCAGCGAGGCTAAAAAAGGAGGAAATTATTAATGAAAAATTATGTAGATGTAGAAGAAAAATTACCCATGTTAAAAACAATACCTTTAAGTTTTCAGCATTTATTTGCTATGGTAGGTGCTACTATATTAGTACCAATGCTTACAGGAATGAGTCCTTCAATTGCTCTTTTTTGTAGTGGAATAGGAACACTTCTTTATATACTTTGTACTAAGGCAAAGTTACCTGCCTATATTGGTTCATCCTTTGCTTTTATAGGACCTATGACAGTGGCTTCAGCAGCTTATGGTCCTAATGCCATGTTATCTGGAATAATTGCAGCAGGGTTTGTATATGTAATTGTAGCTTTAATTATTAAATTTACAGGTATAGATTGGTTAAATAAAGCTCTTCCACCAGTAGTTGTAGGTTCAGTAGTTATTGTTATAGGACTTGGACTTGCAGGAGTAGCTATAAATTGGGCAGGGTTAAACTCAGCTTTTACCACTCCAGCAATGCAAAGTGTACCAAGATGGGCTTGGATAGCAGTATCTATGATAACTTTAGCTGTGGGAGTATTAGGAACAATGTATTTCAAAGGATTTTTAGGAGTAATTCCAATACTTATATCAATGATAGTTGGATATATGTCAGCTTTAATTTTAGGAGTTATACCTAAAGAAGCAATAAACCAAATTGTAAGTGCAAAATTATTTCAATTACCACCATTTATGGCACCAAAATTTAATATAAATGCCATGATACTTATGGCACCAGTAGCTTTTGTAACATTAGCAGAACACATAGGACACGTATATGTAACAAATAATGTAGTAGGAAGAGACTTTACAAAAGAACCAGGTCTTCATAGATCCATATTAGGAGATGGCTTGGCTACTATATTTGCAGGATTTGCAGGAGGTCCTCCTAACACAACTTATGGTGAAAACGTAGGAGTTATGGCTATAACAAGAGTTTATAGTGTATGGGTAATAGGTTTTGCAGCTGTAATTGCAATAGTATTATCTTTTATAGGACCAGTAGCAGCAATAATACAAACTATGCCAATGCCTGTAATGGGTGGAGTTAGTATACTTTTATTTGGAATAATAGCTTCCTCTGGTTTTAGAGTATTTGTAGAAGATAAAATAGATTTTAGTAAAAAGAGAAATCTTATAATAGCTTCAGTAATAATAGTACTTGGCATAGGTGGTGCAGCTATTAAATTTAAATTTAATGGTTCAGATGTAGAAATAGCAGGTGTAGCTCTAGCTACATTAGTTGGAATAATATTAAATTTAATATTACCTGAGCAAAGCAAAAGTGAAGACTCAGCAGTGGTTATTGAAGAATCAGAACAAAAAAATGGTTTAAAATCAAAAAAAGCAGCAATTTAAAAAATTGCTATGCAATTTTTTTAGTGAAGAGTTGAGATTTAAGAGTTGCGGAGAATTTTTCTCCACAACTCTTAAATTTTAACTCTTAACTAAAAAAAGTTGGTCAATTTGCATATAGTAATAAATTTTGTTAAACTAGTATAAAATTTATTAAAAGCGAGGAGATAAAATGTTTTATATGATAATGATTATACTTTTCTTAAAACCCAGCTTTAAAAAAGAGTATATGAAAGAACAAATATTTAGAGGAAGTTTAGGATTTGTAGTATCCTTTATACTTTTCTATATATTTAATATGGATAGAAGCATATCTTTCTTAATTTCTGCAATTTGGATTCCTGCACTATTTCAAATAATATTTGCAACAGTAAATACATTTGTAGAACGTAAAAAAGAAACAACAAAAGATAAAAAGGAAAATTTATTTTTATCTACTATGATAATTTTAATAATTGGTAGTATGGTTTATAATGGCTATCCTTATGTAATTGGACAATCTAAAAATTTAGCAAAAATGGTTAATTTAAAAGAAAGTAATGACAAAATATCTAAAATAAATGCAGAACATGTTATAATAATTTCACCGGAAACTGCTTATTACGAAATGCAAAAAATGCTAGGAACATTGCCTAATCCAAGCATATATAAAATAGGAGAATTAGGTATAACTAGCACAAAAAATGGTACTTGCTATGTAGCACCTATAGAAATAGATGGACTTTTAAGAGCTTTTACTAATAAAGAAATTCCAGGAGTTATATATGTATCAGCAGAAAAAACAGAAGAAGCTAAAATAATAAACATACCAGTAAAATATGCAGAATCTTTTGCTTTAAATAAAAAGCTAGAAAGGCATTTGCGTAAATACAAAAAAAATGCAGTGCTTTTTCAAGCTAATGCAGAGTTAGATTATGAAGGAAATCCTTATTATGTAGGAAGTTATGGACATTATAAATATGGAAGAAAAGGACCTGTAATTGATGGAGTTTTACTTATGTCCTTTAAAGATGGACAAGTTTTAGATTATAATAAAGATAAAGTTCCAAATTGGGTAGATGAAATATATCCATCTGATGTATCTGAAGAGTATAATGAATATTTTGGAACATTGGGAAAAGGATGGTTAAACAAAAAAATATCAAAAAAAGGTGTTCACATACCAACTAGATGGAAATCCGGTGCAAAAGTAGAAGGATTATTAATTAATTCTAATGAAGTAATAGGAGTAGTAGATGCAGATGGAGAAATGAAATGGTTCACAGACCATACAAATACTTCAGAAGCATCCACTACTATGACAGGATACTCTTTAATGAACATGAGAACAGGAGAAATGACCTACTATAAAACTTCAGGATATATAAATGGTAAAGGAGCAATGAATGCAGTAGACAAGGCTTTAGGAGCAAATAAAGCAAACTGGGCTCCAGTACAACCACTATTTTATAACTTATTTGGCAGTGAAGCTTGGGTAGTACCTGTAGTAAATAAAGTTGATGGTGCCTTAATAAAAGTAGCTATAGTAGCAGCTGAAAATGGATATGTAGTATTAGAAGACAACAAAGCCTCTGCTATCGAATCTTTTAAAAATGCCATAGCTTACGGAAAAATAAATTCCACAGATAAAAATGCCAACAGTGTTAAAGCCGATGAAAAGACAATATCAGGAAAGGTACAAAGAATTAACTCTATAAGTGAAAATGGAAATACTGTATTTTATATAAAATTAGAAAATAACAATAACTTATTTATGGTAACCAAATCAGCAGGAGTAAATATAGTTTTAACTAAAGAAAGCGATGAAGTTGAAATAAAATACATGGATATAAAAGATAATAATATAGTATCTGTAACTAAATTTACAAATAAAAGTGTAAAATAAAAGTATAGTATAGCACTTCTTTAAAAGGGAGTGCTAATACTTTAAAATATAAAATTATAAAAGAAAGGTGATAATGTTGAGAATATATTCTTGGAATGTAAATGGACTTAGAGCAATATCTAAAAAGAATTTTTTTAGCTGGATAGAAGAAGAAAATCCAGATATATTATGTATACAAGAAACAAAGCTTCAAGCACATCAATTAGAAGACAATTTAAAAAATATAGAAGGATATCATTCTTATTTTAGTTTTGCCCGCAGAAAAGGCTATAGTGGTGTAGCTACATATACTAAATTAAAACCTTTATCTGTAAAATACGGCATAGATATAGAAGAATTTGATAGTGAAGGTAGAATAGTAATAACTGAATTTGAAAAGTTTATTCTTTTTAATATATATTTTCCTAATGGTCAAAAAGATGACGAAAGATTAGACTATAAATTAAGATTTTATGATGCTATTTTAGATTATTGCAATAATTTAGTAAGTGAAGGTAAAAAACTTATAGTATGTGGAGATTATAATACGGCACATAAAGAAATAGATATTAAAAATCCTAAAGCCAATGAAAAAAGATCTGGATTTTTACCTATAGAAAGGGCTTGGATTGATAAATTAATAGAAAATGGCTATACTGATACTTTCAGATATTTATACCCAGATAAAGTAGAATATTCTTGGTGGAGTTATAGATTTAAAGCTAGAGAAAGAAATGCAGGATGGAGATTAGATTATCATTTTGTATCTGATAATTTACTTGATAATGTAAAGGATGCTAAAATTCTTACTGAAGTACAAGGTTCAGATCATTGTCCTGTAATGATAAAGATAAAATAGATTGAAGGCAGGATATTATTAGATGAAAATATTAATAAGGGCTTATAAAAAATTATCGTAAGAAAATTCATGCGGTAGCATTTAGATTATTTATTTTTTTAAAAAACTATACAAGTTTCTAAAAATAAAAAAACTCCATAATTCACCACAGAATCTAATAAGCCAACTTCCCCAAGGAAAGGGCATAAATTGGTTAGGAGTTTTTTTATTTTTAAACTCAATAATTACTTATTAACAAACTCTATCCATGCTACTTTACAAACTATTTTCTCTCTCAACTCTTAATTCAAAAAGGTTCCATTGAATTGCTAAATTTTTTTATTGCCAAAAACATAGTAATGACCTGATTCTATAGATATTAAGTTGTTGGATTTTTCTTTGTTATTATACATATATATATCTTTAGAATTAAAATCCTCAGAATTATATCCACAGAAATATACATTTCCAGACTTATCTATAGATATGCCTCCATTTTCATCTACATTTTCAGGAAAATCATAATTTAACTTGTTTAAGTTTTTATAATTTAAGGAGAATTCGTACAATGCATTTTTGTCGGTATTTTTTTCTTTTCCTATAAAAAATACTTCTCCTGTTTTAGAATTAAAAGCCCAATCATATATTTTTTCTAAATTATTGTTTATAATTTTTTTAGTATTATTTTCACTGTTATAAAACGCTAATTTACTATCATCATATTGTTGTTCTATATATAATAAATTACTTTCTAAAGGTATTAAACTAGTACAAAAACCTTCTACTTTATCCATATAAACTTTTTCAGTTTTATCTTTAGTATTGTATACACATATATTGTTATATATTTTTTTATTTGGATTTGTACCATAATATATTATTTTTTCATCGCTAATCCAGTTATATAAATCACCAGAAATTAGTATATTTGAATTTAAATTAATTTCCTTATTGTTTTTTATATCATATATTTTTAATCCTTCGATACTCTCTAAAGAATCTTTACTATAAGCAGTAAAAGCTATTTTGCTGGAGTTAGGTGAAATTTTTACACCACTATTAAAATAATACTTATCTATATAAAACTTTTCATTATTTTTTTGTACTTCTATTTTATTGTTAGTTAAATTATTTCCTTTTTTTATATTAATTAAATAAACGTATACTTTGCTATTTAAATTATATTGAAATTCTGCAACATTATCTTTAAAATCTATTGAAGATAAATTGCCATCTTCTATTTTATAGTAATTTACTTCATTTCCATTTTGAAATGCAGCCATAATTTCGCCATATTCTACTGGTGAAGATTCTAAAACATTATTTGTTTTACTTGTGCAACCATTTATTAAAAAAATAAAACATATTAAAAATAAAAATCTTTCTACTTTTTTCATTTAACCATCATATTCCCCTTTTAAACTAACTTATTAATATTTTAAAAATTCAATAATGTATCATCTCCTCTCTAGAAATTCTAAAATTAGTTTACTACTTTAATACTATATTATCAATAACAAAATATCTTTATTTTAAAATTTTATAATGTTATACTTAATACATGTAATTTTATCAAAAGAAAGGATGATAATCAAAATGGCTTTAGACGGAATATTTTTGTACAGCATTATAAATGAATTAAAAAGTTGCCTTTTAAAGGGCAGAGTTAACAAAGTAAATCAGCCGGAAAAAGATGAAATAGTTTTATCTATATCAAATAATAGAAAAAGTTATAAATTGTGTATAAGTGCTAGTGCTGTATATCCTAAAATTCACTTAACTACTATAAGTAAGCCAAATCCAATAACTGCTCCAATGTTTTGTATGCTTCTTAGAAAGTATTTAAATAATTCTGTAATTATAGACATTAAACAATTCTACACTGATAGAATTGTATTTATAGATTTTAAAAGCTTAGATGAATTAGGTTTTGATAGTATATATACATTAGTTATTGAAATCATGGGAAGGCATAGTAATATAACTTTAGTTAGAAAAAGAGATAATATTATTATGGATAGCATAAAGCATGTAACACCTGAAATTAATAGTGTAAGAAACATTTATCCTGGTATAGAATTTGTACTTCCACCTTCATCTAATAAATTAAACCCTTTAAATTATTCTTATGAATCTTTTAAAGAATATATATACAAAAACAATATATCCCTAGATAACAAGCTATTTTCAAGAGTATTCATGGGAGTAAGTAATCCATTGTCAAAGGAAATATGGTATAGATTAAACAATAATAATATTGAAATAAACTATGATAATTTAAATTTAATAAGTGAATTTATAAATAATATGTTTAATGAAATTAAAGAGGAAAAATTAGATTTTTCTTTATATAAAAAAGATGGTACTTTTAAAGATTTTCACTGTATAAAACTTACTAATTTAACTAATTACCATAAAGAAGAGTATAATTCCCCTTCAGATTTATTACAAAATTATTATTTAAAAAAGGATAAAGAAGACAGGTTAAATAATAAAGCTTCTTCTATGCAAAAACTTATAAATATAAACTTAGATAGATGTTATAAAAAGCTAGGCATATTAAAAAATACTTTAGATGAATGTGAAAAAAAAGAAATATATAAAATTTATGGAGAACTTTTAACAGCTAATATATATAATATAAAAAGTGGAGATAAAGAAATAAATGTACTAAATTATTATACTGGTGAAAATGTAGTTATTAAATTAAAGGAAAATAAATCTCCTTCTCAAAATGTACAATTTTATTATAAAAAGTATAATAAATTAAAAAAATCTGAAGAATCAGCTAAAACACAAATTAAAATAACAAAAGATGAAATAAATTATTTACAATCTGTATTTACTAATTTGAAAAATGCAGAAGATTATGAATCTATAGAAGAAATTAAGTCAGAGCTTATAGAAAGTGGTTATATAAGATTTAGAAAAAATAAAAATAAAAAGCAAAAAATTTCTAAGCCTATGCATTTTAAATCTTCTGAAGGTATTGACATATATGTAGGAAAAAATAATTTTCAAAATGATTATTTGACTTTAAAATTTGCAAATAAACATGATATATGGCTTCATACTAAAGAAGTACCGGGTTCGCATGTTATAGTTAAAAATTTTGGTAATGTTTCTGATAAGACTTTAGAAGAATCTGCAAATTTAGCTGCTTACTATAGCAAAGGTAAGGAATCTTCTAAGGTTGCTGTAGATTATACAGAAGTTAAAAATGTTCATAAACCTAATGGTGCAAAGCCGGGAATGGTTATATATTATACAAATAAAACTATTTTTATTGATCCAAAACAACCAGAATTGGAAAGATTGAAATAATTCAAAACATAAAAAATTGCTATGGGATTTTTTTATGAAGGAAAATATTCATATATGTAGAATAATAACGTGTAAGCTATTTTTGTACAAATATACCATACAAGGAGGAAATTTATGAATAAAATAACGAAATTTATTTTATTAACATCTATATTTACTATTAATTTTTCTATGCCTGTATTAGCAAAGGACATAAAAAACTATAATCAAGTTAGAATACAAGGAAAAGATAGATATGAAACCTCTGCTAATATTGCAGAAAAATTTCAGGAAGGTAAATTAGATAATGTAATAATAACTAGTGGATTAAACTTTCCAGATGCTCTTTCAGGTAGTGCTCTTACAAGAAATTTAAATGCACCCATACTTCTTGTAGGAGAAAATGTTTCTAAGAGTACAAGTACCATAAATTATATAAAAAATCACTTAAATAAAGAAGGAAATATATATGTTTTAGGTGGAAAAGGAGCTGTAGGAGAAGATTTTGAAAAATATTTTAAATCTATAGGATACAATAATATTAAAAGATTATGGGGAAAAGATAGATTTGAAACAAATAAAAATATAGTGGAAAGTTTAAATGTAGAAAAAGGAACACCAGTAGTTATAGTTAATGGATATGCTTTCCCAGATGCTTTAAGTATATCTAGTGCTGCTTCAATTAATGGATATCCTATAGTATTAAGCCCTCAAGGTAAATTAACTTCTCAATGCAAGTATATTTTAAATAATATAAATCCTTCTAAAGTGTATTTAATAGGAGGACAAGGAGCTTTAAGTAGCAATATAGAAAAAGAAGTAAAATCCATAACAAAATCCGAAATAATTAGAATACAGGGAAAAGATAGATATGAAACTTGCTTGAATATAAATAAGTATTTTAAATTTGAAAGTAATAATATTATAGTAGCCAATGGTCAAAATTTCCCAGATGCTTTATCTGGAACTTCTATTGCGTATAAATTAAAAGCACCTATTGTTTTAACAGATGGTTGTAATGTTTCAAGGCAAAAAGATTTTATAGATAAATCAGAAATAAATAATCAAATAATACTAGGTGGTGAAGCTTCAGTAAGTGAAAATGCTTCAGGTATATTAAAGCAAAGTGCAAATTATGAAATAAATACAGAAGGAAATTCCAATGGAAATATAAATAATTTTGGAATGATGGCTAAACAAGGTAATTGGATTTATTATTTCAATTTAGAAGATAATGCCAAAATATATAAAATGACTACAGATGGATTATATAAAATAAAAATATCTAATAGTACAGGAAGATGTTTAAATGTAATAGGAGATAATATTTATTATGGAACAGATGAAGGAATAAAAATACTTAATATAAACTCTGGAGAGGAATATTTTATATTAAAAAATAAAGATGTTTATTCTATGAAAATACAAGGAGATTATATATATTATAATGCTTATTTTGATGGAGATTTTAAAATATATAAAGTAGGATTAAATGGACAAGGAGATAAGCTATTAGGAGATTCTTCACTTACTAAAATAAATGTTCAAGGAGATTGGATTTACTATATAGACAATAGCCAATATGGTATAAGCTACTTATACAAATTAAAAACTGATGGCAGCGAAAAAGTACTTTTAAATAAAGAAAGTTCTATAATAGCTTCTGAAGTTTATGGTGATTATGTTTATTATTGTAATGATAGTCATATTTATAAGATGAAAACCGATGGCAGTGAAAAAGTAAAAATCTGTGATGATAGATTATATAAATGTTTTGGAGATACTTCAGGAGCTTCAAATTTTAATATAAAAGATGGATATATTTATTACACTACTTTTAAAAATCATGGAGAAGATAAACAACTTACTTTATATAAACTGTCTTTAGATGGAAAACAAAAAATAGAATTATGTAGTGGAGTAATAGATTCTATAAATATAATAGATGACTATTTATATATAGATGATTATATAATTAAAGATTTTCCATACTATGAAGGGTTTTACAAAGTAAATATAAATAATGGAAATAAAACTAAATTTTAATGTAGGCTATTGAATAAAAAATCATTGATATAATTTCCAGATAAAAAATAATTAAAAATAAGCTGCATAAAATAATAATACAGCAACATAAAGAGAGTTTGTAAATAAGTCATTTCATTAAGACACTCTAAGAATAAAAAATAAAAAAACTCCTACCCAATTTATGCCCCGTCCTTGGGGCGGAAATTGGCTCATCACGTCCTGTGATGAATTACGGAGTTTTTTTATTTTTTCTTCTAAGATTGTCTAAAATTCATTCTAATTATTTACAAACTCTCTTTATGTTGCTGTATTATTATTTTATGCAGCTTATTTTTAATTATTTTTTATCTGGAAATTATATCAATGATTTTTTATTCAATAGCCTACATTAAAATTTAGTTTTATTTCCATTATTTATATTTACTTTGTAAAATCCTTATTGGTAAATCTAGATGTATAAGTTAATATTTTTGAATATCTTAAATTAATAAAAAAATTTTAATATGAAATAGTATTTTTATTATAAAAAGTGTTTTAAAAATAGTAATTTTGGGCATAAATGTAAATAGAACTTTTTATAAGAGGATGATGTGATTTGAGTGCACAGTGGCAAACCAAAGAATTTGATGATTTAAATAAAATTTCTATAGATATAGAGGCAGTAAAATTAATACCTAAAAAATTTGCTTTAAAAAATAATTTAATACCTGTGAAAATAGATAAAAACAAATTGTATGTAGCTGTAAAATGTATAGATGAATTTGCATTAGATTATATAAAATTTATAACAAATAAGGATGTAGTAGCTATTCTAGCTAAAGAAGAATTCATAACTAAATCAATAAATTTTTATTATGATAGACAATACGTTAAAAAAGCTTTAGAAAAACTAGAAAAAGAAAATCATTCTATAAGCAGTAGTTTTGTTAAAGAAGAAAGTTTTAATATAAAAGAAGAACCAGCAGTTAAATTTACAGATATAATATTAAAACAAGCTATATATAAAAAAGCCAGTGATATACATATAGAACCTTTTGAAGATACTGTTTGGATAAGGTTTAGAATAGATGGTATTTTGTATAAAATATTAAAAATAAACAAAGATATATACAATTCTATAAATACTAGAATAAAAATAATGGCTAATATGAATATTGCAGAAAAAAGAATGCCCCAAGATGGAAAAATCAGATTAAATATAAATAATTATAATTATGATTTTAGAGTTTCTTCTTTACCTACTATAAGCGGAGAAAAAATTGTTATAAGAATACTTTATGATATAAATAGAAAAGTTTCATTAAATGCACTAGGATTTAATTATAAGGATATAAAAAAATTAAAAAATTTTCTACAAAAGCCTAATGGAATTATACTAATAACAGGACCTACAGGAAGTGGTAAGACAACTACTTTATATGCTATGTTAAATGAAATAAATAATAATAGTAAAAATATCACAACTATAGAAGACCCTGTAGAATATGTGATTAAGGGAATAAATCAAGTTAATGTAAACAACAAAATAGGTTTTACTTTTGCTAAAGGATTAAGAAATTTACTGAGACAAGATCCGGATATACTTATGGTAGGTGAAATAAGAGATGAAGAAACAGCACAAATAGCAGTTAGAGCATCTATTACAGGGCATTTAGTATTATCCACTCTTCACACTAATGATACAGCAAGTTCTATATTAAGACTTATAGATATGGGAGTACCAGATTATTTGTTGTTTGATTCAATTACAGGAATAATAGCTCAAAGGCTGGTTAGAAAGATATGTGTTCACTGCAGAGAAAAATATTTGCCTGATATTAAAGAAAAAAATGCATTGAAATTAAATTCAAATACTTATATATATAGGGGGAAAGGCTGTAGTAAATGTAACAATACAGGCTATAGAGGAAGAATTGTTACTTATGAATTGTTGGATTTTAATAAATTTTACTCTTCTATTAGTGAAAAGAAAAATGTATTTCAAAAGTTAAATACCTATGTAAATAAAGAGGATTTTCAATCTTTGAGAAACAATTGTATAGATTTAGTAAAAAAAGGTATAACTACTTATGAAGAAGCAGTTAATGTTTCATTTAATTAGGGAGTGAGTAAAATTTATAAATACAAAGCTAAAAATCTTAAAGGAGAAATTTTAAAAGGCTGTATTCATTGTGAAAATGAAAAGGAGTTATTGTTTTTAATAAAACAAAAGGGATATTTTTGCCTGCAAAGCAGTAAATTAATAAAATTTAATATAGATATAAGGAAGCCTAATAAAAAAGATATATTTATTATGTGCAGACAGTTTTATATTATACTATCTTCAGGATTAAGTATATGGAAAGCATTAGATATAATTAGTATTAAATGCAAAAACAAGTATATAAAGTACAGTTTAAAAAATATTAAAGAAGATATTATAAAAGGATATAAATTTTATAATAGCATTAAAAAATTTGACTACATATACCCAGAATTTTTAATAGAAATGATAGGCATAGGAGAGGAAAGCGGAAATATAGAAAAAATATTTAAAGATTTATCAGAATATTATGAAAATATGTATAAAATAGAACTAAAATTTAAAAATTCTATGATATATCCTTCTATAGTTTGTTTTGTATCTATATTTGTAATAGCTTTTTTAATGATAAAAATATTGCCTCAATTTGTTGATATACTAAGTACTTTAGGAGGAAATTTGCCAAAATCAACTTATAGGTTAATGTGCATATTTGAATTTATAAAAGGCAAGTTGTTTTTATTAACTTTTATATTAATTTTAATAATAATGTTTTTTAAATTTTTAAGAAAAAATAAAGATTTAAAAACTTTTACTATTTTAGATAATTTTAAATTAAAAATTCCTTTAATAAAAAATTTATATAAAAAAATTGTATTATTAAAATTTTCTAAATCTATGAATCTTTTAATTAAATCTGGATTTTCAATAATAAAAAGTTTATACATATCTAGTAATATAGTAAACAATGTATATATAAGTGATTCTATAAAAAATGCTATATATAATATTGAAAAAGGATTTAGTTTAAGTGATGCTTTAAAGAGTACAAATATATTTGATGATTTATTTGTGTCTATGATTATTGTAGGAGAGGAAAGTGGAAAATTAGAAGAAATATTTTTAAATGTATCTTTTATTTATGAAAATGATATTAAAGAAAATTTGAAAATACTTTCAAGTTTTATAGAACCTGTTTTAATAATAATTTTATCTGTAATAATAGGCACAATTACTATATCTTTAATAATGCCTATACTTAATATAATGGATTGCATTTAAGGAGGGATTAGCTATAAAAATGAAAGGAAATAAAAAAGGATTTACTTTAATAGAGCTAATGGTAGTTATAGCTATAATTATTGTATTAGCAGGATTTTTAGTACCTAAATTTATAGGTTATCAAGAAAAAGCTAAAAATGTTAAAGCTATAAATACAGCTAAACAAATACATACTGCTGTTATGGGAAGTTATGCAGAGGAAAATGGAGAGTTTGTTGAAGAAAAGATTATAGATTCTATAACTAATTTAACAGGAGCTAAAAGTATAGATATAGAGGGTGAATGTGGTGAGGATAATGTAGATATAAATTTTCAAAGTGATAAAAAACAATATACTGTAAGTATTGATGCAAATAAAAGTTACTATGAGGTAAAACAAGGAAAGAACACAATATTTTGTGATAAATCACAAGATGTTGAATAAATTTTTTAGGTTACTATGAATATAAAATATAAAAAAGCATTTACATTGTTAGAATTAGTAATAACTTTATCTATATTATCTATATTTTTAACTTTTAATATTGTAAATTATAAAAATTATAATAGCATAATTAACAATGTTGATAATGAAGTTTTTTATACTTCTCTAATTAATTTAATTAATAATAGCAAAGTATATTGTAGAAAAAATAAAGTTAATGGCACTATATATTATAAATATAATGAAAAAGAATTTGTTTTTAAAGCAAATAAAAAAATAATTGATAAAATTAAAATTCCTAATAAATTTAAATTAACTTATATGAATTCTAAGCATCAATGTATAAATATTAATAATAAAGGAATGAGTTCAGATGCTTGTACTATACGATATAAAGATAGAAAAGGAAAAACACATCGTATTACAATGTGTGTAGGTACTAGTTATGTTGAATACAAAAATTAAAAAGGGATTTTCATTAATTGAAGTTATGTGTAGCCTTACTGTATTTAGCATTTTATTTATTCAATTAGTGGTTATTCAAGTAAATAACAATAAATTAAAGTATTATAATTATAAAATGAATGAATATGTTACAATAATGGAATTTATAAAAAATGATTTGATTTACAATAGTACTTATGAGGAAATAATTCAATTAAAAAATAGTAACAACATATATATTACTAATGAAAATTTAAAATTAGATACTATAAAGAAAAATAACATATTAAATTTATTTACCAATATAAAGCCTCATGAAGAAAATTATTTAGTTTTGCATATACATGAAAAAGAAAAATTAAATTTGAATTTAAAGATATATGGAAAAGTACTTAATAAAAATAAAATTATAGAATGTAACATTAGTAAGGAAAAAGATTTATGAAAAAAGGTATTACAATAATAGAACTTTTAATAACTATAGGCATATCTAGCATGCTTTTAATTATGATTATGCTGATTTTTTCAAAAACTATTAATAATTATAGTATAAATATGAATTATAGAAAAGAAAACTTTTACATAAATGAAGCTTTTATATTTATTGAAAGTAAAATAGAATTTTACCAAGATGTAGAAATAGTAAATAACAAAATAAAATTGATTAAAAAAGATAATGAAACTTCAGATTGGATTAGGATGACTAAAAATGGAAATATTATAATTTCTTATGATAGATGTTCATCTATTAATTCAAATAATATAGTAAAAAACATAGAGGAATTTAAAGTAAGTAAAAAAGAAAATATTATGTATATATCTATAAAAAGCAAGAAAGGAATTTTATATGAAAGATGTTTTGGCATAAAAAAACAAAGGGATTTATATTGATTTACACTATTATAATAGGTATGATATGTAGCTTTATTGTATTTGTTTCTTTTAAAATTCAAGTAGAAAATAGAAAAAATACTTTAAATAGACTAAAAAGTATAAATCAAAGTGCAGATATAAAAATTGGGAGATGAAAAAATTGTTTTCAAATACTGCTTTATTGCAATTTTCTAAAGAAGGAGCAATTTATGGAGATTTTAAAAATATACTTTCTAATAAGATAAATTACAGGCATATGGATAAATTAAAGAATTGTATTCAAGGCAAAAAAATATATATAACTATAGAATGTGAAGAAATATATATTAAAATATTTAGAATACCTAAAGTAAGTAAAAATAAAATAAAATATATTATAAGCCAAGAAGTAAACTACTATTTTAATTATGTAGAAAGTATAATATTTGATTATTTAATATTTAAAGAAGAAAAAGAGTATATAGATATAATTGTTTATTGTTTAAATTGGAATGAAGGAAAATTTATAAAAAAATTCATTTATAAATGCAATTTAAAAAAGGTATCATTATTGCAGTTTGACATTTTAAATTATTACAAAAACCATATAAAATGTAGCAATTATGCTTTTGTGTTTTTACATAATACTGATTTATATTTTCTAGCTTGTAATAAAAACAAATTAGTTTGCAATTCAATAAATATAAATTTTAGCAGTAAAAATTATATTAAAAATTTTAATGATTTTATAGATAAATGCAATAAAATTAATTATGTAAATACTAAATTTGAAAAGTTTTATTTTTGTAATTTTCCCTATAAAGAATATATTGATTATACTAATTCTTATTATAATTGTGAAGACTTAGGTGAAATGTGCAATAGAGAAATTATATTAAATACTATAAAGAGGCGTAGTTTATGGAAAATTTAAATTTTTTACCTAAATGGTATATAAAAAAGAAAATAAATTTATATAATAAAAAGTTAAAATTATTTATTATTATAGTATTTTTAATAAACATATTTTTGTGTTGTGTATTAATAAAAAATATAAATAATTTAAATTATTTAAATAAACAAATAAAAAAGCAATTTGAAATAAATGATAATTTAAAAAATAAAAAAGAAAATAATAATAAAAAAACAACAGCTATAAATAACTTTGAGAATTTTTATAATGGTATGTACAAAAATTTAAATTGCAAAAGAATATTTATAAAAGATGACAGTATAGAATTAGAAATTTATTTAAAAAATAAAGAAGATTATATAGGGGTTATACAGTATATTGAATTAAATAAAAAATATAAAATTTTAAATTTAACTGCTTTAACAAAAGAAGAAGAATATTTTAAATTTAACATATTATTAGGAGTAAATGAACATGTATAAAAACTTTAAATATATTTTAATTTTACTTATTATAAGTTTATCTATACTTACATTTTTAAATTATACTTTAAAAAATAAATCAATATATAAAAGTCAATACTTAAATAATTTATGTAAAATTGAAAATAAAAATAAAAATTTAAAAAAAATTACATATAGTGATATTTTAAATTCTTTAAAATATGAAAATATTGATATACTAAAATTTAAAGAAAATGATAATAATAAAGTTAATGTGGAAATAGGAGTTTTAGGAGATATAAATTATTTTAATGATTTTGTAAAAAATATTAAAAAAAGATGTAAATTAGCTAATATAAATTATATTGAAATTAATGAAAGTGCTAATAAAGATAATTATAATGCTAAAATGAATATAGAATTTATTAAAGAAAGCCCGTAGTAAATATATACAATATTATTACCAGTAAATTAATATTATTTGCAAATAATCGTAAGTTTTGATAAAATAACATTGGTTTATTTATATTATAAATAGACTAATGGAGGTGATGTATTGTTTAAAAACAGAATATATAAATTGAGAAAATTAATGTCAGAAAAAGGAATAGATGGGGTTTTACTTCAGGGAGATCCAAATAGAAATTATTTAAGTGGATTTACTGGAGATGAAAGCTTTTCAGTAATAACTAATGAAAGAGCAATATTTATTACTGACTCTAGATTTACAGAACAAGCAAGACAGCAGGCAAAGGACTATGAAATAGTACAATATTCGGGAAAGTTTGAAGATTTTTTAGGTGATTTAACAAAGAATTTAAATATATCTAAAATTGGTTTTGAAGAAAATATAATTACTTATGATAATTATATTAAATATAAAAACAAATTAAACTGTGAATTAGTTCCTATGGATGGAATGGTAGAAAAAATAAGAATAGTAAAAGATGAAGAAGAAATAAATTGTATAAAAAAAGCAGCTGCTATTGCTGATAAAGCCTTTGAACACATGCTTGGTTATATAAAAGCAGGTATGACAGAAAGACAAGTAGGTCTTGAACTAGAGTTTTATATGAAAAAATTAGGAGCAAGAGATTTATCTTTTCCTACTATAGTTGCTTCAGGTGTAAGATCTTGTCTTCCTCATGGTCAGGCTACAGATAAAGTTTTAAAAGAAGGAGAATTCTTAACTTTAGATTTTGGATGCATATATAATGATTATTGTTCTGATATGACAAGAACTATAGTAATAGGAGAACCTTCTGATAAAATGAAAGAAATTTATAATGTAGTATTGGAAGCTGAAATGAAAGCTTTAAAAGGTTTTAAACCTGGTGTAACAGGAAAATCTGTAGACAAAATAGCTAGAGATTATATAGCAGAAAAAGGCTATGGAAAATACTTTGGTCATGGATTAGGGCATGGTGTAGGAAGAGAAATTCATGAAAATCCTAGAGTAAGTCCTATGGGAGATACTATACTTGAAAAAGGTATGGTAGTTACTGATGAACCAGGTATATATATTCCAGATTTCGGTGGAGTGAGAATAGAAGATTTAATTCTTATTACAGAATGTGGTTGTGAAGTAATTTCAAAATCACCAAAGGAATTAATATGTATTAAATAATGTATAGTAATTTGCCTAATTAGGTAAAATATAAATGAATTTAAGGATTTTGGAGGGATACATAAATGATATCAGCAGGAGATTTAAGAAAAGGAACTACTTTTGAACTAGATGGACAAGTTTTTACAGTAGTAGATTTTTTACACGTTAAACCAGGAAAAGGAGCAGCTTTCGTAAGAACAAAACTTAGAAATGTTATTTCTGGAGGAGTTACAGAAACAACTTTTAATCCTACTACTAAACTTCAAGAAGCTGTTATTGAAAGAAAAGAAATGCAATATTTATATACTGATGGAGAATTATACTACTTTATGGATCAAGAAACTTTTGAGCAAATTCCTCTAGAATATGCAAAAGTTGAAGAAGCAATTAAATATTTAAAAGAAAATATGTTTGCAGTGATTAAATTCTTTAAAGGAGAAGCTTTCTCTGTAGAAGCACCAAATTTTGTTGAATTACAAGTAACTCATACAGAACCAGGTGCTAAAGGAAATACTGCAACAAACGTATTAAAGCCAGCTACAGTAGAAACTGGCGCTATAATAAATGTGCCTTTATTTGTAAATGAAGGTGATGTGATTAGAGTAGATACTAGAACTGGTGAATATATGGAAAGAATTTAGTCAATAATATAAATAAAAGAAAATAAAAAGGGTGTGAATGTATGGAAACACTAACTTCAAAAGTTTCTTATTTATGTGGATTAGCAGAAGGATTAGATTTAAATAATCAGTCTAAAGAAGGTAAAGTTATAAAAGAAATACTAGAAGTTTTAAAAGAAATGGCTGAGGAATTAGATGATTTAAGAGAATCACAAGTGGAAATGGGAGAATATGTAGATGCTATTGATGAAGATTTATCTAATTTAGAAGATGAATTTTATGAAGATGATGATTATGAAGAATCAGAAATAGATAACTTCATAGAAGTAAATTGTCCTAATTGCGATGAAATCATATATATTGATAAGGAAATGTTAAATAACAATGATAGTTTAATATGCCCTAGTTGTAGCAACAGCTTCTCAATAGATGAATTTGATTCTTGTGATTGCGGTTGTGGATGCAATGATGAAGAAAATAATGATTAATAGAAAAGTCGTGCAATTTGCACGGCTTTTTTATTAATCATTATTTAGTTTTTTTTAACAATTTAGTAATAATTCAAGTAAAAAATAAATAAAGATTAATATGGAAAGGAGGATAAAAAGTATGAGAAATTTTAAAGATATATTTAATATTTTACCTAACACTATAAAAAATACATTAATAGAAGAAGAAAAAAAAGATTATATTGAAGAAATAAGAGTAAGAGCAGAAAAACCTATTATACTTCAAATAAGAAATAGAGAAAAAATATTAAATTATACTGTAACAAAAGAAGATATAAAAATTATTTTGCAGAGAATGAGCAATTATTCTATTTATGCTTTTGAAGAAGAAATAAAACAGGGATATATAACTATAAAAGGTGGACATAGAGTTGGAATATGTGGAAGATGTATTATAGAAAAAAACAAAGTAAAAACTATAAAGGATATTGCTTCATTAAATATTAGAATTTGCAGAGAAGTTCAAAATTGTTCTGATTTTATAATGCCTTTTATAATTAATAAAAATATAGTTATGAACACAATAATAATTTCTCCACCTAAGTGTGGAAAAACCACTTTAATTAGGGATATAACTAAAAATTTATCCAATGGATTTAAAGATTTACAGGGTAAAAAAATATGCGTAGTAGATGAAAGAAGTGAAATAGCAGCATGTTTTGATGGAGTACCTCAACTTAACGTAGGTATAAGAACAGATATATTAGATAATTGTCCTAAAAGTGAAGGAATAATAATGGCTATAAGAAGTATGGCTCCAGAAATAATAGTATGCGATGAAATAGGAACTGAAAAAGATATGGAAAGTATAATTATGGCTCTTAATTCAGGTGTAAGTGTTATTACTACTATTCATGGATACGGAGTAGAAGACTTATATAATAGAAAGGTATTTGAAAAAATAGTAGAAAATAAAGTATTTAAAAGAGCTATTGTACTAAGCAACAAAAAATCTGTAGGAACATTAGAATATGTATACGATTTTGAAAATAAAATAGCTATTTGGAGGAGATAAAATGCTGAGAGTTTTAGGATGCATTTTAATAATAACTACTTCCACTTCAGTTGGATTTTTATATGCCCAAAAGTTTATTAAAAGAGTAGAAGAACTAAATGAATTAAATAGGATTATTCATCAATTGGAAAATGAAATAATGTACACTCATACCCCCTTACCAGAAGCTATGACTAAAATATATAAAAAGAGTAAGTATCCATTAAATAAAGTCTTTAAAGAACTTTTTAATTTATTAAATAATAATCAGGTAGATAGTGTATATGAAGCCTTTTATAAAGCCTTAAATAAAGAAAAAGAAATTTTAAATCTTTTAAAAGAAGATAAAAATGTAATTTTAGATTTGGCAAAAAATTTAGGAGAATCGGATATAGAAGGTCAAAGAAAAATGTTTTCTTTAACTTGTGAAAATTTAAAAAAGCAAATAAAATCTGCAGAAATATCTTTAGATAAAAATGTAAAAATGTACAGGTATCTAGGGTTTACTATAGGGGCAATGGTTATAATAATGCTAATTTAAAAAACTTTAAAGGGGATGAACACTATGTTAGACATAAGTTTAATATTTAAAATTGCTGGTATAAGTATACTTATTATAATATTAGATAAAATTTTGATAAGTAGTGGAAAAGATGATTATGCAGTAGTAACTAATTTGGCAGGTATAATAATAATTTTAATGTTAGTAATAAATTTAATAAATAGATTATTTAATACAGTTAGAACTATGTTTCAACTTTAGGAGGCTAATATGGAAATAATACAAATAGTAGCTTTTGCTTTTATTTCTTTATTTATAGTAATTATATTAAGACAAGAAAAAAAAGAGTTAGCAGTACAAGTAAGCATAATTGTAGGTTCTTTAATATTTATATTTATGATAAGTAAAATTACAGCAATACTGCAACTTTTACAACAATTGGCTTTGAAAGCTAATATAAATTTTGTTTATCTAAATGTAGTGTTTAAAATACTGGGAATTGCTTATTTAGCTACTTTTTGCAGTGAAATTTGTAAAGATGCAGGAGAAAATAATATTGCATCTAAAGTGGAGTTTGCAGGTAAAATACTAATACTTGTATTAGCTATACCAATTCTTATGGCAGTACTCCAATCAATTTTAAAAATCATGTAGGTGTGAATATGAATATTAAAAAAATATTATTATTAAGTGTTTTAATTGTTTTATTATTTTCCTGTAATGTAAAGGGATTTAATGAAGATGCAAATAACAAAACAAATCAAGATAATAAAAAAGTAGAAGAACTTTATAATTATATAACAAATATAAACAGCCAATATGAGTTTTTAAAAGATATAGATGTTAAAGATTATGTAAAACACTATATGCAAAAGGGTGAAAGTAAACTTTCGGGAAAAAAATTGATTAAACATTTTATTACATATGCCTTTAGAGAAGTTCACGCTTCTTTGAAATTAATGGCAATACTAATTATAATAGCTGTAATATGTGCTTTACTAACTAATCTTCAAAAGGCTTTTAGCAATGAAAGTCTTTCTAATATAGCTTATTTTGCCTGTTATAGTTTGATAATAATTATAATGACAAAAAGTTTTTATATAGGAGTAAAAATAGCCAATGAAAGCATAAATAAAATGACAGATTTTATGGCAGCATTAATACCAGTTTTAATAATGTTAGTGGCAAGTGTAGGTGGTTTTGTAGAAGCAGCTATACTAGATCCAATTATAATAGGAGCCATAAATATAAGTTCTCAAATTTTTGTAAAAATAATTATTCCTATAATAATAATAACTTTTGTACTTCAATTTGCAAATAACATATCCAGTGATTATAAAGTAGACAAATTAACTAAACTTTTAAATCAAATAGCACTTTGGTCTCAAGGTATAATAATGACTGTATTTATAGGCATTATTACTATAAGGGGAATTTCATCTCAAACTATTGATGAAGTTACATCTAGAACAGCTAAATTTGCTGTAGATAATTTTGTACCTATAGTAGGAAAATGTTTATCTGATGCTATAGGTACTGTAGCAGGATACTCTATGCTTTTAAAAAATGTCATAAGTAGTTTAGGACTTTTTATGTTAGTTATAATGATTTCTTTTCCTTTAATTAAAATACTAGCTATGGTATTAATGTATAAGCTTACTGCAGCATTAATAGAGCCTATAAGCGACGGCAGATTAGTAAATTGTATTAGTTCAGCAGGAGATTCTTTAATACTTATAATGTCTTGTCTTATATGCGTTTGTGTAATGTTTTTTATAATGATAGCCATAATAGCTTCTGCAGGTCGGTTAATGATAGGGGTGTAGTATATGATTGAAAGTTTAAAACAGTGGATTATAAATATTTGCACAGCTGTATTTTTTATAACAGCAGTAGAAATGATATTGCCCAATAATTCTTTAAAAAAATATGCTAAATTTGTTTTAGGATTAATTTTAATAACAGTGCTTATAAATCCTATTATAAAAATATTTCATAAAAATTTTGACATAAATGTTTATTCTAAAAATATATATGAAAACTTTGATAAATCTAAACATCAAGAAGACTTACAAGAATATAAAAAAAATACTTTAGATAATACTGTAGAAGTTTTTAAAAGCAATATAGAATCTTTATGTGAAAATAAACTAAAAGAAAAATACCCTAATGAAAAATATAAAGTAAGTGCAAAAGTTCAGTTTGATGAAGGCAAAGAAAAGTTTTTTATAAATAAAATAGATGTATTAGTTAAAAGCAATAAAATAGAAAAAATAAAAAAAGTTAAAATAGATTCCAAAGATAGACTAGCTAACACATCTAATAATACAGAAATTTTAAATAATGAAAAAGGAAAAAACATAAAAAAATATTTAAGTGATGAACTTAAAGTATCCAAAGATATTATAATTGTCCGTAAACTCTAATTTTTAGAGGGGGTTAAATAGATGAATTTTAAAAATATTATGAAAAAAATAAAAAAAATAAACTTTAATAAAAATACATCTAATATGATTATATTGTTTTTATTAGGTATATTGCTTATTATTGGAAGTAATTTATTAAAACCATCTCCTAAAAAAGATATATCTAGATTAGCGTTTAATTCTAAGGATAAGAATGAAAAATCAGAAGACAATGAGTATGAAAAAACAATTAAAAGTGAAGGAGATTACGAAAATACTGTAAAAAATGAATTAAAAAACATATTATCTAAAATACAGGGTGTAGGTATTGTAGAAGTAATGATATATTTTGAAAGTGGTGAAGAACAAGTTCCAGCTATGAATATAAATGATTCTATAAATTCCACAGAAGAAAATGACAATGAAGGTGGAAAAAGAAATACAACTCAAAAAAATAATGGATCTACTGTAGTAATAACTAATAGTGGCAGTGATTCTAAACCTTTAATAGTAAAAAAAATCAAACCTAAAGTTACAGGAGTGGTAGTAGTAGCAGAAGGAGCTGAAGAAAAAGTTACAGAACTTAGAATAACTAAAGCAGTAGTAGATTTATTTAATGTGCCAGAAGAAAAAGTTAACGTTTATCCAATGAAAAAGTAATATTAATCATATTTTTAGCATATAATTTTCTAGAATAATAAAGGAGGAATAAATATGAATAAGAAACAAGCAGTAATTATTGTTAGTTTGTTAGCTCTTATAGTGTGTGTAGGAGTGCTTGCTGCAAAATTAAACAACCCATTATATGTTAATGGAGTTGAAAATCAAGGAAAAAGCACTATATCTTTTAATAATGTAGAAAAATCCAAAGAAAAAGAACAGGTGTCAAAATCATCAGAATTTTTTAGTGAGGCTATATTAACAAGGGATCATAAAAATTCCCAAACTCTTCAAAATTTAAAATCTATTATTGATAATAAAAATATATCCAAAGAAAAAAAAGATAGTGCTGCAGAAAAGTACACTGAATTAGCTATGAACATAAATTATGAATCAAGAATAGAAACAGATTTAAAAGCTAAAGGATTTGAAGATGTAGTATGCTCTATAGAAAATGATAAAGCAAGAATAATAGTTAAAACTAGTGAAAAATTAACAGACAAGCAATTAAAAGATATACAAAATGTAGTAATGAGTGTAGCTAAAATAAAGGATGTTGAAATTCAAACTAAACAATAATTGTAAAATATTAAGCTATTTGATATAATGGTACATAAGATAAAGCTTTTGCTTGTAAAGCAAGGAGGTAAGCGTATATGGAAGAAAATTTAAATAAAGAGACAGATATTGGAGTAGTTAAGATTTCAGATGAAGTTGTAGGGGTTATTGCTGGACTTGCTACTACAGAAATAGAAGGTATAATTGGAATGAGTGCTAGCTTAGTAGGGGGCATAACTGAAATATTAAAAGGTAAAAAAAATCTATCAAAAGGTGTTAAAGTAAATGTAGGAGAAGACAGTGCTATAATTGATTTATATGTAGTAGTAGAGTACGGAGTAAAAATACCAGAAGTAGCGGAAAAGGTTCAGAAAAATGTAAAAAAGAGTGTTGAATCTATGACTGGTCTTACAGTATCATCAGTGAACATTCATGTGCAAAATGTTATGATTCCCCAATTAGAGGAAACCTTAGAAGAAATTGAAGAATAACTTTCACCCTCTGAATTCAGAGGGTGTTTCTGCGTTAAGTTTAATATAAAAATTTTTAAATTATACTTGGTAATTTATTTAGGAATAATTATAATTAATATGTTAAGAATTATAAATAATAAATGTAGAAGATGGAGGACTAAAATGAATAGAAGAAAATCAAGAGAAATAGCTATGCAATTATTGTTTGAAACAACTATAAAAGGGGATAGTTTTATAGATGTAATACAAAATTTAAAAGAAAATATAGATATAGATTTAGAAAATAAAATAAAAGATGAAGAAGGTATTAATTTAAATGATGTAGATATGGAATATATATTGAAAATACTTAAAGGTGTTTTTGAAAATTTAGAATATATAGATAATGTTTTAAAACCATATTTGAAAAACTGGAAAATAGATAGACTATCTAAAGTAGACCTTTCAATTATGAGATTATGTACTTATGAAATATTATTTGAAGATAGCATACCAGACAAAGTATCAATAAATGAAGCTATAGAATTAGCTAAAAAATTTGCTGGAGATAAAACGCCTGCTTTTATAAATGGAGTGCTTAACAATGTTTTAAATAATAAGGAGAATATTAATAAAAACAATTAAGAGAGGGGGTAGTCTTACAGCAAGTTTTCTGTAAGGCAATAAATAATGGGAACAATAATAAAGGGTAAAGAAATAGCTAATAAATATAAAAAAGAAATAAGTGATTTTGTAGAAAATAGAAAAAAGGAATTTAAAAGAGTACCTTGTATTTCCACTATATTAGTTGGAAATGATGCAGGTTCTATGCTTTATGCTAAAAATCAAAAGAGAATATGTGAACAACTAGGATTAAAATATATATTAAATACTTTTGAAGAAAATACAAAAGAAAAAGAAATTATAGATAATATAGAAAGATTAAATAGTGACAATAATGTAGATGGAATAATACTTATGCTTCCACTACCTAAACATTTAAATGAAAAATATATAACTTCAAAAATATCTTATAAAAAAGATATAGATGGATTAACAGATATAAATACAGGCATGTTTTATAAAGGTGAAAAATGCTTTATACCTTGTACACCTAAGGGAATAGTAAAGCTTATAGAAAGTACTGGAATTAATATAGAAGGAAAAAATGCAGTAGTAGTAGGAAGAAGTAATATAGTAGGAAAGCCTATAGCTCATCTTTTATTAAATAAAAATGCTACAGTTACTATATGTCACTCTAAAACTAAAAATTTAAAAGAAGTGTGCAAATCTGCAGATATATTAATTGCTGCAATAGGTAAACCTAATTTTATAAATGAAGAATTTGTAAAAAAAGGAGCAGTAGTTATAGATGTAGGTACTAATAGAGTGGAAGGAAAAGTAGTAGGAGATGTATATTTTGAAAAAGTAATAAATAAAGCAGATTATGTTACACCTGTGCCTGGAGGAGTAGGTGCAATGACTACTACTATGCTAATGTTAAATACTTGTGAGGCATTAAATAGAAATGTATATTAAAACTTTATCAGTAAGTTCTTTAAACAATTACATAAAAAAAGTATTAGATAATGATTTTATATTAAATAATGCTTATATAAAAGGGGAAATATCAAATTTTAAATGGCATAGTAGTGGACATATATACTTTTCTTTAAAAGATGAATATAGCAAAATAAAGTGTGTTATGTTTAAAGGTTATGCAAAGAACTTAAAATTTATTCCAGAAGAGGGAATGAAGGTAGTTGTAAAAGGTCATGTATCTGTATATCAAAAAGAAGGTGCTTATCAGCTTTATTGTGATGAAATGGAACCAGAGGGCTTAGGGGAACTTTATATAGCTTTTCAAAAGCTTAAAGAAAAGCTAGAAAAAGAAGGGCTATTTGATGAAAGTCATAAAAAACCTATACCTAAATATGCACAAAAAATAGGTGTAATAACTTCTCCTACAGGAGCAGCTATAAGGGATATTATAAATGTTACTAAAAGAAGAAATAAAAACATAGACATTTTAATTTATCCTACTTTAGTACAAGGTACAAAATCTAGTGAAGATATAATAAAAGCATTGAAAACATTAGATAATATTAAAGATATAGATATAATTATATTAGCTAGAGGGGGAGGGTCTATAGAGGAGCTTTGGTCTTTTAATGATGAAAATTTAGCTAAAGCAATTTATAATTGTAAAAAACCTATAATAACAGGAGTAGGTCATGAAATTGATTTTACTATAGCAGATTTTGTAAGCGACAGAAGAGCTCCTACACCTTCTGCTGCAGCAGAAATAGCTGTGTTTGACTTAAATGAATTTAATAATACAATAAAAAATTACACTAATTTATTAAATAATAATATTAAATCTATGCTAAAAGATAAATACAGCAATTTCATCAATATAAAAAATTCATTAAGACTTAATAGCCCTGAAAGCTATATTGTAAATCAATATACTTATATAGATAAATTAATTCAAAATTTAAATTACACAGTAAAAAATAAACTAGAAAGAGAAAAACAAAATTTAGGTAAAATAAATGCTTTACTTTCAGCCAATAATCCTTTAAATATTTTAAATAAAGGATATGCAGTAGTACAAGATGAAAAGAATAATGTAATTAGCAAAATAGATAAAATTAAAAAAGTAGATAAAATTAAAATTACATTAAAAGATGGTACTGCATTGGGAAAATTTATATTAGAAGAATAAAGGGGTGAATGTTTTGCCTAAGAAAGAAACTTATGAAGGCATGTTAAATAAGCTAGAAGAAATAGTAAAAGATATGGAAAAAGAGGAATTATCTTTAGAAGATTCTATAAAGAAGTATGAAGAAGGAGTTAAACTATCCAATAAAATATATAAAATTTTAAATGAAGCAGAAGGAAAAATAAAAGTATTAACAGAAGATGGAGAAAAGAATTTCATAGAAGAATAATATTTTAGATTAGATAGGAGATTTTTTATATGACATGTATTAAAAAAATAAAAAGTAATATTGATATGTGGCTAGAAAATTATTTTGAAAATAAAGGAACCTATAATAAAAAAATATATGAAGCTATGAATTATAGTTTGAATATTGGAGGAAAAAGAATTAGACCTTTATTAATGATTCTTACTTACTCTATGTATAAGGATAATTATAAAGAAATTATTCCTGTAGCTGGTGCTGTAGAAATGATACATACTTATTCATTAATACATGATGATTTACCTTGTATGGATAATGACGATTTAAGAAGAGGTAAGCCTACTAATCACAAAGTTTTTGGAGAAGCTATAGCTTTATTAGCTGGAGATGGTCTTTTAAGTGAAGCTATGAATGTAATTATAAATTATTGCAGTTATAAAGATATTGAAGCTATAGAAGCTTGTAAAGTTATTTTTAATGCAGCTGGTACTGAAGGAATGGTAGGAGGTCAAACTGTAGATATTTTAAGCGAAAATAAAGAAATATCTAAAGAAGAATTACAATATATGCATAAAAAGAAAACTGGAGCAATTATTAAAAGTTCTATAATTGCAGGAGCTATTTTAGGAAAGGCACCTAAAAAAGATATAAATGATTTATCTTTGTATGGAGAAAAACTAGGATTAGCTTTTCAAATTAGGGACGATATTTTAGATGTAATAGGAACTACAGAAGAATTAGGTAAACAAGCTAAAAAAGATGAAATAGATGAAAAAACAAATTATATAACAGTATATGGTTTGGAAAAGTGCCAATACTTATGTGAGAAGTTAACAGATGAATGTATAGATATATTAAATAAAATACCAAAAGACACATCCAAATTAAAAGAAATAACAAATACGCTTTTATATAGAAAGAAGTAACAAAAAACGAGGAAATAATGCTTTTGAATATATATACATGCTATGATATAATATCACGTGAAAAGGTGGTACAGTATTCTAGTCAGGTAAGCATTTCCCCAGGGCGGGGCTAAAAATCCGCTAAAGGGCATATCGATGAAGCTTCTTGTGCTGGCTTACGACGCCCAGTTGTGGGCTGGTGCTGGGAGTAAAGGAGAATGGGGCAACCGCAATGGCATGCGCAATTGACCCTATATCCGTGGAGACCTCTGCTTGTATATAAGGTTAGCTGCCGTATATACGACAGTGGATTAAACCTGCATTGTGGCAAAAAAAGTTATGTGCAGTGTAGCCTGCCTTGAGTAAAGGGGTAGAGGTGAGGTGGCGATCTAAATAAAAATTTGGCCAAAATTTTTAGATTTTGCTCACTGAAACCTTTTTTGCAAAAGAGGCTAAGGAAATGCCTAACTGTCGAGGAAATCTCCTAGACTGTTATTTTTTAATAGGCATATTGGGGATTACAGTGTGGACTAAGTGGTGATCCAGTTCTGCTTACTTGGCGACAAAGTAGATAAGGCATTAAAGGGAAACCGTCAAAATGGCGACATTTTGATTGCTTTATGGGAAATCCTACTGGACCTAAGCCGCAAAGTTTACTCAATATGCTACCACTTAATTTTCACTTTTATACTTTGGAGGAGTGTTTTTTGAGTAATAATAAAAATAGTAAAAAAAATAAAAATAAAAACAAAAGTAGAAATAAGTGGGTCATTACCATAGTGTTTTGGACTATTTTAATTTCAGGAAGTATTTCTCTTTTGTCAGATTTGCTACTAAGAAATGTTAATATATTAGTAGCTTTTATTATTCTTATTTTAATTATAGTTTGTGGTATAATTTTTGATATAATAGGAGTAGCGGTAACAGCAGCAGATGAAGTTCCAATACACTGTGCAGCTTCTAAAAAAGTTAATGGCTCTAAATTAGCTATTAAACTTGTAAAAAATGCAGATAAAGTATCTAATTTTTGTAATGATGTTATAGGAGATGTTTGTGGTATAATAAGTGGTTCTATAGGAGCACTTATTATTGGAAAAATAGTATTAAAAAGTCCTAATGTAGATCCTGTGATTTTTAGTACAATAATTGGAGCATTAATAGCTGCTTTCACCATAGGAGGTAAAGCCATAGGTAAAAGTGTGGCAATAAATAATAGTAACAAAATAGTTTTAAAAGTTTCACAAATAATATACTTAATTAAAAAGGATAGATGATAATGTTTAAATTATTGGACAAATATAAATATGAAAATCAAATTAAAAGCATGTCCATAGAAGAACTAAATATTTTTTCTAAAGAAATAAGAGAATTTTTAATAGAAAAAGTATCTAAAACTGGAGGACATTTAGCTTCTAATTTGGGAATTGTAGAACTTACTATAAGTTTATATAATGTATTTGACTTTAAAAAAGATAAAATAATATGGGATGTAGGTCACCAAGCCTATGTGCATAAAATATTAACAGGAAGAAAAGATAAATTTGACACTTTAAGGCAATACAAGGGAATAAGTGGCTTTCCTAAAGCTTGTGAAAGTCAATATGATATGTTTGAAACAGGTCATAGTAGCACATCTATATCTGCAGCATTAGGTATGGCAAGAGCTAGAGATATAAAAGGAGAAAAATACAATGTAGTAGCTGTTATAGGAGATGGAGCATTAACTGGGGGTATGGCATTAGAAGCTTTAAACGATGTAGGAGATAGAAAGACAAATATAATAATAGTTTTAAATGATAATCAAATGTCTATAGCTAAAAATGTAGGGGGATTATCCACATATTTAAGTAAAATAAGAGTAGAACCTAAATATAATAAATTTAAAGAAGAATTCGACAATGCATTAAAAAAGATACCTAACATAGGTGAGAGTATGGCAAAATCTGTATCGAAATTAAAAAATGGAATAAAGCAATTAGTAGTGCCAGGCATGTTTTTTGAAGATATAGGTATAAAGTACCTGGGACCTATAGATGGTCACAATATAAAAGAATTAAGCAAAGTATTTTCTAAAGCAAAACATATAAAAGGACCAGTATTAATACATACTATAACAAAAAAAGGAAAAGGTTACAAATTTGCAGAAAAAAATCCAGATAAATTTCATGGTATAGGACCTTTTAATTGTGCAAATGGAAATATTAATAAATCTTCAAATAAAACTTATTCAAAAGCTTTTGGAAGTGAAATTATAAAATTAGCAGAAAAGAACAAAAATATAGTAGCAATAACTGCAGCAATGCGAGATGGAACTGGACTTAGAGAATTTTCAAAAAAATATCCAAATAGGTTTTTTGATACGGGAATAGCAGAGCAACACTCTGTAACATTAGCTGCAGGTATGGCAAAAGTGGGATTAAAACCTATATTTGCAGTGTACTCTACTTTTTTACAAAGAGCTTATGATCAAGTATTACATGATGTATGTATTCAAAAATTACCTGTAATTTTTGCTATTGATAGAGCAGGTATTGTAGGAGAAGATGGAGAAACCCACCAAGGAGTTTTTGATTTATCCTATCTTTCACACATGCCTAATTTAACTATAATGACGCCAAAGTGTGTATGTGAATTAAAAAATATGTTAAAATGGTCAGTAGAACAAAACTTCCCAATAGCTCTTAGATATCCTAGAGGTGGAGATAATATAAATTTAGTTCCATTGAAAGATTTTAAAGTAGGTAAGTGGGAAATAATTCATAAAGAAGGTAATATAGCTTTAATAGCAGCAGGAAAAATGGTACAGCATGCTGAATTAGTAAGAGAAAAATTAAATTCTTTAGGCATAAAAGTATCTGTAGTAAATGCTTGCTTTGTAAAACCTATAGATAAATCTTTAATAAAAAATTTAGTAGAAGAAGATTTTAAAATAATAACTATAGAAGATAATGTAATTCGTGGTGGATTTGGTTCTACAGTATTAGAATATGTAAACTCATTAAACAAAAATACAAAAGTGTTAAATTTGGGATTTAAAGATGAATTTATTCCTCATGGCAGTGTAAATACTCTTTACAATGTTTATGAATTAGATGTAGATGGAATAATTAAAAATATAGTGAAGATAATTTAATATAGAAAAGGAGCTATTTAAAATGTCAGAAGCAAAGGAAAGAATAGACGTTTTATTAGTACAAAAAGGAATATTTTCTTCTAGAGAAAGAGCAAGAGCCAGTATTATGGCAGGAGAAATATTTTCAGATGGAAAAAGAATTGATAAATGTGGAGATAAAGTAAAAGTAAATAGCAATATAGAATTTAAAGGAGAAAAAATGCCTTATGTAAGCAGAGGAGGCTATAAGTTAGAAAAAGCAATAAAAAGCTTTAGTATAGATTTAAAAGATAAAGTCTGTCTAGATATAGGAGCTTCTACTGGAGGATTTACTGATTGTATGCTTCAAAATGGAGCCAAAAAAGTATTTGCTATAGATGTAGGCTATGGACAATTTGCTTGGAAACTTAGAATAGATAAAAGAGTAGTTTGTATGGAAAGAACAAATGTTAGATATGTTACTTTTGAAGATATAGGAGAATATGCTGATTTTGCCAGTATAGATGTATCTTTTATATCTCTTACAAAGGTAATACCACCTATACTAAATATATTAAATGAAAATGGAAGCATTGTAGCTTTGATAAAACCTCAATTTGAAGCAGGTAGAGATAAAGTAGGTAAAAAGGGTGTAGTACGGGAAAAAAGTACCCATATGGAAGTAATAAATAAAGTAGTAGACTTTGCAAAAGAACTAAATTTAAAAATAATAGGATTAGATCATTCTCCTATTAAAGGGCCAGAAGGAAATATAGAATATTTGCTTTATATTACAAAAAAAGAAAGTTTTGAAGAAATATTTCATAAGGAAAATATAGAAGAAATTGTATCACAAGCACATAACAGCTTAAACTAGGAGGCATTATGAAAACTATAGGAATAAACGTAAACTCAAGCAAAGATAAACAAGGAAAATTGTTAGAGTCTATAATAAAAATTATACATAAAAAAATAAAAAATGTGAAAATTTTAACTTATAAGGATTCCCTAGGATTAGAAAAAGAATATACAAAAAATTTAGACTTTGTTATAGTATTAGGTGGAGATGGAACTATATTAAATTCTCAAAGGGTGCTTGCTAAATATGAAATACCTATACTAGGCATAAATATTGGTCATTTAGGATTTTTAGCAGAAATTAAAATTTCAGAATTTGAAAATGTGTTAGAAAATTTATTTAATGGTCAATATACTATAGAAGAAAGATTAATGCTTCAATGCAACTATAAACTCCATAATTTTGAAAAAAGTCATACAGCTTTAAATGATATAGTTATATCAAAAAGTACTCCAGGAAGAATAGTAAAAGCAGATATATATATAAATGACAAATTTTTTTCTACATTTACCGGCGATGGAGCCATTATAAGCACACCTACAGGTTCTACTGCTTATTCTTTATCTGCTGGAGGACCTATAATATATCCTACTTTAGATGTTATATGTATAACACCTATATGTCCTCATTCTTTAGGAGCTAGAACTATAATATTAAATTCTAAAGATAAAATATCAATAAAAGTAAATAAAAAATACAATGATACTCTTTTAACTATAGACGGCAGACAAATAGGTTCTTTAAAAGATGTTGAAGAAGTAAACGTAAATCAATCTATATATAGATGTAAACTTATAAAACTAAAAGAAGAAAATTATTTTAATATATTAAGAGAAAAAATAATATTTATGACTAAAGAATGTGAAGGTGATGATAAATAATGAAGGTAACAAGACACGCAAAAATATTAGAAATTATAAATTCAAAAGATATTGAAACTCAAGAAGAATTGGCAGAGGAACTAAGAAAATCAGGAATGGATGTTACCCAAGCTACTGTATCTAGAGATATAAAAGAATTAAAGTTAATAAAAGTTTTATCTAATAATGGAAGATATAAATATGCTAATATTACTCATAATGGAAGTTTTTTATCTAATAAATTAGTAAATATTTTTACTCAAACTGTAATAAGTGTTGAAAATGTTGATAATTTTGTTGTGGTTAAAACTTTATCTGGTTCAGGCTCTGCAGCTGGTGAAGCTATAGATTCATTAAACTTTGAAGGTATAGCTGGAACTATTGCAGGAGATAACACAATATTTATATTGACTAGAGGAGAGGAAAAAGCTATAGAAATTGCAAACAAAATGAAAAGAATGTTAAATGATTAGGAGGCTTTTATATGCTTCTTCAGCTAAATATAAAAAACTTTGCTTTAATAGAAGAATTAACCATATCTTTTGACAAAGGATTTAATGTATTATCAGGAGAAACCGGTGCAGGAAAATCCATACTAATAGATGCTATAAATTATGTATTAGGAAGCAAATTTAATAAAGATTTAATAAGAACTGGAGAGAAAAAAACTTTTGTAGAAGCAATATTTACTATAGAAAATAAAAAAACAAAAGAAGTTTTAGATAATCAGCAAATAGAATATGAAGATATGGTAATAATAAGTAGAGAAACTTTTCAATCTGGAAAAACTATTACTAAAGTTAATGGAAAGTCAATACTACTTGCTAATTTAAAATTAATAAGTGAAACATTAGTAGATATACATGGTCAACATGAAAATCAAAATTTATTAAATTTATCAAATCACATACTTTACTTAGATTATTTTGCTGACAAAAGATTACATAATTTTTTAAAAGAATATAGAGAAATTTACAATAAATTGAATGATATTGACAAGAAAATTGAAGAAATTCAGGGAAAAGAAGGAGAAAGAGACAAGATTATAGATTTTCTAAAGTACCAAATAAATGAAATAAATAATGCAAATTTGAAAGAAAAAGAATATGAAGAGCTAGAAGAAAAGTTTGCTGTTTTATCAAATGCAGAAAAAATAAATAATACACTATCTAGTGCTTATGAAATATTGTATAACGGAAAACAAAATGTACCTTCCGTATACGATAGCATTGGTATTATAATAAAAGATATAAATGCCATAGAAGATTCTTATGATAAAATAAAAGAAATTTCTAAATTTTTGCAATCTATTTACTATAATTTAGAGGAAGCTATAAGAGAAATTAGAGATATAAAAGATAATGTATATTATGATAGTAATGAGTTAGAATATATAAATAGTAGAATATATGCTATAGATGGACTAAAAAAGAAATATGGAAAAACCATTATTGATATATTAAAATACAGGGATAAAATCGAAAATGAATACAATGAAATGTTAAATAGTGTTGCTATAGTAGAGGAATTGAAAAAACAGAGAGAAAATATAATAAAATTAATTAAAGAAAAAGCTTTAATTCTTCATCATAATAGATGCAAAGCTGCAGAGGAACTAGAAAAAAGAGTTAAAAAAGAGTTGAATTACATAGGATTAGAAAAAAGCACATTTAAAATATCTGTGGATTTGGAAGAAATTCCAAATGAAAAAGGTATGGATAAAGTTCAGTTTAATATATCTACAAATCCTGGAGAACCTCTTAAACCTTTAGAAAAAATTGTTTCAGGAGGAGAGTTGTCTAGAATAATGTTAGCATTAAAAACTGTATTTGTAGATAAAGATAAAATTCCAACAGTAATATTTGACGAAATAGATACAGGAATTAGTGGTAGAGTGGCTCAAAGTGTAGCGGAAAAAATGTATGAGGTATCAAAGGGGCATCAAGTATTTTGTGTTACTCATTTACCTCAAATAGCTTGTATTTCTGATAATCATTATTTAATAGAAAAAGAAGTAGAAAATAAAAAGACATATACAAAAGTTAAGCCTTTAAATGAAAAAGAAAAACAATATGAAATAGCAAGAATGATAGGTGGAGCAGAAGTTACTAAATTAACCATAGCACATTCAAAAGAAATGATAATAATGTCAAATAATAAAAAATGTGAAATATTAAACAAATAAATAGAAAATAAAAAAATTACTGCTAAAAGTTATATAACTATAAATTGGTACTAAAAAGTGAATTTTACTCTTAAGTACTATCTACACTATATTTATATGATTTTTAGCAGTAATTTTTTTATTTTCTATTTATTTGTTTAATAGCAAAACCTTTAACTTTTATGAAACAATATAATAGCATAATAAATTATTTAGAAGGGCAACTTAATTATGAAGCTAAAGAATTAAAAGTGCAAATTTAAATATATAAAAAACTTAAAAATGAAAAATAGGAGGTAAAAGCATGATAAAAATGAAAAAAAGAAAAATATGCTATATTTTAACTCCTATAGCTATATTTTTGTTTTTTATTTTTGCAAAAATAAATAGTATACCTAATACTATTTTTGTAAGAGAAGGACACAGTATAAAATCTACTCCTATAATAAAAATAATTAACAAAGAAAATAAAATATTAAAAAATAATGTTAAAGCTAGTGAAAGTAATATTAAAAATAGAAATAAAAATGCACATGTTACTTTATTTGGCATGTTGCCTATTAAATCTGTTTCAGTTGAATCTATACCTTCTGAAATGTCTGTTTACCCTGGAGGACAGCCTATAGGAGTAAAACTTAATACTAAAGGAGTCTTAATAATAGCTTTATCTGACATAGAAACTGCAAAAGGCAAAAAAGCTAGCCCAGCAGCACAGGTAGGAGTGCAAATTGGAGATAGCATATTAAAAGTAAATAATAAGGATATAAAAACAGCAGAACAACTAAGCCAAGAAATAAATAATTCTAATGGAAAAAACATTGAAATAGTTTTTAATCGACGTGGTGAAAATTTAAAACGAGAAATAGTTCCAGTAAAAAGTAGTGAAGATAACAAATACAAAATAGGACTTTGGGTTAGAGATTCTACTGCTGGAGTAGGTACATTGACTTTTTATAATGAAAAAACAAAAACTTTTGCAGCATTAGGTCACCCTATAATAGATTTAGATACAGGCACAATTTTAAATATAAATTATGGAGAAATAGTTTCTTCTTCCATAGTATCTGTTAGAAAAGGAGAAAAAGGAAAACCTGGAGAATTAAAAGGAGTATTTTTGGATGAAGATATTGTATTAGGTCAAATATATAAAAATACACATTGTGGAATTTTTGGAAAAAGTAATTTAAATTTACGAAATTCTAAAACAAAACCTATAAAAATAGCACTAAGAAACGAAATTAAAGAAGGACCAGCAAAAATACTTACTACAATAAATGGGGAAGAACCTAAATTATATAATATAGAAATACAAAAATTGTTAAAGCAAGATGTACCAGGTCCTAAAAGCATGATTATTAAAATAACAGATAAAGAATTGTTAAATAAAACAGGAGGCATAGTACAAGGAATGAGCGGAAGTCCTATAATTCAAAATAATAAATTAATAGGTGCAGTTACTCATGTATTAATAAATAAACCGGATATAGGGTATGGAATATATATAGAGTGGATGCTGAAGGATGGAAATATGTTAGAAAATTAGTAAATATAAATTATATGCAATATTATTATATAATATATTATATAATAATATTGTATATTATATATATATATAGAAATAAATGAAAAAATTTTGTATAATGAATATGTAAGTAGTTTAATTTTAAATTTATAAAAATTTTTTTTGAATAAAAGAAGGAATTATATTACTTTTGTCGAAATACTTATTTGTTAAGATATGGCAAAATAATAAAAAAAGGGGAGTTTTAATATGGAAAATAAGAAGATAAGTATTGTAATAGCAGATGACAATAAGGAATTTTGCAATATTCTAAATGATTATCTACTAAGTCAAAAAGACATATTAGTAACAGGAGTTGCAAAAGATGGGGTAGAGGCTTTAAAGTTAATAGATGAAAAAAAACCAGATTTAGTTATTTTAGATATAATAATGCCTCACCTTGATGGGCTTGGGGTTTTAGAAAGATTGAATAGCACAGATACAAATCCTATGCCAAGAGTTATAGTATTATCAGCAGTAGGACAAGATAAAATTACTCAAAGAGCTATAAACTTAGGTGCAGATTATTACGTAGTAAAACCTTTTGATATGGATGTGTTTACTAAGAGAATAAGACAAATGTTCAATGGTGTAGTTGGAAGCGAACCTATAAAGAAATCCGTTATATCCTTTGAAAATCGTCCAATTGAAATCAATCATCATAATGAAATAACAGATTTAGAAGCAGAAATTACAAATATAATTCATGAAATAGGTGTACCAGCTCACATAAAAGGATATATGTATTTAAGAGAAGCTATAAGTATGGTAGTTAACGATATGGAGCTTTTATCAGCAGTAACAAAGGAATTATATCCTAATATAGCTAAGAAATACAATACTACATCTAGCAGAGTAGAAAGAGCTATAAGACATGCCATAGAAGTAGCTTGGTCAAGAGGTCAAATAGAAACAATAAATAGAATATTTGGTTATACTGTACATAACGATAAAGGTAAGCCAACAAATTCTGAGTTTATTGCTATGGTAGCAGATAAGTTAAGATTAAAGAATAAAGTTGCACAACAACAATAAATAGTGTATTTTATGAATTAATTTTCAAACCAATAAATGCAAAATTATATTATTTAAAAAAATAAAAATAAGACCTTACATATTAAAATATGTGTATTGTAGGTCTTATTTTTATTTTATAATATAAAAAAACTCAATAATATTTTTTCATATAACCTTCAAGTTAATCATAAATATTAAAAGATAAGTAAAGTGATTAACTAAGGAGGCTAAATTATGTTAGAAAACAAACTGTTTAATAATTTAGGAGAACATATTAGGAATAATTTTTTACTTTATATAATTAATATATTTTGTATATGTATAGGCATAGTATTAGGTATTTATACAGTAAAATATATGGGTAGTTTTGAAAATAGTGATTTATTAAATTACTTAAAAAGTTTTACTAAAAATGTAACTTCTAATAATATAGACGTAAGATTGGTTTTTATACAAACATTAAAAAATAATATACCTATTATATTAGCTATATGGTTTTTAGGTCTTACAATGATAGGTATACCTATTGTGCTAATAATAAGCTTAATAAAGGGATTCACAATAGGTTTTACCATTAGCTTTATAATAAATTCTCTAGGCATAAAAGGTATTTGGGTAGTAATGTTTGGAATAGTGCCTCAAAATATGGTGTATATACCTTGTATAATTTTAATGTGCGTTTTATCTATGGAATTTTCATTGGAAATTTTAAAAAATAAAATAAATAATAAAATGAAAATAAATGTATGGAATAGAATGTTAGGATATTCTTTTACTTTTATATTTTTATCTTTATTTATGTTTTTAGGATTTTTTGTAGAAGCATATGTTACTCCAGGTATGATAAAAATCATAATTTAGAGTAGAGGTGGCATTTTTGATTAATAAACAAGAAGTAATAGAATTTAATATAACTATTATAAAGTGCTTTGCTGTGTTTTTATTATTAGGACTATTTTTGCCTAAAATTATAGATTATGCATTATATAAATTAATAAACAATACAAATATTTATAAAAATAGTATTTTTGTATATAATGTAATTAATAGAAATATAAACTTCATTTATAATTATATTTATATTTTTAAGCAATTTTTATCATTATAATTTTAAAATTAGGAGAATTAATATGGATGAATTAGTTGAAAGGTATATAACAGATTTAAAAAGTAAAAACTTTAGTAAAAATACTTTAGATGCATACATTAGAGATATAAATAGATTTAGTAAATTTGTAAAGGAAAGAAAAGAAAAAATAACAGAAGTAGATAATGTTACAATTATGGCATATGTTCAATATTTACATCAAAATAAGAGAGCCAGTTCTTCTATAGCTAGAAATATTATATCTATAAGAAAATTTTATAAATATTTATCAAAAAATTCTATAATAAAAGAAAACCCTTTGTTGTATTATGAAATTCCTAAAATTAAAAGAAATATTCCTCAAATATTAACAGTAGATGAAGTAAATTCACTATTATCTGCACCAGATGGAAAAACTTTAAAGGGTATAAGAGATAAATCAATGTTAGAAGTTATGTATGCTTCAGGAGTAAAAGTAACAGAGCTTTTAAATTTAACTATATATGATATAAGCTTAAAATTATCTTATATAAAATGCAGAGGTTCTAAAAATAAAGAAAGAATTATACCTATAGGTTCTTATGCAGTAAATTGCTTAGAAGAATATCTAAAAGTAAGACCAGATTTAAATAGATATAATTTAGATTATTTATTTTTAAACTTAAAAGGAACTAAAATGACAAGACAAGGTTTTTGGAAAATAGTAAAAAGATATACAAAAGAAGCAGGAATAAAAAAATCAGTAGATGCATTTACACTTAGGCATTCCTTTGCAGTTCATTTATTGCAAAATGGAGCAGACATGAAATCCGTACAGGAGCTTTTAGGTCATAGCAATATGTCTGCCACACAAATATATTCAATGATAACTAAAAAAAGTAAAATAGCAGAAGTTTATAAAAAAGCCCACCCTAGAGCCTGAATTAATTTTATCTATAGGAAGGAGAAATTATATATATGATAAATAGAGTTATATTAATTATTTTAGATAGTGTTGGTATAGGAGAACTACCAGATGCAACGGAATATGGCGATGAAGGCAGCAATACTCTAGAAAATATATCAAGAAAATTAGGAGGATTAAGTTTGCCTAATATGGAAAGTATAGGATTAGGACATATAAATGGAGTAAAAGAAATAAAAAAACAAAATAATGTTACAGGAGCTTTTGGAAAATGTGCAGAAATGTCTAAAGGAAAAGATACAGTAACAGGTCACTGGGAAATAGCTGGATTAGTATTAAAAAAATCTCTTAAAACTTATCCTAAAGGCTTTCCTAAAGATATAATAGATGAATTTAAAAATAAAATAGGAAGGAATATTTTAGGAAACAAAGTAGCTTCAGGAACAGAAATAATAAAAGAATTAGGCAATGAGCATATAAAAACAGGATACCCTATAGTGTATACTTCTGCAGATAGCGTATTTCAAATAGCAGCTCATGAAGAAGTAATAAAATTAGAAGAACTTTATAATATGTGTAAAATAGCTAGAAAAATGCTTACAGGAGATAGAACAGTAGGTAGAATAATTGCAAGACCTTTTATAGGTGAAAAGGGTGATTATACAAGAACTTCTAATAGAAAAGATTTTGCATTAGATCCTTTTGGAAAAACTATGCTGGATTATATAAAAGAAAGTGGCAGTAACGTTATGGCAGTAGGTAAAATTAATGACATATATAATGGCAAAGGTATAACTGATGCAGTGCATATAGATAACAATATGGATGGTGTAGATAAAACATTAGAGTATATGAAAACCAATAAAAAAGGATTGATATTTACTAATTTAGTGGATTTTGATATGTTATATGGTCACAGAAATAATGTGGAAGGCTATGCTAATGCCTTAATAGAATTTGACAATAGATTGCCAGAAATAATAAATGAAATGGAAAAAGAAGATGTGATTATACTTACAGCAGACCACGGCTGCGATCCTACTACACCAAGTACAGACCATTCTAGAGAATATGTACCAGTACTTGTATATGGTGAAAATATTAAATCAGGAGTAAACATAGGAACTAGAAAATGCTATTGTGATATAGGAAAAACAGTATTGGATTTATTAAGTGTTAAAAATAATTTATTTGGAGAAAGTTTTGCTAAAGATATAGTTAAATAGCATAGAAAGGCAGGTGAAAAGTTACTTTTTAAGTAACTTTAATATGGATATTAACAAAATAATAGAAAGTGTAAATTACATAAAACAAAAAATAAGTTATTCTCCAGAAGTAGGTATTATATTAGGCTCAGGATTAGGAGAATTAGCTGATAAAGTAGAAGAAAAAACCATAATAAAATATGAAGAAATTCCCAATATGCCTGTATCCACAGTAAAAGGTCATGCAGGTCAATTGGTATTAGGAATTTTTAATGGCAAAAAAGTAGTGATGATGCAAGGTAGATTTCATTATTACGAAGGAAATAAAATGAAAGATGTAGTAATGCCTATTTATATAATGAAATATTTAGGAATAAAAAATATCATAGTAACTAATGCAGCAGGAGGAGTAAATAAAAATTATACTCCTGGAGATTTAATGATAATAAAAGACCATATAAATTTATCTTTTAATAATCCTTTAATAGGAAAAAATTGTGATGAATTAGGACCACGTTTTCCAGATATGTCACAATCTTATAGTAATGAATTAATTAAATTAGCAGAATATGTGGCAATAGAAAATAAAATTAAAATACAAAAGGGAGTATATACAATGATGACAGGTCCTACTTATGAAACTCCAGCAGAAATAAATATGGTAAGAATACTAGGAGGAGATGCAGTAGGTATGTCTACTGTGCCAGAGGTTATAGCTGCAAATCACTGTGGAATAAAAGTTTTAGGTATATCTTGTATAACTAATATGGCAGCAGGAATATTAGATAAACCTTTAAATCACAAAGAAGTAATAGAAACATCTAATAAAGTAAAGGGTAAATTTGCTTTATTAATAAGCAATATTATAAAGAAAATTTAAATATATTATTATCTAAGTAATGAAATAAATTAAGTGTATAGGAGGTGAAATGCTTTATAGATATGTGTTTATAAAGTGAACTATTATGAGAATGTATGACATAATTTTAAAAAAAAGAAATGGCAAAGAGCTATCTACAGAAGAAATAAACTTTTTTATAGATAATTATACAAAAGGTATAATACCAGATTATCAGGCTTCTGCTTTGTTAATGGCAATATATTTTAAAAAAATGAATAATAGAGAAACAGTAGATTTAACTAAGGCAATGCTTAATTCAGGTGAAATTTTAGATTTATCAAAAATACAAGGAATAAAGGTAGATAAACACAGCACTGGTGGAGTAGGAGATACTACTACACTAGTATTAGCTCCTATGGTAGCGGCACTAGGTATACCTATAGTTAAAATGTCAGGAAGAGGTTTAGGACATACAGGAGGTACTATTGATAAACTAGAATCTATTAAAGGATTTTCAGTAGAACTTACAAAAGAAAAACTTATAGAAAATGTAAACAACATAAAAATGGCAGTAGTAAGCCAAACAGGAAACTTAGCACCAGCAGATAAAAAATTATATGCACTAAGAGATGTAACAGCCACAGTAGAAAACACATCTCTTATAGCTTCAAGTATAATGAGCAAAAAACTAGCAGCAGGCTGTGATGCCATTGTACTTGATGTTAAAGTAGGACAGGGAGCCTTTATGAAAGATTTAGTATCTGCTAGAGAATTAGCATTACAAATGGTAAACATAGGCAATAGTTTAGGCAAAAAAACAGTAGCAATAATATCTGACATGAATGAGCCTTTAGGATATGCTATTGGAAATACATTAGAATTTAAAGAAGCAATAGAAACTTTAAAAGGAAGAGGTCCTAGTGACTTATTAGAATTATGCTTGGAATTAGGAAGTAATATGGTAGTATTAGGTAAAAAAGCTGGTACTTTAGAAGAAGCTAGAAAAATGCTAAAACAAACTATAATAAATGGTTCAGCACTAAGAAAGCTCAAAGAATTTATAACTATGCAATGTGGAGATGCCTCCTATGTAGATGATGTAACTAAGTTTCCTAAAGCTAAATATGTAAAAATAGTAAAATCTCAACAAGAAGGATATGTATTTGAAATCAATGCAGAAAACATGGGAGTAATAGCTATGGAATTAGGTTCAGGTAGATCAGTAAAAGGGGGCACTATAGACTTATCTGTAGGTATAGTGCTAAATAAAAAAAGAGGGGACAAAGTTTGCAAAGGAGATATATTAGCTTACATATATGCAAACGATGAAGTAAAAGCTCAAAAGGCAGAAAAAGATATATTAGAAAATTACATAATAGGTGAAAACTATAAAAAAGAAATTCCTTTAATTTATGAAGTTATAAAATAATGGGCATTGGAACTTTTTTAGTTGAGAGTTAATATGGAAGAGTTAAGAGTTTTGGAGAATTTTTCTCCATTGCATTACGAAAAACTTTAAATTGAGATAATTTCAGAGAAAACAGAATTAAAAATAATACGGATAAAAATAGTAAGACAATAGCATAAATAAAATTTGTAAATAATTTGAATGAATTTTAGACATTCTTAGAAGAAAAAATAAAAAAACTCCGTAATTCATCACAGGACGTGATGAGCCAATTTCCGCCCCAAGGACGGGGCATAAATTGGGTAGGAGTTTTTTTATTTTTTCTTCTTAGATTGTCTTAATGAAATGACTTATTTACAAATTTTATTTATGCTATTGTCTTACTATTTTTATCCGTATTATTTTTAATTCTGTTTTCTCTGAAATTCACACTATCTTTATTGGAAAAAATTATTTTAACTAATGTTAATATTTGGTATTGTTGTTTTGTGGGAATATAATGAATTATTTTTAACATAAATTACAAAGTGTATTTAGTGATAATATTTAAGTTCTTTGGAAAAAATAGAATTGAAGGGAGGAACTTTAAATGAAAAATAAAAAAAGAATATTTACTATATTAATACTAACTTTATTCATTACACAAATATTTGTTACATCTGTAAATGCACAAACACCTGAGTTAAAAAACTATAGCAATAAAACTGAAGATTTGGAAGAAGCAAAGGAGAATTCAGATAGCTTAAAATTAGAAGCTAAATCTGCATTACTTGTAGAACCTATTACAGGAAAAATAGTATACGAAAAAAATCCCCATGAAAAATTAGCACCAGCTTCTGTAACTAAAATAATGACTATGCTTATAGCTATGGAAAAAATAAATGCAGGTAAAATGAAATTAAGTGATAAAATAACTGCCAGCGAAAATGCAAAAAAAATGGGTGGAAGCACTATGCTTTTAGATACAGGGGAAATAAGAAATGTAGAAGAAATATTAAAAGGCATTGCTATTGCTTCAGGAAATGATGCTGCTGTAGCTATGGCAGAATACATAGCTGGAAGTGAAGAAGCTTTTGTAGAAATAATGAACAAAAGAGCTAAAGAATTAGGAATGAAAAATACTACTTTTAAAAACTGTACTGGATTGCCAGAGGATGGACATATAACTACTGCTTATGATGTAAGTATTATGTCTAGAGAACTTTTAAAGCATCCTAAAATACTAAAATATACAGGAACTTATATGGAAACCATAGAAGAAGGAAGAAAAACCCCTATAGGACTTGTTAACCATAATAAACTAGTTAGATTTTTTAAAGGTTGTGATGGTTTAAAAACTGGATTTACTAATGAAGCTAAATACTGCATATCAGCTACTGCTATTAGAAATAATGTAAGAATGTTAGCTGTAGTAATGGGATCTTCTACTTATAAAATAAGAAATAAAGAAGCCAGTATGCTTTTAAATTATGGCTTTTCAAAATTTGAAAATAAAAAAGTAGCTTTTAAAGATAAACCAATAGAAAAGATAACATTAGACAAAAAGGGTAAAAAGGAATTTATAGCTAAATCAAAAGAAGATGTAAACATAGTAATAGAAAAAGGAAATGAAAACAATATTGTTAAAAAACCAGTACTAAAAATGGATAAAAAACAGTATAAAAAAGGTGATATTGTAGGTCATTGTGAGTTTTATATAAATGGAGAATGTGTAGGAAAAGTAAAAATTTATTGCGATAGAGATTTAAAAAAACCAGGTGTATTTGAAAATTTAAAATCTAATTTTAAAAATATACTAGATAAAGCTGTATAATAAAAATTGCTATGCAATTTTAGTTAATAATTTAGATTTTATTTATGTAAAAAAGATTGAAATAATTTGCAGAGAAAAAATAATTAAAAATAATATTAATAAAAATAACAATACCAGCATCATAAATAGAGTTTGTAAATAAGTCATTTCATTAAGACAATCTAAGAAGAAAAAACAAAAAAACTCCTACCCAATTTATGCCCCGTCCTTGGGGCGGAAATTGGCTCATCACGTCCTGTGATGAATTACGGAGTTTTTTTATTTTTTCTTCCAAGATTGTCTAAAATTCATTCTAATTATTTACAAACTCTATTTATGATGCTGGTATTGTTATTTTTATTAATATTATTTTTAATTATTTTTTCTCTGCAAATTATCTCAATCTTTTTTACATAAATAAAATCTAAATTATTAACTAAAAAAATTGTAGTATAATAGTATTAATTAAGTATGCAAAAGAGGTATATATATGAATATTTTAAAAAACTTTAATGAAGAACAAATAAAAGTATTAAATATTATAAAAAATATATGCAATAGAAATAACATAAAGGCTTATTTAGTAGGGGGAGCAGTTAGAGATAGCTTATTAAGTAAAGACATAAGAGATATTGATATTTGTATAGAAGAAGAACCTATGATTATAATTAATTTATTAAAAGAAGTAGATAAATTTGAATATTATAGCAATTTTCATACTGCTAATGTAGTATTTAAAAATAAAGTATCAGTGGACTTAATTAGATGTAGAAAAGAAGAATATAAATTTAATGGTGATCTTCCTTGTGTAACCCCATCTAACATATATGATGATTTATATAGAAGAGACTTTACAGTAAATGCATTAGCTTATGATTTAATAGAAGAAAAAATAATAGATTTTTTTAATGGGTTAGAAGATTTGAAAAATAAAAAAATAAAAAAAATACATAAAAATAGCTATGAAGAAGATTGTACTAGAATATTTAGAGCAATAAAGTACAGTAATAGGTATTCTTTTAAAATAGAGGATATACATGAAATTGAAAATTGTATTAAAAAAAACATATTAAATACTGTAAGTAATGATAGAATTATAAAAGAAATATATTCTTTATGCCAAGAAGAAAATTGGAGAAAAAATTTAATAAACCTATGTGAATACAATATTCTTAAATTAAATAAAGATAAATTATTTATAAATAATATTTTAAGCAATTATGAAAATATAAAAATTAGATTTTTAAATTTATTTTTTAGCATAGATAATATAAAGCATATAGATATATTTATAAACAACTCTATTTTAGATAAAAATATGAAAAATTCATTAAAACATTATAATGAAAATAAACATAGCATAATAAAATTATTGTCAAATACCATAAATAATTATAAAATATATCAAGTACTGAAAAATATTAATTATGATGAATTAGTATTACTTTCCTTTAATCATTATATTAAATATAAAATAATTAATTATTATAGAAATTTACATAATGTAAAATTAAGTGTAAATGGTAAAGATTTAATAAAAATTGGTATAAAGCCAGGAAAAACTATAGGTAGTATATTAGAAAATTTACTTAAAGTAAAATTAAATACAGATTTAGATATAGAAAAAATAATACTTAAACAGTATTATAGGAGAGATTTTAAATGACTTTAAATATAAAAATTCATAATTTTGAAGGACCTTTTGATTTACTTTTACACCTTATAAAGAAAAATAAAATGGATATATATCACATTCAAATTTCAGAAATTACTAATCAATATATAATATACTTACAACAAATGAAAAGTATGGATTTAGAAGTAACATCTGAATTTATAGTTATGGCTTCTTCGCTTTTAGAGATAAAGTCAAAAATGCTTATTCCTAAACCTAAATTAGAAGAGCAAGAAGAAAAAGAAGAAGAAGATCCAAGAGAGCAATTAGTAAATAAACTTTTAGAGTATAAAAAATTTAAAAAAGTAGCAGAAATTTTTAAAGAAAAAGAAAAATTTGTGGGAATAATGTTTCACAAAAAACCTGAAATTATAGAAATAAAAGAGGATAAAGTAAATTTAGAAGAATTATTTAAAAATATAGATTTATTAAAATTATATGATATATATAATAAATTAATTAATACCTATAAAAATAAAATAAATGAAAAATCTTCTTTACTAGAAAAAAATGTGTTTATAGATAAATTTAAAATAGAAGATAAAATTCAAGAAATAAGAACAATCTTAAAAGAAGAAAATTTAAAAACTTTTTCAACATTAATAAGAAATTGTTCTTTTAAAATAGAAATAATTGTTACATTCTTAGCTATTTTAGAAATGGCAAAGCTAAGAGAAATTAAAATATTACAAGAAGATAAATTTAAAGAAATATACTTAGAAAGGATGTAACTATGAAAAGTATAAATATGAAACAAATAGAAATAGAAGAAACGTCCCTAAAAGAAATGTATTTTTCTATAATAGAATCTTTATTATTTGTAACGGGAGAATCTTTAAGTTTAAAAGATATTGCCAGCATTATAGAATTAGAAGTGAATTCAACAGAAGAAATTATAAAAGAAATGGCAAAAAAGTACAATGAAGAAAGTAGAGGTATAAAGTTAGTAAAAACCAATAATAAATATCAATTAGTGACAAAACCTAAAAATAGTAAATACATTGAAAAACTATTAAAAACCAATACAAGACAATCTCTATCACAGGCTTCTTTAGAAACTTTAGCTATAATAGTATATAGACAACCTATAACAAGAGTAGAAATAGATGATATAAGAGGGGTAAAAAGTGAAAAGGCATTAAACAATCTTTTAGAAAAAGAGTTGATAGAAGAATGTGGAAGAAAAAATGTAATAGGAAGACCCATACTTTATAGAACAACTAATGAATTTTTAAAATATTTTGGATTGGAAAGCATAGAGTCATTACCTAGCTTAGATAGTTTTTTACAAGAAAAAAGTGAATAAGATTTTTAAAATATGCAGGTTTTTGAATAAAAAATGATTTAAAATAATAATGTAGTCATAAAGTGAGTTTGTAAATAAATAATTTCATTAATATACTTTAAAAATAAAAAATAAAAAAACTCCTATCCGATTTATGCACCGTTCTTGGTGCTAAAATTGGCTTATTACGTCCTGCAATAAAATAAAATACGGAGTTTTTTTATTTTTTCTTCTGTGAGCTATTTCCACTTACTCTACGCTAAGAAGTAGGAGTCTTATAGCTATATGGTAAAAATATTTAGTCCCTTATTTCGTTATCGCAAGCATAAAAAGCAGTATCTTGCTGGCTAAAAACATCATCATTGCATTTGCTTTTATTGTCTTTATTATTTTCTTTATTTTTATTATCTTTTTTTTCTTTCTTCATATCTTTTAGTATATCTAGTATTTGAGGAACAGAGTCTACTAATTTATCGTAAGTATTAGTGTGGTCCAAAGATAAAACTCTTACAGAACCATCTTTTATAACTATAAAAGCTACAGGTTTTACTGTTACTCCAGCTCCAGAACCTCCTCCAAAAGGATATTTCATATTAGGAGGATTTTGAATATTACCATCAAATTCACTTCCTCCTGAAGCAAATCCAAAGGACACTTTAGATATAGGAATTATTAAACTTCCGTCATTGGTTTGTATGGAATTACCTACAATAGTATTAACATCTATCATTTCTTTTAAATTTTCCATAGTGTTCTTTATTAAATTATCAATAGGATGATTTTCCATTTTATGCCCTCCTTTATATTAATTATGTGACTTTGAATAATTCACACTTTTATTTTTATGTGATTTAATAAAAAATATAATAAGCATATATATAAGTTTTGCTAAATTTATATAAAATATACTAGTTATATTAACTTTTAAAACTTTATTTTCCAAATTAGGTTTTACTTTAAAGGCAATATGTTTAATATTAAAAAAATTATCTATTGTTTTATAAATAACAGTATAAAGAGAGTTTAATATTCCATAAAATATAGCAGTATGAGCAGCATCACCTAAACCATAATATAAACTAATATGAAAGCTTAATTTAGGTTTAAATTTAAGGCTTTGAAAAATTTTATAAATACTTCCATAAGTATTTTTTAAATACACATAAGAAACTTTTTCTTTATTATCATATTCTTTTTTACCTTCTTTTTTTATATTATATTTTTTATTAATATTATTACTTAAATTTATTTTATATAAAAAAACATTTATTTTTCCATTATTATAATAAAAACAAATTTTAATGGGAAAGGGAATAAAAAGTATAAAAAAAAGTACCACTATAAATAAGTACATAGTAACCTCCATAGAATTTAACATTTATAGTATACCCATTTTTTTCTTAAATATAATATTAAATTCTAAATATAATATTATATTAGAATATAACATTATATTAAAATATAATATTAAAATATAATATTAAAATATAATATTAAAATATAATATTAAAATGTAATATTAAAATCTAGAGTTTGGTTAAATTACTTATTTTGGGGAACATTAATATAAAATAGCAATGAAAATAACTAAAAATAATTTGTATAAAAATAATAAGGCAGCCTCATAAAGGTAGTTTGTAAATAAGTCATTTCATTAAGACACTCTAAGAATAAAAAATAAAAAAACTCCTACCCAATTTATGCCCCGTCCTTGGGGCGGAAATTGGCTCATCACGTCCTGTGATGAATTACGGAGTTTTTTTATTTTTTATTCTAAGAGTGTCTAAAATTCATTCTAATTATTTACAAACTACCTTTATGAGGCTGCCTTATTATTTTTATATAAATTATTTTTAGTTATTTTCATTGCTATTTTATATTAATGTTCCCCAAAATAAGTAATTGCACTAATAATTTATATTAAATATGGAATAATAAATTTGAAACTATAAATAATAATATAAGTTTTATAATTAAATGGGGTGTAAATGTGAAGAAAAAATTCTTTGGAATAATATGTTTTTTAACAGTATTTATTTTATCCTTTAACACAATTGCTTTTGCAAAAAATGATTTAAATGTAGATGCTAAATGTGCTATAGCTTTAGATGCTAATACTTTAATACCTCTTTACGAAAAAAATTCAGATATGATTGTGCCAATGGCTAGTACCACTAAAATAATGACAGCATTAGTAGCAATAAAATATGGAGATTTGGATAAAAAAGTAGAAATTTCATCAAAAGCATCTTCTGTGAGAGGTTCTACAGCAGGCTATAAAAAAGGTGAAAAAATAACTATAAAAGAACTTCTATATGGACTTATGTTAAGGTCGGGAAATGATGCTGCTATAGCTTTAGCAGAAGGAATTAGTGGTAGTGTAGATGAATTTATGAAAATAATGAATGAGTATGCTATAAGTATAGGAATTTTAAATAGTCACTTTGAATCTCCTCATGGATTAGATAGTGAAAATCATTATTCTACTGCCTATGATTTAGCTGTGGCTACTGCTAAAGCAAAGGAAAATATATTATTTAATGAAATAGTAAGTGCAAAAGATGTAGATGGAGATTCTTATGGATTTACAAGAAGTTATCACAACATAAATAAAATATTGTGGCAGATACCAGAATCTAATGGAGTAAAAACAGGATATACAGGAAAAGCAGGAAAATGCCTTGTATCTTCTATTAATCATAATGGAAGAGATATAATAATAGTAGTTTTAAATTCCACTCCTAGGTGGAAAGAAACTAAAAAAATTTATGATTATGTATTAAAAAATTATGAATATAAAAAATTTTTTTCAAAAGAAGAAATAATAGATAAAGTGAATTTAGGAAAACAGACTTTAAATATTAAATGTAATGAAGATGTAATTATTCCTGTAAGTAGTAAAAATGAATATAAAGTAGAAATAAACAAACCAAAAAGCATTGATTTTAGTGTAAATAAAAATGATAAAATAGGTATGATAAATATATATTGTAACCATAAGAAAATATATAGTAATAAATTAAATGCTGCAAATTCAATAAAAACAAAAATATTTTTTAAAAAAATTAATATATTTAGCTAAAAATAAAAATTATAAATTATAAATAATTTGTAAATAATATTTAATATAATTATTAATAGTTATGCAAATATGAAATTAATATTTTATTTGAATTTAGTAAATAATTTAACAAAAAAATATTGCATAATTTCATCCACTATGATATACTTTCCAAGTAATGAGGAATTTAATAGCTAAAAAGTTTGATTTATGATGTATACTTATTAGTTATTTTAGTTGTTAAGTTACTAAATTTTTTTTAAAAAAGGAGTTATGTACAGATGCCAGATAAGAAAATAGTATGTAAAGATTGTGGAAAAGAATTTATCTTCAGCGAAGGAGAACAAGAATTCTATAAAGAAAAAGGATTCGAAAATGAGCCTGTTAGATGCCCAGATTGCAGAAGAAAAAGAAAGCAAGAAAGAAACAATAATAGAGGTTTCAGAAGATAAAAGAATATTTAATTCTTTTCAACGGCTATTGCATGGGCAATAGCCCTTTTTGATATAAAAATAGCTAAAAGTAGCTACATTATCACCAAGGATAATGTGGCTATTTTTTTAAATATTAAAAAAATAACAAAGGATGGTGGAAAAATTGAAATTTATACACACATCTGATTGGCATTTAGGAAGAATACTACATGGAAAACACTTAACAGAAGATCAATTTTATATATTACAGCAATTTATATATATTATAAAAAATGAAAATCCAGATGCAATATTAATAGCTGGTGATTTATATGATAGGTCTGTTCCTCCAGTAGAGGCAGTAGAACTTTTAGATAATGTTTTTACAAAAATACTTATAGATTTTAATATACCTATAATATGTATATCTGGAAATCATGATAGCCCAGATAGAATAAACTTTGGAAGTAAATTGTTACAGGAAAGAAAGTTATTTATAAAAGGTAAATTTGATTTAAATTTTGCACCTATAACATTGGAAGACAATTATGGAAAAGTTAATTTTTACACTATACCTTATACTGAACCAGTAGTTATAAAAGCACTATTAAAAGAAGAAAATATTCACAATCACAATGATGCTATAAAATCTGTTATTGATAAAATAAAATGTAATTTAAATTATAATGAAAGAAATGTATTAGTATGTCATGCCTTTGTAACAGGAGGAGAAGAAAGTGAATCAGAAAGACCTTTATCTGTAGGCGGTGCCAGTTCTGTAGATTATAATAATTTTGAATGTTTTAATTATACTGCATTAGGACATTTACATAGACCACAAAAGTGTACTAAAGAGAATATAAAATATTCAGGATCTCTTATGAAATATTCTTTTTCAGAAGTAAATCAAGAGAAATGCATTTATATTATAGAAATGGATGAAAAAGGTGAAATAAGCACAAAACAAGTTTGTTTAAAGCCAAAAAGAGATTTAAGATATATAGAAGGTCATTTAAAGGATATAATAAATGATGCAGCAGAAGATGAAAATAGAGAAGATTATTTATTAGTTAATTTATTAGATGAAGGAGCTATATTGGATCCTATAGGAAAACTTAGACAAGTATATCCTAATGTGCTTAGAATAGATAGAGAGGATTTAAAAAAGGAAATAAATAAAGAAATAGTACTGCCAGATAAGAATTTTAATAATATGAGCCATATTAAATTATTTAAGTCCTTTTATACACAAGTTACAGGTAAAGAATTTCTAGAAGATAAAGAACAGGTTTTAGAAGATTTACTTAAGGAATATTACAGTGAAAAGGGAGTGAGTAAATAGTGAAGCCTCTAAAATTAGTAATGAAATCTTTTGGAAGTTATGCTGGTGTTCAGAAAATTGATTTTACAAAATTAAAAAATAGAAGCATGTTTTTAATACATGGACCTACTGGTAGTGGAAAAACTACTATATTAGATGCTATATGTTATGCTTTGTATGGTGAAACTAGCGGAAATGAGAGAAACGGAAAAAGCATGAGAAGCCAGTTTGCAAGCTTAGATGAAATTACAGAAGTAGAATTTGATTTTGAAATAAAAGAAGATTTTTATAAAATAAAAAGAATACCAGAGCAAGAGAGAGCTAAAAAACAGGGGGAAGGTACTACTATTCAATTAGCAGAAGCAGTGCTTTGGAAGAAAATTAATGGTAAAATGGAAGTAGTAGAATCTAGACAAAGTAAAGTTACACAAAAGATTGAAGAAATTATAGGGTTTCAAAGTAATCAATTTAGAAGAGTTATAATGCTACCTCAAGGAAAATTTAGAGAACTTTTAATTGCTAAAAGTGAAGAAAGACAGCAAATCTTAGAAAAGATATTTCATACAGAAGAATACAAAAATATAGAAGAATTTTTTAGAAATAAAGCAAAAAAATTAAGACAGGAAATACAAAATAAAAAAACAGAAAAAAACACTATTTTAAATAGAGTTAAATGCTATGAAGATGATTTAGAATACAAGGAAATTCTATTTAATGAAAAAGTAAATACAAAAGATAAAATTAATACTTTAGAAAAATTACTAATAAAAGATAGAGAAAAATTAAAAAATATAGAAGAAAATCTTAAAATTAAAATTAAAGAATTAAAGAAATCAGAAAAAGAACTAGAAGATGCAAAAAGAAACAATGAAAAATTACTAAATAAAGGTAATACAGAAAAAACTTTAAAAAAAATTGAAAAATTAAAAGAAGAAATAGATATAAAAAGAAAGAGAATTGAAGCAGCTAGAAAAGCTGTAACATTAATTGAAATAGAAAAGATTGCTAAACACAGAAGTGAGGATAGATCTCATTGGGAAAAACAAATTAAAGATACAAATAATAATATTAATATTTTAAAAGAAAAAATATTAGAAAAAGAAAAAGAATTTAATAAGCAAAAAGAGAAAAATAAAGAAGTAGAGTCAATTCAAAAGAAAATATTGCAATTAGAAAGTTTAAAAAATGATGTGAAAGCACTAAATAATTTAAAGGATGAAATTACCTGTTTAGAAAAAGATTTAAACAATATAGAAAAGAATATGGAATATAGCATATTTGAAATAAAAGAAAAACAAAATAAAATAGATGAAATAATTTCTAATGTAAATAAATTAAGAGATTATGAAAATAAATTAATGGAATTAAATATTAATTTAGAAAAGGAAATCAATATATTAAGAAAGCTACAGCATTGTAAAAATTTAGAAAGTGAATATAAAAAAATATGTGAAAATTACAATATAGAAAAAGAAAAATTAGATAAAATACATAGAAATTATACTATAGCAAAATCAGAGTATACAGAACTACAAAGTCTTTGGAGCCAAGGTCAAGCTTTTATATTAGCAGAAAACTTAAAAACAGGAGAGGCGTGTCCAGTTTGCGGATCTAAATCGCATCCTCACAAAGCAGAAAAAAAACAAAATATACCTACAGAAGAAAAATTAAAATATAGAAAAGAACAAATGGAAATATTGGAAAAGAAAAAGGAAAATCAAAAAAATTTATGGGATAAATTAAGTGTAGATAAAAATAGTTTAGAAAATTCTATTATAGATATAAAAAAAGATTTAAAAGATTATTACAATTTAAGTATAGATGCATTAAATAAATCTATAGAAGAAACATCTAATAATATAAAAAATTTAGAAAAAAGCATAAAAGAAATAGACAAATTAAAAATTCAATTAGAAGATGAAAAAAAATATATATTAGACATGAAAAATAAATTAGAAAATTTACAAAAGGAATATGCCCATAAAAAAGAAGAGTATCATTCTAAAAAGGGTAAATTAGATTACATAGATAAAAATATACCAAAGGACATTAAAATAGAAAAGGATTTAAACAAATCTATTAAAGATTTAAACAAAAAAAGTTACCAATTAATTAGTGATTTTGAAAAGTGTGAAAATGAGCTGCAAAATTTAAATACAGAGTTAGCACAATTGAAAGCAGTATATAAAACTGCCATAGAAACTTTTGAAGATATAGATAAAAAGTACAAAAAAGAAAAAGAAGAATTTAAAACTAGAATGATAAATGAAGGTTTTAAAAAATACCAATGCTATTCTCAGGCTAAAGAAGATATGCCTAATATAAAATCTTTAGAAAAGGAAGTTAAAGATTATGATGCTTCTTTTTGTGCTGCAAAAGATAACTATGAAAATGCTTTAAAAGAATCAGAAGGTTTAGAAGTTATAGAAATAAAAGAAATATACAAAAGAAATAGCAGTTTAGAAAAAGAAAGAATGGAAATACTATCTGAAAAAAATAACTATGAAAATAAAATAAAAGATAATGAAATTATATTAAAAGATGTATTAAATTTAGAAAGTTTAATAGAAAAAAAAGAAAAACATTACTATATAATTGGGGATTTATCTGATACTGCTAATGGAAAAAATTTATTTGGAATGACTTTTGAAAGATTTGTTTTAAGTATATTGTTAGATGATATACTTATAGCAGCTAATTATAGATTAAATAAAATGAGTGATGGAAGATATAGTTTAAATAGAACTTTGCAAAGGGATAGAAAAAATGCTCAAGGAGGATTGGAATTAGAAGTGTTTGATAATAACACAGGTATGGCTAGACCAGTAGCTACTTTATCAGGAGGTGAAAGCTTTAAAGCTTCTTTATCTTTAGCTTTAGGTCTTAGCGATGTAGTACAGTCTTATTCAGGGGGAATTAGTTTAAATACTATGTTTATAGATGAAGGATTTGGAAGCTTAGACCCGGAATCCTTAGACAATGCTATAAAAACTTTAATGGAACTTCAACAAAAGGGAAGAATTGTTGGTATAATATCTCATGTACCAGAGTTAAAAGAGAGAATAGACGCTAGATTAGAAGTAATCCCTACAGAAAGAGGCAGCATAGCAGAATTTAAAGTTTTGTAATAATAATCTTAAATGTAAAAAAATACAATAAATCATATTGCAAAATTTATTAATCATAGGTTATACTATTTATATATTTATATTTCTTTGGCAAAAAGTTACTTTTAATATAATTATTTATATATTTTAAAATTCATAATAAGGAGGTGAAAACCGTTATAGATTTACTAAAAATTGCAGTAAAAAACACAATATGAGTTTTGGTAAATCCTATTTAACGGAAATACTTTGACATCAACTAATAGTAAATTGAAAGTTATTCCTTTAGGGGGAGTAGACGAATTTGGAAAAAATATGACTATTATAGAATATGAAGATGAAATAATAGTTATAGATTGCGGACTAATGTTTCCAGATGAAGAAATGTTAGGTGTGGACATAGTTATACCAGATATAACTTATTTAAAAAACAACAAAGACAAAATTAAAGGAGTATTTTTAACCCATGGACATGAAGGGCATATAGGTGCTATACCTTATTTATTAAAAGAAATAAATGTTCCCGTATATAGCACGAAATTAACTATTGCATTAGTAAAAAACAAATTAAAAGAACACAAAATATTAAGCAAAAGCAAATTAAACATTGTAGAACCAGAAAAAATTATAAAATTTCAAAATTTCAAAATTGAATTTATAAAAAATAGCCATAGTATTCCAGATTCTTGTGCTATTGCAATATACACTCCTGTAGGCACAGTGCTTCATACAGGGGATTTTAAAATAGACTATACACCCACTTATGAAAAAAAAATGGATATAAACAAGATTGTAGAATTAGGAAAAAAGAGACTACTTCTACTATTAGCAGATAGTACAAACGTGGAAAAGCAAGGCTATAGTTTATCAGAAAGTGTAGAAGAAGAAGTCTTTGATAAAATTTTTTACAATGCTAAAGGCAGAGTTATTGTGGCAAACTTTGCTGCTAATATTCAAAGAATGCAGCAAATTATAAATACATCAGTAAAATACAATAGAAAAGTAGCTATAACAGGTAAAAGCTTAGAAGTAATTGCAGATACTTGCATAGAATTAGGATATATTAAAATTCCTAAAGAAAACTTAATAAATATAGATGAAGAACGTAATTATCCTGATAATGAAATAACAATTATAACTACAGGCAATCAAGGAGAACCTATGTCAGTTTTATATAAAATTGCTTCTTCAGTGCATAAGAAAATACAAGTAAAAAAAGGAGATTTAGTTGTAATATCTTCAGCACCAGTGCCTGGAAATGAAAAGTTTATATCTAAGGTAATAAATGAATTATACAAAAAAGGTGCTAGTGTAATTTATAAAGAGCTAGAAAAAATACACGAATCTGGACATGCCTCTGTAGAAGAATTAAAGCTACTACACACTTTATTGAAGCCTAAATTTTTTGTACCTATACATGGTGAATACAGACATTTAAAATTACATGCTAAGTTAGCAGAAAAATTGGGAATGAATAAATCAAAGATATTTATTTTGGATACAGGACAAACACTGGAACTATCTAATAAAAGTGCAAAAAAAGCTAAAAGAGTTCCTTCAGGAAAAATACTTGTAGATGGTTTAGGTGTAGGAGATGTAGGAAATATAGTTTTAAGGGATAGAAGATTTTTATCTAGAGAAGGAATATTAACAGTAGTTATAACTATTGAAAAAGAATCCTTTAATGTATTAGCAGGTCCTGATATAGTTTCTAGAGGATTTGTGTATATAAGAGAATCAGAAGAATTAATGTTAGAATCTAAAGAAATAGTTAAGAAATCTTTAAATAGATGTTTAGACAACAATATTACAGAATGGGCAGTAATAAAATCTAACATAAAAAATGATTTAAAAGATTTTCTATATTCTAAAACTAAAAGAAAGCCTATAATACTATCTATAATAATGGAAATATAGAAATTTTAAATGTAGCCACTATTTATTTTTATAATAAATTGTTGAATAAAAAATAATTAAATATAATTTTCATAAAAATAATAATACAGTAGCATAAAGAAATTTTGTAAATAAATCATCTCATTAAGACACTCTAATAATAAAAAATAAAAAAACTCCTACCCAATTTATGCACCGTCCTTGGTGCGGAAATTGGCTCGTCACGTCCTGTGACGAATTACGGAGTTTTTTTATTTTTTCTTATAAGAGTGTCTAAAATTCATTCAAATTATTTCCAAAATTTCTTTATGCTACTGTATTATTATTTTTATGAAAATTATATTTAATTATTTTTTATTCAGAAATTTATTATAAAAATAAATAGTGGCTACATTTAAAATACATAAGTAAATGAAGAAATTAATATAAATAATTAATGATATTATATAGAGAAGGATGATAAAATGGGTAAAAAAAATAAATTTAAGTTAGAAGAAGAAATAGCTTTAAGGTTTTTATATAGAAGTAATGCAGATTTAGACTTGACAAATTGTAAGTTTTTAGGAGAAGGACACAATGGAAAGGTGTATTTAAGACCTGATGGGAAAGTATATAAAATATGTAAAACTGATGTTAGCTGTAAGGAAGAATACTATATATTAGAAAGAGTTCAAGGCTCAAAGTATTTTCCCAAAGTATATAGTTGCATGGGCATTTATATGATTAGGGACTACGTAGCTGGGGAAAATATGAAAAATTATATAAGAAGAAAAGGTATGAGTGAAGAACTAGCATTAAAAATATTAGAACTTTTAGATGAGTTTAAAAAATTAGGATTTACTAAAATAGATATTAGATGTAAAGATATATTTGTTCAAAAGGATGGTTCTTTATTGGTAATAGATCCCAAGGGATGTTACAGTAGAAACAAGCCTTACCCAACTCATTTAATGAAGGGATTGAGTAAATTAAAAGTATTAAAAAAGTTTTTAAAAATAGTAAAATATAAAAGACCAGATTTGTATCAGGAATGGTTTTTAGAAGCAAAAAGTTTAGGTTACATTTAAATAAAAAGTAAAAAAACTCCTACCCAATTTATGCACCGTCCTTGGTGCGGAAATTGGATCATCACGTCTTGTGATGAATTACGGAGTTTTTTTATTTTTTCTTATAAGAGTGTCTAAAATTCATTCAAATTAATTCCAAAATTTCTTTATGGTGATGGTATTATTATTTTTGTATAGATTATTTAAAATTATTTTTTATTCAACAACTTAATGGTATAATTTTAAAAGGTGATAAATATGAATATATATCTTTTAAGGCATGGTGAAACAGAAAGCAATAATAAAAAAGTATATTATGGAAGTTTAGATAGCAGTTTAAATGAAAAAGGAATAGAGCAAATAAAAAAAGCTAAAGAATATTTAAAAAATATAAAATTTGATAAAGTATACATAAGTAATAGTAAAAGAGCAAAACAAACTGCAAATATTATAATTGAACATAATAAAGATTTTATAATAGATAATAATATAAATGAAATGGACTTAGGCATATTTGAAGGAAAAACTTATAAAGAATTAGAAAAACTTTATCCTTTAGAATGGAAATGTTGGAGTGAGGATTGGAAAGAATACGCTCCACCTAAAGGAGAAAGTTATGTGGATTTTTATGCTAGAGTAAAGAAATTTATTCAATCTATTGAAAAATTGGATTTAGAAAATGTGTTAATAATTACTCATGGTGGAGTTATAAGAAGTATTTATGCTTACATATTAGGAGAGAACTTGGATTTGTTTTGGAAGTTTGCATCTAAAAATGGTGATGTGTCTTTGATAAAGTATGAATATGGTAATTGGTTTGTGGATTTTATAGTACATGCGGAATGATTGAAATACTTAGGTAATCTTAAAAAGTATAGCAATACATTCTTCAATGATTAATTAGTATAAAAAAACATATACTATTTATGAGAAATGTAGTTGAGGAGTGATATTGTGAAAAAGCATAATAAAAGAGAATGGACTAAAGAAAATTATAAAGCTAATGGACATAGAACTCAAAATCAAAGGGCACAGAATAGTTTTAATACAACTATAGAAGAGCCAGGTACGAATGAAAGTGGAGAAGAAGCAAAGAGAAGGGGATTTTAAAGCAGCAGAATATGCTGCTTTTTTTGTTGTTCATAGATTTAGAGATTGAATAATTAAAATAGATTTATATTCAATGCAAGTTTTATTGTAAAGCGCTTAGGGTTAATTGAATTTTGTTGTATAATAATTTGTAGATAGACTTATTAACTAAGGTTAATCTGACTTTATTTTTGAAAATAATAGTAGATAAAATGTTAAATAAAATTATCATAAAAAGTAGAAAGCTGGAGGAAGTACAATGATTACAGGCGAACTAAAAAGCAAAATAGATAGAATCTGGGAAATATTTTGGACAGGCGGTATTACTAATCCATTAGAAGTTATAGAACAATTTACATATTTTTTATTCATAAAAGACCTAGATGACAATGAAACATCATCAGAAAGAGATGCAGAATTACTAGGAGTACCATTTGAAGGAATATTTCCAAGTGATAAGCAGTATTTAAGATGGAGTAAATTTAAAAATCAAGAAGCTGTGGAAATGTATAGAATAGTATCAGAAGAAGTGTTTCCTTTTATAAAAAATATTCATGGAGACAAACAATCTGCATACTCAAAATATATGTCCGATGCTATGTTTAAAATACCAACTCCACTTATGCTATCAAAAATAGTTGATGCAATAGACAAGCTTGAAATAGATGATAAGGAAGTTAAGGGAGATCTTTATGAATATTTACTATCCAAAGTAGCAACAGCAGGAACTAATGGTCAATTTAGAACTCCAAGACACATAATAAAAATGATGGCAGAGTTAATGAAACCAACACCAGAGGATATAATAGTGGATCCAGCAATGGGTACATCAGGATTCTTAGTTGGAGCTGAAGAATATTTAAGAACTCATCATAATGATTTATTTTTAGTTCAAGGTTTAAAAGAACATTTTAATAATAAGATGTTTAATGGATTTGATATGGATAGGACAATGCTTAGAATTGGTGCCATGAACATGATGCTACATGGAGTGGACAACCCTAATATTGAATATAAAGATTCACTATCAGAAACTAATAAAGATAATGAAAAATATACATTAGTTTTAGCAAATCCTCCTTTTAAAGGTAGCTTAGATTATGAAGCGGTATCAGCAGATCTTTTAAAAGTTACTAAAACAAAGAAAACAGAGCTATTATTCTTAGCATTATTTTTAAGAATACTAAAAACTGGCGGAAGATGTGCTTCAATAGTTCCAGATGGAGTATTATTTGGTTCTACAAAAGGACATAAGGATATAAGAAAAGAAATAGTTGATAAAAATAAACTTGAAGCCATAATATCTATGCCAAGTGGAGTATTTAAACCTTATGCCGGAGTATCCACAGCAATTATGATATTCACAAAAACTGGCACTGGTGGCACTGATAAGGTTTGGTTCTATGATATGAAAGCAGATGGATATTCATTAGACGATAAAAGAAATGAAATAGAAGAAAATGATATACCAGATATAATTGAAAGATTTAATAATTTAGATAAAGAAGTAGATAGAAAAAGAACAGAACAATCTTTTTTTGTACCAGTAGATGAAATAAAAGAAAATGGATATGACTTATCTATTAATAGATATAAAGAAATAGAATATGAGGAAGTAGTTTATGACGAGCCTAAAGTTATATTAGAGAGAGTAAAGAAGCTAGAGAAGAAGATAACTGAAGGAATAGATGAGTTAGAAAGAATGATAGAAAGATAAAATAAAGAGTGCAATCATCATGAGGGGAATTACCATGGTAACCCATTTTCATGCGAGAGGCACTCATTCTTCTCTAATAATAGTATATGAATTATGATATAATATTATACTATGTTTGTCAAGAATATGTAATAAAAAGGTAAAAGTATAATAATTAGAGGTGACAGATGAATATACAAGAAAAAAATTTTTTAGCTAAAAAATATTTCATTTTTGCATTTAAAAAATATATATCAAATGAAAATAAAATTTTATCCAAAAGGTTTCAACCAAGCATAAGAGAATTATTACTAGATTATATAAATATTTATGAGGATATTATTCATAATGTAGAAAATAAACTTCTTATAAAGGCTAAAAAAGATTTAATAGTAGCTATAATTTTTTATTTAAATGAAAGTGTTTTTTATAAGAAAAATATATACAAAGAGGAAATAAATTTTTTAATAAAAGATTTAGAAAAGGTTCAAAGTGGAACTTTAAATCAATTTAATGAAATAAAAATTTATAATAAATGTAAATCCATAGTTAAGAAAATAGATAATGATAATATATATAAATATTTAGTGGAAGTAATTAAAAATATTTATAGCTATAAAGAAGTAGATGAAGTTATTGAAGCCATAATTAGTGAATTATTGTATGATGGTTTTTCATTGAAATACTTACAAAAATGGTATAATTACTACATTTCAAAGGAGTTAACTAGAATTAAAGGTAAAAATATAGATGAAATAATTGATTTATTTTGTAGTTTATTTAAAGAAGATAGTAATTTTAAGTATTATTTAACTATAAAAAGTAAGACATCATTACCAGAAAAAATATATTTGAATTGTAATTTAATAATGGTAAAAGAAAGTTTTAGTGCATTACGATTAATAAATGATAAAGATAATAAAGAAACAAAGAAATATCTTCAATATGGACAAGAAGTTAATGCTTACAGTATACAAATTAAGGCTAAAGATTATTATAAAGGATTGGAAATAATAATTGATTCTATAGTATCATATTTTCAAATGATAAATTATTTAAGTGATGATAGTGAGATAATTCTAAATGATAAGATAGTAGTTAAAGTATCAGAAGGTGTTTATGAAAAATTAAGAAAAGAAATGTACGATGAAAATATACTTTTCCATGAATCAGAGAGAAGGGAAAAGGGAGATATAAAAGATTTTATATCTTATAGGGACAAGGTATATATAAAAAAAATAGGAGTTGATGAAATACCTAATATCCAAAGAACTATAAATATAATTAAAGGGCAAAAACAGCAATCTAAAGAAAATAGATTAATAAATCTTTGGTCTGTTCTTGAGTACATGCTAACATTTCACGGTGGAGATAGTATAATATCTAAAGCAAAAGATATAGTTCCCAAGGTTTGTTGTTTGTATGTATTAAAAGATAAAATAAATTTATTTTGGAATAGTTTAAATCAATATAAAGCTTCAAATTATAAAATCATTAGTGAAGTAATAGAAAATTGTAGAATTGATAATGATGAATATAGATATGATCTAGAAAAATTTATAAGGTTTATTTGCAAAAAAGGGGAAGAGATAGTTGAAGAATTTGCATTTAATGATGTTCTAAAGAGAAATATATCTGAAATAGGTACATTACTATTTAATGAGAAAATCAGAAATAAATTAATAAAAAGTGTATCTATAGAAGTAGAGATGGATTTAATTAGAATTTATCGATATAGAAATATTTTAATACATTCAAGAAATAGAGACATTAGAAATATTAATTATAAAACATTAAGGTTGTATCAATATAACAATAATATTTTAGGTGTGATAATACATTATAAGAAAAATAATCCGTATTTAACTATTGAAGAAATATTAAATTCAATAGAATATACATATGAAAAATATATTAATAATATTGGCAAAAAATTAAAGGATAATGATTTGGTTAATATTTGTAGACCAAAGTACTTATTTATCGAATAAATAAAAAATGGTTGAGGAGTATAGCTATGCTTATTAGATATAAAATATATGAATTAGGAGAAATATTAACTGGAAATACACCAAGCAAAAAAAACAATGAATTTTATGATTCTAAAGATATTATGTTTATAAAACCAGATGATATTAATAATAATATTACAGAAATAGAACATTCAAAACAATATATTTCTAATAAAGCTGAAAAAAAGGCAAGGATTGTGCCTAAAGACAGTTTATTGATTACATGTATAGGTAGTATTGGTAAAATAGCAATTAATAAAGAAAAGGCTGCATTTAATCAACAAATAAATTCAATAATTCATAATAAAAAAATAATTTCATCTAAATATTTGGCATATGTGCTTATGGTCAATAAACAAAGACTTGAGGCAATAGCAAATGCACCAGTAGTACCTATAATAAATAAAACTCAGTTTTCAGAATTTCAGGTTGATATACATGAGGATAAAGAAGAACAAAAAAAAATAGTAGAAGTATTAGAGCAAGCACAATCTTTAATAGATAAGAGAAAAGCTCAAATAGAAGCTTTAGATGAATTGATTAAATCGAGATTTATCGAGATGTTTGGTGATCCGGCAAGCAATCCTAAAGGGTGGAATAAAGACACTATAGGAGGTATTGTAAAAAGTATAACAGCAGGATGGAGTGCCAATGGTGAAGCAAGAGAAAAAAGAGAAGGTGAAAAAGCCGTTTTAAAGGTTAGTGCTGTGACACAAGGCTATTTTAAATCTGATGAATACAAAGTAATAAGTGATGCTGTAGAGATTAAAAAGTACGTTTTTCCAGAAAAAGGTGATTTACTATTTAGTAGAGCGAATACACGTGAAATGGTTGGAGCAACTTGTATTATTCATAAGGATTATCCTGATTTATTGCTTCCTGATAAGTTATGGAAGGTGTTGTTTGTTGATAGGGTAAATGTGTTTTATATGAAATATATATTGAGTGAATCATCTATAAGAGCGGAGTTTTCTGCACAATCAACAGGTACAAGTGGGTCTATGTATAATGTTTCAATGGATAAGTTTAAAAATATAGAAATTCCAGTACCACCAATAGAACTACAAAACCAATTTGCAGACTTCGTTAAACAAGTCGACAAATTGAAATTTGAAATGGAGAATAGCTTAAAAGAATTAGAGGACAACTTTAATTCACTAATGCAAAAGGCTTTCAACGGAGAATTATTTAATTAATAATGGTATGGTGGAATAATCACTATTAACTTTATTTTAAATGGGCAGGCTACAATATATAATATAAGAAAAAATAAATAATATACCTTATGGGTAATAAGGAGTGATGTGATTGTGAGTATTGAAAGTGTTGAATTAAGAAATTTTACTGTTTTTAAAAGTCTTAAAGTCAATTTTTCAAAAGGTATAAATGTAATAATGGGGGAAAATGGAACAGGGAAAACACAATTACTTAAAGCAATTTATGCAGCCATTCAAATTTCTAAAAGCAAAAATATAGAGGATATTTCAAAATATTTTAAATCTGTTAATATTAATAATAGTTTTTTTGTTAAGCAACTTAAACCATTATTTTTAGAAGTAAAAGCTTCAAATATTGATAATAAATCAGACAAAAAATATTTAATGGGAAAATTAGATCTTAATATTAATAGAATAAGCTCAACATTCGGAAGTGATGATGAATGTTCATATGAAATATCATATCCATCACAGGAAATCAATTGTACATTCATTCCAGCAAAAGATATGCTTACGCATTCAAAAGGGCTTGTGTCAATGGCTGATAAATTTAATGAATTTCCATTTGACAAAACATTGATTGATATTATAAAAATAGCTGGTCAGTGGCAATTAAAAGAACCTCCTAAGATTGCATTAAAGGTATTGCCAATTCTCGAAAAGATGATGGATGGTAAAGTGGTTATTGAAAATGAAGAATTTTATGTAAAAAAAAGTAATGATGAGATGGTTAATTTTGCAGTTGAAGCAGAGGGATTAAAGAAAATAGGTTTGTTATGGCAGCTTTTAATGAATGAAAATATAACGGAAAATAGTATTCTTCTATGGGATGAGCCAGAAGCTAATATTAATCCTAAATTTATTCCAGATTTAGTAGAAATATTAATTGAATTACAGAAAAATGGAGTTCAAATTTTTCTAACTACACATGATTACATTTTTGCAAAGTACTTTGAAGTAAAACGATCTGAAAATGATGAAATTATGTATTATTCATTGTACAAAACTAACGATGGTGTAAAATGTGAAAATAATATTAATTTTGGAGATTTAAAAAATAACACAATTATGGATACCTTTATTCAATTGTACAAAGATGAAGTTGAGAGGGCGATGGAATAATGGTACAAATAAATGAATCCAATATGATTTTTGGTGATTTTCAGGAAGATAAAATATTTAAAATTGAAAAGTCCAAACTACATAATAAAATAGGAGCTGGAATAAAAGTTGTAGAGTTCGTTGTTTTAAGAAATGAAAATGAGCTAAATTTTATTGAAGCAAAATCAAGTTCACCGAGACCTACAAAACATAATATTATACGTTTTAATGAATTTATAGAAGAAATTTCAGATAAATTTATACATTCTTTTAACTTATATTATTCCACTATATTAAAAAGAAATAAGGATTATGGAGAAATAAATAATAATTTTTTTGAATTAGATAATAGTAAAATAAAGTTAAAGTTTATTCTTGTCATTAAAGGTCACGAAATAGAATGGTTATTACCTATATCAGATGCATTAAAAAAGAAATTGTCATATCAGAATACCATTTGGAAAAGTGAAGTTATTGTAATGAATGATGAGATTGCTAATAAATATAATTTAGTTAAATGTGTTGTAAAATAATATCTTTAACTAAGTTGTCTTACAGGTTTCTATAACATACTTTCCTAATATAAAATGATAATTTTAACCAGTAAATGTCAATAATATTACAATCTAAAACTTTAAAAGGAGAAGATTGTAATGGAAAAACTTATTATTGAAATTGAACAGGAAATGATAAATTTACTTAATAATATGCAAATGGAGGAGCTTCACAAAGTTTTATTGAGAAAGTTGCAAGGATTAGCTTTTATAAATAAAACTAATACTAGAAATTTAGAGAATGAAGAAGTAGATTATTGCAACTTGTTTATTTGTGCAAAGCGAGTAGAAGGATGCTCAAAAAAATCTCTTAAGTATTATAAATCCACCATAGAAAATATGTTAAAAACATTAGATAAACCAGTTAAGCATATTACAACAGAAGATTTAAGAGGATATTTAGCAGAATATTATAGAAGAAGCAATTGTAGTAAGGTTACCATTGATAATATTAGAAGAATTTTATCAACATTCTTTTCATGGCTTGAGGACGAAAATTATATTTTAAAGAGTCCAGTAAGGCGTATTCATAAAATAAGAACTGGAAAGATTGTGAAAGAAATATATACAGATGAAAATTTAGAAATAATGCGTGATAATTGCAAAGAAATACGAGATCTCGCAATTATAGACTTGCTAAATTCCACTGGAATACGTGTTGGTGAGTTGGTAAAATTAAATATTGATGATATAAATTTCAATGAAAGAGAATGTATTGTTGAAGGAAAAGGTGATAAGCAAAGAAGAGTTTATTTTGATGCAAAAACCAAAATACATTTACAAAATTATATTGATAGTAGAGTTGATGATAATAAAGCATTATTTGTATCACTAATAAAACCATATAATAGGTTAAATATTAGTGGGGTTGAAATTAGATTAAGAAAACTTGGAAGAAAACTTAATATTAATAAAGTACATCCACATAAATTTAGAAGAACACTTGCCACAAGAGCCATTGATAAAGGAATGCCTATAGAACAAGTACAACAACTTTTAGGACATCAGAAAATAGATACAACCCTTCAATATGCAATGGTAAATCAAAATAATGTTAAGATTTCACATAGAAAGTATATTGGATAGTGTTTTTTAGTTTATAAAGTCAAATCGAGATTTATCGAGATGTTTGGATATCCAGTTAGCAATAAAAAGGGCTTACCTAAAGTGAAATTAGGCGAAATTGGAGATTGGAAAACTGGTGGTACACCATCACGTTCTAATAATGAATATTATAATGGAACGATACCTTGGCTATCTTCTGGTGAACTAAACAATATGTACTGTTTTGATAGTATAGAAAAGATAACAGAGACAGCTATAAAAGAATCTTCAGCAAAGATAATTCCAATTGGAAGTTTATTATTAGGAATGTATGATACTGCTGCATTAAAATCTACAATAAATATGATTGAGTGTAGTTGTAATCAAGCTATAGCATATGCTAATTTAAATGAGAATTTAGTAAATACAGTTTATGTATATTATTGTATACAAATAGGTAAAGAGTTTTATAAGAGTCAACAAAGAGGCGTGAGGCAGAAAAATTTAAACTTATCAATGCTAAAAGGATTAGAAATACTTTTACCAGATTTAGCACATCAAAATCAATTTGCAGACTTCGTTAAACAAGTCGACAAATTGAAATTTAATAATATGGAGAAAGTCTTGGAGAAGTCCAAGGCTTTTTTGTATGCCAAAATATTTTAAATTATGATAAAATATGTATAAGGAATACTTTCACATTAAGGGGGGTATGGGTTTTTGTGTACTAACTTTGAATTTTTAAAATTTAAAAAAGAATTTAATAGTTTTTCAAATGCATGCATTGAAGCAGAAAAGAGTATATTAGTAAGTCCAGCTACTTGTGCTATTTTAAGTAGACGTGCTTTGGAACTTGCTGTTAAATGGGTATATAGTTTTGATGAAGATTTAATATTACCTTATCAAGATAATATAAGTAGTTTAATACATAATGGAAGTTTTACAGAACTTATTCATAGTGAAATGTTGCCTTTGTTAAAGTTTGTTATTAAATTAGGTAATTTAGCGGTACATACTAATAAAAATATAACAAGGGAAGAGGCAGTTTTGTCATTACATAATTTGTATCAATTTATTGATTGGATAGATTATTGTTATGGTAATGATTATGCAGAAAAACAATTTGATGAGAATAGTTTACTTCAAGGGGAAGAAAAAAGGGTAAGACCAGAAGAACTTAAAGATTTATATGATAAATTAAGTTCAAAAGATAAAAAAATTGAAGATATTATAAATGAAAATAAGGAACTTAGAAAAGAAATAACTCAAAAGAGAAAAGATAATACAGAAAATTATAATTTTAATATAGATGAAATAAGTGAGTTTAAAACAAGAAAGATTTATATAGATGTGGAACTTAAACTTGCTGGATGGGATTTTAATAAAGATATTGGTGAGGAAATAGAGCTTTTTGGTATGCCTAATAATGCAGAAAAGGGATATGCTGATTATGCTTTATATGGTGATGATGGAAAACCACTTGCTGTAATTGAAGCAAAGAAAACAAGCAGGGATCCTAAAGTAGGGCAACAGCAAGCTAAATTATATGCTGATTGTTTGGAAAAGCAATATGATATTAGGCCTGTAATTTTCTTTACTAATGGATTTGAAACATATATTTGGGATGACTATAATTGCTATTCTGAAAGAAGAGTTTACGGATTCTTTAAAAAAGATGAATTACAACTTATGATTGACAGAAGAACTCAAAAGAAAAGTTTAATAAGTATCAATATAAAAGGCGAAATATCAGATAGATATTATCAAAAGGAAGCTATAACTGCATGTTGTGAGGATTTAGAAAAAAGAAAGAGAAAACTTTTATTAGTTATGGCAACTGGTACTGGTAAAACAAGAACTGCAATTTCATTAGTTGATGTGCTAAGCAGACATAATTGGATAAAGAATGTATTATTTTTAGCAGATAGGACAGCTCTTGTTAAACAGGCAAAAAAGAATTTTTCAAAACTGCTTCCAGACCTTTCATTATGCAATTTATTAGATAATAGGGATAATCCAGAGGAATCAAGAATGATTTTTTCTACATATCCAACAATGATGAATGCCATTGATGATACTAAATCTAAAGATGGCAAAAGGTTATTTACCTGTGGTCATTTTGATTTAATTATTGTTGATGAATCACATAGAAGTATTTATAAAAAATATAAAGCTATTTTTGATTATTTTGATGCATATTTAGTAGGACTTACAGCTACCCCAAAAGATGAAGTAGACAAGAATACCTATACTATTTTTGATATGGAAAATGGAGTTCCTACTTATGCTTATGAATTTGAAAAGGCAGTTGAAGATGAATTTCTTGTAGATTATGAAACCATAGAAGTTAAGTCTAAGATAATGGAAGATGGAATTAAATATGATGAATTATCTGATGAGGATAAGGAAGAATATGAAGATAAATTTGATGAGGATGAAAACGTTGGTGAAGAAATAAGCAGTTCAGCTATTAATCAATGGTTGTTTAATTCTAACACAATAGATTTAGTTTTAAATAAGCTTATGGAAAAAGGATTAAGAATTGAAGGAAATGAAAAGCTTGGAAAGACTATAATTTTTGCTAAAAGCCATAAACATGCAGAAGCTATTAAAGAAAGATTTGATAAATTATATCCAGAGCTTGGTACAAATTATGCAAAAGTTATAGATAATAAAATTAATTATGCAGAAAGTTTAATTGATGATTTCTCTGATAAATATAAATTGCCACAAATAGCAATAAGTGTTGATATGCTTGATACAGGTATTGATATTCCAGAAATTTTAAATCTTATTTTCTTTAAAAAAGTAAGGTCTAAGACTAAATTTTGGCAAATGATAGGAAGAGGCACAAGACTTTGTGAAGATTTATTAGGTATTGGACAAAATAAGGATAAGTTTTTAATATTTGATTTCTGCAATAATTTTGAATTTTTCAGAATGAATCCAAAAGGATTTGAAGTTAATATGGCACAGACTTTAAGTGAAAGAATATTTAATCTTAAAGTTGACTTAATAAAAGAACTTCAGGATTTGAAATATTCTGATGAAGAGTATGTTAAACATAGAAGTGAATTATTAAAAGATGTACTTGATGCTGTAAATAACTTAAATGAAGATAATTTCATGGTAAAAATGAATTTAAAGTATGTCCAAAAATATAAAAATAAAGAAGAATGGAAAAGTCTTGGAGCTGTTAATACAAGGGATATTAAAGAATATGTATCTCCACTTATAACAACATTAAATGATGATGAATTTGCAAAAAGATTTGATATATTAATGTATACAATAGAAATTGCAAATCTTCAATGTAATAATGCAACAAGACCAATAAAAAGTGTTATAGAAACAGCAGAAAGTTTATCAAAACTCGGAACTATACCACAGGTTCATGAACAAAAATACATTATAGATAAAGTTAGAACAACTGAATTTTGGGAAGATGTGGATTTGTTTGAATTAGATGAAGTTAGACAAGCTTTAAGGGAACTTTTAAAGTATTTGGAGAAAACTAATCAAAAGATTTATTATACTAATTTTGAAGATATGGTAATAAATGAAGAATCTCATGCAGCTATGTATAATATTAATAATCTTAAAAATTATAAAAAGAAAGTTGAATATTATCTTAAGGAACATGAAGATGAACTTGCTATATATAAGCTTAAAAATAATAAGAAGCTAACAAAGCAAGATTTAGAAACACTTGAATTTGTTATGTGGAAAGAGCTTGGAACAAAATCAGACTATGAAAAAGAGTTTGGAAATATGCCAGTTAACAAACTTGTAAGAAAAATAGTAGGCTTAGACAGAAATACTGCAAATGAATTATTTTCTGAATTTTTAAATAATAAAAATTTAAATACTAAGCAGATACATTTTGTAAAACTCATAATTAATTATGTAGTTAAAAATGGATTAATTGATGATAATAGAGTTCTTATGGAAGATCCATTTAGAACAGTTGGAAATATTTCTACATTGTTTAAAGATAATATGAATGATGCTAAAAGCATAATGAGTAAAGTTGCTGAAATTAAAAATAATGCTGAAAGAATTATTTAGTAAAAAATAAAGTGATTTATTGCTAATACAAATTTTACTGAAGTTAATTGAATTTTATTGTATAATAATTGGTACATGACATTGTTAATTAAGGTTAATCTACATTTGTTCTTAAAGTAAAAAGGAGACATTTATGCAAAATAAAATCAAGAAAATTTATTTAATTATAGCAGTAATTAATACTATACTAGGCTTCATTTCTAAATCATCTTATAGAAATTATATATACAACAATAATATAAATGATTTTGGAATAGCGGATTCAGCACCTAACTTTTTTTATATTATAGGCGCAGTATTTTTTATTTTATATGTAAGTCAAAAAATAGATAAAAAAGCAATTAAATCTACAATTTTAGCTTGTTCTGCAGGTACTCTTATTTATGAACTAGAACAATATTATACAAGTATGACATTTGATATTAAGGATATAATTGCAACAATATTAGGAGCAATTATTTGTTATTATATATGTGAATATTTGAATAAAAAATATAACTTAGAGTGCGAGGATAGACTAAAAAATATGGAATGTGGTGATTAAAGTGAATTTAAAAATAACAACTCTTATAGAAAATAACCCTAGTATTAATTCCAAATTACATAATGAGCATGGATTATCTCTTTACATAGAAATTGATAAAACTAAAATTTTATTTGATACTGGTCAAAGTGGTGATTTTATTGAAAATGCACAGTTATTAAAAGTTGATTTAAGCAAGTTAAATTATGTTTTATTAAGTCATGGTCATTATGACCATAGTGGCGGATTTAGAAAATTTGTGGATAAGTTTAAAAAGCCATATAAATTAATTTTAGGTAAAGGATTTTTTAATAGTAAATATAAAACCACAAAGGAAGGAAATTATAAATATATTGGAAATGCATTTGATGAGGAATTTGTTAATCAAAATAATATTCCAATAAAATATATAGAAGAAGATGTAGCTTATATTACTAAGGATATAATGATATTTTCTAATTTTGAAAAATATAATGATTTTGAATCAATAAGTAAGATTTTTAAAATAAAACAAAATGACAATTATATACCTGATAATTTTCATGATGAAATTGTATTAGGGGTTAAATCTGATAAAGGTTTAATAATTATATTAGGTTGTTCACATATAGGAATAGTTAATATTTTAGAAACTATAATGGAACGCACTAATATGCCTATTTATGCTGTAGTTGGAGGAACTCATTTAGTAGGTTGTGATGAACTAAGATTAAATAATACTATTAAATTTTTAAAAGAAAAACACATAAAAGTTTTAGGATTATCTCATTGTACAGGAGAAAATGCTATGGAAGAAATTAAAGAACAATTTGGTAAAAAATTTGTATATAATAATACGGGTAATATAATTAAAATTTAAAAAAATCCTTGACATTAATAAATTAAGATGATAAACTACTAATAATAAAATTTTAGGAGGAATTAATTATGAAAAACTTATTAAACGTACCAGTACAAGTTGTTTTTAATAGCCAATTTAGATAGGGTTTGTACCTAAAAAATTAACATAGGTACAAACCCCCAGCAATTATTTGCATTAAAAGGTTTGTATCTATGTTGGCTATAAATATAAGTTTTTCGTTAATTTTTATAGAAAGCCACGTAGATAATCTATGTGGCTTTTACGTTTTTTTGTTTATGTATTTTTAAAAGCCACAGGAAATGTCCAGTGGCTTTTTTTATATACAAAAAATGGAGAGGAGAATCTTTATGGAAGTATTAACAGGTGTAGTAGTACAAAGTTTAATATTATCAATTATGGTGCTAGGAGTGTATATAAGTTATAAAATTTTGGATTTTCCAGATTTATCTGCAGATGGAAGCTTTACATTAGGAGCAGCAATAATAGTTATAATGTTGAAAAAAGGAGTATCCCCTATTACAGCTAGTTTAGTTGCTTTATTAGCTGGAGCAATGGCAGGGTTAATAACAGGAGTGCTTCATGTAAGGCTTAAAATATCAAATTTACTTTCTGGAATTTTAGTAATGGGTATTTTATATTCATTGAATTTAAGAATTATGGGTAAGGCAAATATCCCTATTTTTAGTAAAGTAAATATATTTTATGATTTTAATCCACTAATAATTACTTTTGTTTTTGTTGCAGTAATTAAAATCATTATGGATTTATTTTTAAAAACTGGATTAGGATATATATTAAAAGGTGTTGGAGATAATTCGCAAATGATTAAATCTTTAGGAATAGAAGTAGGAGGAATAAAAATATTAGGTCTTATGATTTCAAATGCACTTATATCACTTTCAGGAAGTATAATGGCACAATATCAAGGATTTGCAGATGTTTCTATGGGTATTGGCACATTAGTTTTAGGAATAGCTTCCATAATTATTGGAACATCTATAATTAAAAAGAAAATGTTTATTAAAGAAACAACTCTTGTAATTTTAGGTACATTAATTTATCAAATTACCATATATTTTGCTATGAATGTAGGACTTACACCAGTTGACTTAAAGATGATAACATCCCTAGTAATTATTGCATTTTTAGCTGTAGGTGGAGTTAAAAACAGAAAACATGGAAGGAGGGTTTTAAATGTTAAAAATTCAAAACTTATCAAAAAGCTTTCATAATGCACATATGGGAGAAAATAAATTGTTTACAAATCTTAATTTAAACATTAATAAAGGTGATTTTGTAAGCATAATTGGAAGCAATGGTACAGGGAAGTCCACATTATTAAATATAATTTCAGGAATAGTGGAAGAAACTTCAGGAAGTATTTTACTTCAAGGCAAGGATATAACCAAAATGCCTGAACATAAAAGAACTAAAATTATAAGTAGAGTTTTTCAAGATACAAATTTAGGTACATGCGGTTCTATGACAGTAAGAGAAAACTTGAGTTTAGCATTAAACAAAGGAAAGTTAATTAATTTTAAATATTGTCTTAGATATAAAACAGAATATCTAGAAGAATTATTAGATGGAATATCTTTAGATTTAAAAAAGCTTTTAGATGTAGAGGTTAAATATCTTTCAGGAGGACAAAGACAAGCATTGTCATTAATAATGGCTAGCATATGTAATCCCAAGGTATTATTGTTAGATGAACATACAGCTGCTTTAGATCCTAAAATATCTAATGAAGTTATGAAACTTACTGAAAAAATTGTAAAAGAAAAAAACATTACTACATTGATGGTAACTCATAATTTAAAAGATGCAATACAGTATGGCAATAGACTTATTATGTTGCATAGAGGTGAAATTATTTTAGATTTAGATGTAGAAGAAAAGAAAAAAATAACTGTAGAAGATATATTAAAAAAATTCGAATATGCAGTATAAAGGAGAGAATGTATTATGAAAAAAATAATTGTTGGAGTATTAATAATAGCTGGTATGTTAACAGGATGTGCAAAAACAGCAGATAAAAAGAATGTAGTAAATATAGGAATAAGCCAAATTGTAGAATATGTTGCTTTAGATGAAAATAGACAAGGATTTATAAAGGCACTTGAAGAAAGTGGATATAAAGATGGAGAAAATATGAAAATAGATTATCAAAATGCTCAAGGAGATATAGCGGTATCTCAAACTATTGCAAAGAAATTTTCTTCAGAAAAGAAAGATTTAATTTTTGCTATAGGTACTCCTGCAGCACAAGGAGCATATAACACAACAAAGAAAATACCAATAATGATTAGTTCTGTTACAGATCCTGTAAAAGCTGAATTAGTTAAATCCATAGAAAAACCTGAAACCAATGTATCAGGAACTTCAGACTATTTACCTGTAGAAAAACAGTTGGATTTAATAAAGAAACTTGTACCAAATGCAAAGAAAATAGGATTTATATATAATACAAGTGAAGTAAATTCAGAAGTTCAATTAAATGAATTAAAAAAAGTTGCTAAGGGCTATGAAATTATACCTTCAGGAGTAACAAGTACAAATGAAGTAAATAGTAATATAGCTAGTTTAGTAAAGAAAATAGATGTATTATATGTACCTACAGATCAATTAGTTGTATCATCAATGCCTATAATTGCTAAAACTACATTAGAAGCAAAAGTACCTATAATTGCAGCGGAAAAAGGAAGTGTAGAAGCAGGGGCTTTAGCTACTGTAGGAATTAATTATTACAAATTAGGTTACCAAACAGGTAAAATGGCAGCGGCAGTATTAAAAGGAGAAGATATTTCTAAAATGCCAATTAAAATATCTGATGAAACAGATGTATATATTAATGAAGATAGTTTGAAAAAATTGAATATTGAAAAACCATCAATGAATAATGTTAAATATATAAAAACTAAATCTGAATAATTTTTAATATAACAAAACATATAGTTAGCATATTAGAAAATTAAAAACAATTTGTTTTTAATTTTCTAATAACTACCTATATGTTTTGTTATATAAAAGATACTAAACTATAATTAGTAAACAGGAGATATAGAATGATAATATATAAGTTTGTACAGCATGTTGGAATTAATTGCAAAAGCAGTATTCATAACTGTATTGACATAAATAAGAAATTAATGTATACTAATATAAGGGGAATTAAGAGTATAAAATAATAATAAATTATAATTTTAGTACAATGTGATAATTATAAGTTAGGGTTAATAAGAGACTCTCATCTTAGTAAATTAACTATTTATCAAGTGATTAACTTGAATTTGTAGATTACTTCTTAAAATACCAATGTAGCTTTAATTGGTTCAAATCAAGCGAAATCCATTTTTATAAATAAAACGCCCATTTGTTTATATTTAATAGGCAGAAAGGCGTTATTTTATATAGTTAAAAAAATGAACATTTCAAAAAAATTTCCAGTGTTGTTTTAATTATTAGAAATAGATATTCCTGAAAAAATTTATGGCAGAATAAGATAGATAGTTATATTATTAAGCATTATAAAATTATTTATACAAATATATAAATGGCATAAAAAATTTCAATTTAAATATAGGATTTTCTAATTAGCATAGGATGAAAATCTAAAATACATGACAAGTTATTTCATAAGATTATTATTGGAGGTGTAGATGTGGACCTTTGTGATCAAGTAGTAAAGCATAAAGTTTTTGGTAAAGGACAAATAGTAGATCTTGAAAATAACTATGTAACAGTATTATTTGATAATATTGAAGATGAAAAAAAATTTTCTTATCCATCTGCTTTTGGTCCATTTTTAGAATTAGAGGACAAATCTTTTCTAAAGCAAGTTGAAAAAGATAAAAATATAATTATTCAAAGGGAAGCTGAAAATAAGAAAATTGAGGAAAAACTTAAAAAAGAAAAAATGATAAAAGCTATGGTTGATGAAGCAAAACATTCAAAAAACACTAATAATAAAGCTTCAAACAGGAATAATATTGCTTTTAAGTGTAATTATTGTGATGGTGGCAATAGTGAAGAAATTGTAGGATATAAAGGTGCTTGTAGTGATAAAATTATTGAATATAATATTAAAAAATCAAAGCGTAAAGTGTGTTCTAATCCACAGTGTCAGTGTTATAAATATTTAAATGGTGAAATATCTAGAGAAGAACTAGATAAATTTTATGAAGAAAATGGAGCTATATGTGCAGAAAGTCAAATTTTAAAAAATTGGCGTGCTTATACAGGTACTATTCAAAGTGGTGTTAATAAAGGAAATCCAAAGAAGTTAAGAAATATTACTAACAGTAGTTTAGTTTTGCTTACAACAAGATTTCCAAATGCTAAAGATAAAGATAGATTTATTTTTGCTGTATTTTTAGTAGATGGAAATTATAATGGTAATAATAAAGAAAAAGGATATTTAGGTTCAGATTCTAAATATAAATTAAAACTATCCCTTAATGAAGCTAAAAAGTTGAAGTTTTGGGACTATTATTTTAATCCTAATAAACCAAAAAATATTACTTTTGGAAGTGGAACTCATAGATATTTAACAGATATTCAAGCAGCTCAAGTGCTTAAAAGAATTTTTGAGATAAAAAAAGGTACTGTAGATGAAGAATTTTCAAAAGAATTTTTAGAATATTATTGCAAAATTAAAAATTTAGAAATTGATGATATTGCTGTACCAGAGGGTGCTTTACAAAGATAAATATGGGGAATTAGAGTAAAAAATGCATTGGTAGCTTTGCCAATGCATTTTTTATCTAAATAATATATTCTTAAATTGCAATATTAAATGCAACACCCCTGTGAAAAAATCATGTAGAATAGGACTGACAATAGTCAAAATCAGCCTTAAGCCCATCTTAATAATAACAGGAGATGGAGTGCATGGGTTTGTCAAG
>NZ_LZFO01000003.1 GCF_001758365.1 Clostridium acetireducens DSM 10703
AAGTTATCCACAGGTGCAATAGCACCTTAGCTTTGCTATTATCTTTTTCTGAACAAAATAGTTAATTATTAACAAAAAGTAATGATTTTTAAATATAATTGAGGAAGTTTAATTGTGCAATTTCCTCAATTATAAATAATTATTTATTAAATTCTATATTATATTTATTAAATCCTATATTAAAATTTAGTAATAACCAGTTTTTAATAATTTAAGAATATTTATATTTCTGAATTTAATATATAACATATTTTTTTATTATGCAAATATACGGATTTAATTCATGTTATGTAATATACAATAAATTTATTTATTAATTATTTTTAATTACATTTTAATTTTAGTATAATAATCTATTATACTCTATTTTTTAATTTTAACATAAATAATTCCTAATGGAAGGTGATTTGATGATTGTTTTAAGCTGTAAAAATATTAACAAAAGCTATGGTATAGATTCTATACTAAAAAATATAACTTTTCATATAAATGAAGGCGAAAAAATTGGACTTATAGGAGCAAATGGTGTAGGTAAATCTACTTTGTTTAAAATAATAGCAAATCAAATTGATTACGATAGCGGAGATCTTTTTGTAGATAAAAGTAAAAAAATAGGTTACTTATCTCAGCATTTATCCCTAGATTCTAATAATACTATATATGATGAGCTATTACTAGTATTTAAGTCATTGTTAAACTTAGAAAAAAAAATAAATAAATTAGAAAAAAGTTTAAGCACCTCTTATGATTCTAATAATATGTCTTATTACGAAAAATTAATAAAAAATTACACATTATCTCAGGAATTATATAATAATCGAGGCGGATATACATATAAAGCAAAAATCAGTAAAGTTTTAAATGGTTTAGGTTTTTCACAAAAGGACTACGAAAAGCCTATAAATATATTAAGTGGAGGACAAAAAACTAGAGTTGCTTTATGTAAATTATTATTAATAAATCCAGATATATTATTGCTAGATGAGCCTACAAATCATTTAGATTTAGATGCAATAGAATGGTTAGAAGACTATTTAAAAACCTACAAAGGTACAATGCTTATAATATCTCATGATAGATTTTTTTTAGATTCTGTAACTAATAAAACATTTGAATTAACAAATAGTCACATTAAATGCTATAATGGAAACTATTCAAGTTACATAAAACAGAAGGAAGAAAATTATGAATCTGAATTAAAAGCATACAATATTCAACAATCTGAAATAAAACGGCAAGAAAAAATAATAGAAAAGTATAAATCATTTAATAGGGAAAAAAGCATTAAAGCTGCAGAAAGCAGACAAAAAGCTTTGGATAAAATAGAAAGATTAGATAAACCTCTTACCGAAAAGCAAATTTCTCATATGAATTTTCAAGTTGAAATTAAAAGCGGAAATGATATTTTACATATTGAAAATCTAAAAAAACAATTTAATGATAAATTATTATTTCATTCTGTTAATTTAGATATTAAAAGAGGAGAAAAGACAGCATTAATTGGAGAAAACGGCGGTGGAAAAACTACATTATTTAAAATAATTATGGATAAGGAAAAAGCCAGTGATGGAGTAAAAGTTTTAGGTAAAAATATTTATATAGGATATTATGACCAGGAGCAATCAAATTTAGATATTAACAAAACTGTAATAGATGAAATTTGGGATGACTTTCCTGAATTAACAACCACAGAAATAAGAACTGCTTTGGCATCTTTCTTATTTACTGGAGATGATGTTTTTAAAAAAATTTCTTCTTTAAGCGGTGGCGAAAAATGTAAAATAAATTTACTAAAACTAATTTTATCCAAATCTAATTTTCTATTATTAGATGAACCTACTAATCATTTAGATATAATGTCTAGGGAAGCTTTAGAAAAAGCTTTATTAAATTACGATGGAACTTTGTTAATAATTTCTCATGATAGATATTTTTTAAATAAAGTTATAAATAAAATATATGAACTGCATAAAGATGGTATTAACTTATATTTAGGTAATTATAGTTATTATAAACAAAAAAAGAAAAATCCATTAAGATTTAATTATGAAGAAATATCAAATACTAAAACTAAAACTCAAATAGAAAAAGAAAAAAAGAAAAAGAAAGAAGAACAAAAATTTGAAAGACAAAAAAAAGCCAAAATAAAAAAAATAGAGGATAATATATCTAATTTAGAAAATAATATAACTTCTTTACAAGAGCAATTATGCTTAGAAGAAGTATACTCTAATCCAGAAAAAAGCGAAGAAGTAAATAAAAATATTATTTCTCTACAAAAAAAATTAGATGAACTATATGAAATTTGGGAAAATTTAATGTAGAAAGGAAATGATATAATGTCAAAAGTTGTAGAAAGATTTTTAAACTATATTAAAGTAAATACAACTTCTAATGAAAACAGCTCCACTACCCCTAGTACTGAAAATCAATTAAAATTTGCCAAGTACTTAGTAAAGGAATTATTAAATATAGGAATAAAAAATGTATACTTAACGGAAAAAGGTTACGTAATAGCTAAGATACCTTCTAATACTAGTAAAAATATTCCTAACATAGGTTTTATAGCTCATATGGATACTAGTGCTGATGCATTAGGTGAAAATATAAATCCTAAAATTATAAAAGAATATGATGGAAAAGATATAATATTAAATAAAGAAAAAAATATTATATTATCACCTGAAGAATTTCCTGAACTAAAAAATTACATAGGAGAAGATATAATAACTACAGATGGAACTACTCTACTAGGTGCTGATGATAAAGCAGGTATAGCAGAAATAGTAACTGCAATGGAATATATAATAAATAATCCTGAAATTAAACACGGAAACATATGCATAGGTTTTACACCTGATGAAGAAATAGGAAGGGGTTCTGACTACTTTGATATAGATGACTTTGGAGCAGATTTTTCTTATACTATAGATGGAGGAAAAATAGGTGAACTACAGTACGAAAACTTCAATGCAGCATCAGCAAAATTAGTTATACATGGTAAAAATGTTCATCCAGGTAGTGCTAAAAATAAAATGATAAATTCCATTATGGTAGCTAACGAATTTTTAAATATGTTGCCCAAAGCAGAACAACCAGAATATACAGAAAACAGGGAAGGCTTTTTTCATTTAACTTATTTTAATGGAAATGTAGAAAATACAGAATTACATTTTATAATTAGAGATTTTAATAAATCTAATTTTAAATATAAAAAACAACTTTTTGAAAATATAACCAAATTTATAAATGATAAATATAGGAAAAATATTGCTTATATAGAAATTCATGATCAATACTACAATATGAAAGAAAAAATACTTCCTTTACAACATATAATTGATATTGCTTATAAAGCTATTGAAGAATCTCATATAACTCCTTTAGTAAATCCTATTAGAGGTGGAACTGATGGAGCTAGATTATCCTTTTTAGGTATGCCTACTCCTAACTTATTTACTGGAGGAGAAAATTTTCACGGAAGATACGAATATATTCCAATTAATTCCATGGAAAAAGCTGTAGAAGTAATATTAAAAATAATAGATATTTCTTTAAAAACATTTTAATTTATACAATATATTTTATATCTAGGTTGTTGAATAAAAAATAATTAAAAATAAGCTGTATAAAAGTAATAAGATAGTAGCATAAAGAGAGTTTGTAAATAAGTCATTTCATTAAGACACTCTAAGAATAAAAAATAAAAAAACTCCTACCCAATTTATGCCCCATCCTTGGGGCGGAAATTGGCTCATCACGTCCTGTGATGAATTACGGAGTTTTTTTATTTTTTCTTCTAAGAGTTCCTAAAATTCATTCAAATTATTTACAAACTCTCTTTATGCTACTGCCTTATTACTTTTATACAGCTTATTTTTAATTATTTTTACCCATATTTTGAGACTTTTCACCACATTGCTTTACAGCTGAAATTATAGAACCTCTAAAATTATTCTTTTCTAAAGTATACACTGCTTCTATAGTAGTTCCTGATGGAGAGCATACATTATCCTTTAACTTTCCAGGATGTTCTTTTGTCTCAAGTACCATTTTAGCTGATCCTAATACAGCTTGTGCTGCCATTTTATATGCTTTATCTCTAGATAAGCCTAATAATACTCCACCATCTGCTAAAGCTTCTATAAACATATATACATATGCTGGTGAAGATCCACTTATAGCAGTTACAGCATCCATTAATTTTTCATCTATAATTTCAACTTTTCCAAAACTTTCAAATATTTTCTTGGCTAATTCTACATCATTATCATTAACAAATTCATTATAACTCAAAGCACTCATAGCTTCTCCCACTAAAGCAGGCGTATTTGGCATAACTCTTATTATTTTTACTCCTTTATTAAATTTATTTGACAATTGTTCTAAACTAATTCCTGCTACAATACTGATTATTATAGTATCTTTTTTAATTAAATCTTTTATTTCTTCTATAACATCATTACATATATTAGGTTTTATTGCTAAAATTATAATATCAGAAAAATTAGGTATCTGTGTGTTACTATCACAAATATTAATATTATACTTATTTTTAATATAATTTAATTTATCCTTACCTCTATTGCTTATCATTACATTATGAGGCATAACCATATTTGAATTTATTATACCACCCAGTATAGCTTGACCCATATTTCCACATCCAATAATTCCTATATTCTTTTCCATTTTATACCTCCTGTATTTTTATAATAAATTATATTAATATAATTATATCATTTACTTTCAAATATTTTTGTTTTTATAAATTTATTATTTAACAAATTGTATTATAAATATCAATAGGAGGTAATATATATGATTTTTAAAATAGGACAAAAAATTCAAAGTCAATCTAATTGCAAAATATCTCTTTCTTCAAACAAAAAAGTACTAATAAAAAAAGGAGACATAGCACAAATAGTAAGAAAATTAGACAATGATACAGCAGAAATTATATATCTAACTGGTGAAGCTAAAGGACAAACTCAGCATATAAAAATTCAAGTAACTGATTCCCTAGATGTAGACTTAATAGCTAAAAAAATATTAAATGAAATACAAAAATAAGTATTCTTAATATTTTTTGATTATATAATTAAACTTTCTTTGTCAGTAAAAGTTTGATAAATGTATATACTGCAATAATTTATTCATTTATTGATACAATTTTATCAAACTTTTTTATTTATCACTAAAAATATATAGTCAATATATGCATTACTTGTATTTATTATCTATGAAAACCTTTATTTTTACTTTTTTTTAGAATATATGCAATTAGCAAAAAAACTTTGTTAATCTTTTGACAAAACATTAAAATTAGTGTATAATATAATTACAAAATAAACAATATTCAGAATATTTCTTATAAGGAGGATTTTATATGAAAGTTTTAAAAGTTAAATGTGTTAATGATTATGTTTTATTTGAAAAAAACTTAACTATGTTTAAAATTTATGATGTTGTTGACGAGCTAAAAAGACAGTATAAAATAATAGATGATACCGGTAAAGAAAACCTATATTGTAAATCATTATTTCAAATTATTTCAACTGCAGATGAAAATACCCTAAATGAAAAGAAAAGAGTTATAAACAATGGATAATCTAAAATTTAAATGGCTTTACTTAAAAAAGTGCCTTGTCTGAAAAATAAACAGACAAGGCACTTTAAAATATTATTATTCTTTTAATTTTAATAGTAATTCCCCAGTTTCTACTTGTTGTCCTTCTTTAGCTTTAATTGAATCCACTACACCAGATGCTGTAGCTACTACATTTGTTTCCATTTTCATAGCTTCAATTATAGCTAAGCTCTGTCCTTCCTTAACTTTATCTCCTTCTTTAACTAATATTTTTAATATTGTTCCTGGAATACTTGCACCAATTTCACATTTATTAGATGGATCTGCCATATTCACATCACTTTGTACTAAATTTTGTTTACTAGCATTTACTTTATCTTTTATTTTAATTTCTCTTCTATTTCCATCTACTTCAAATACAACACTTCTATATCCTTTTTCATCAAGTTTACCTATTTCTAAAAGTTTTACTATTAATTTCTTTCCTTCTGCTATAGTTATTTCGCTAGTTTCACCTTCACGTAACCCATGGAAGAATACGTCACTACCCATCTTGCTTAAATCTCCGTACTCTTTTATATATTTTAAATAGTCTTCAAATACACTTGGATATAAAGCATACGCTAATAAGTCTTCTTCTTTAGGTTTTATTTCAAATTCTTCTTCTAAATATTTAGCATCTTTTTCAAAATCCTCTGATGGTAGTAATTCACCTGGTCTACAAGTTATTGGTTCTTCTCCTTTTAGTACAAGCTTTTGTAAATCCTTAGGGAATCCTCCCATAGGTTGACCCATCATCCCCTTAAAGAATGTAACTACGGAATCAGGGAAAGCCATATTTTTAGCCTTTTCATAAATATTTTCTGGTGTTAAGTCATTCTTTACCATGAATATAGCTAAATCTCCTACCATTTTTGATGATGGAGTAACTTTAACAATATCGCCTACCATATCATTTACTTTTTTATACATTTCTTTTACTTCATTAAATCTATGTCCTAATCCAAAACTTTCAACTTGAGGTTTTAAATTTGAATATTGTCCTCCAGGTATTTCATATTTATATATTTCTGCTGAACCAGATTTCAATCCAGATTCAAACTGATTATATACTGGTCTTACTGCTACCCAATATTGAGCTATTTTTTCTAAGTCATCTGAATTTAAACCAGTATCTCTTTCTGTATTTTTAAGAGCTGCAACTACAGAATTTAATGCTGGCTGACTTGTTAATCCCGCCATGCTATTAAAGGCTGTATCTACAATATCCACTCCTGCTTCTGCTGCCATTAGTACTGTAGCTACTCCATTTCCTGTAGTATCATGTGTATGAAGATGTATAGGAATAGATATAGCATCTTTAAGTGCTGATATAAGTTTTTTAGCAGCATAAGGTTTTAAAAGAGCAGACATATCTTTTATTCCTAATATTTGTGCTCCTGTTTTTTCTATTTCCTTAGCCATATTAACATAATACTGTAGTGAATATTTATCTTTAGAAGTATCTAAAATATCTCCTGTATAACATATGCAAGCTTCTGCTACTTTTCCATTTTTTAATGTTTCATCAATAGCAACTTCCATTCCTTTTAACCAGTTAAGAGAGTCAAATATTCTAAATACATCAATTCCAGAATCTGCTGACTTCTTTATAAATCTTCTTATAACATTATCTGGATAATTTTTATACCCTACGGCATTAGCTCCTCTTATTAACATTTGAAATAATATATTAGGAGTCTTTTCTCTTAATTGACTTAATCTATCCCATGGGGACTCTTTTAAAAATCTATAACATACATCAAATGTAGCTCCTCCCCACATTTCCATTGAAAATAAATCTTTTGCTAACACTGACTGTGCACTAGCTATTTTAGTCATATCCTTTGTTCTCATTCTAGTAGCCATTAATGATTGATGAGCATCTCTCATTGTAGTATCAGTTAACAATAACTTTTTCTGTTCCTTTATCCAATTAGCAAGACCTTCTGCACCTTTTTCATCAAGTATTTGTTTTGTTCCTCTTAAGTTATTAGGCACTTCAATCTTAGGAACTACTGGAACGTCAAAGTCTTTCTTTTCTCCATGAGTTTCATTAACCACTTTTTCACCTATATATTTCAAAATTCTAAGTTCTGTATCTGCCTTAGGTACCACATCAAACAATTCAGGATGTTCTCCTATAAAGTTTGTATTAGATTCTCCCTTTCTAAATACAGGATGATTTAAAACATTTATTAAGAAATCTACATTAGTCTTAACACCAGTAATTCTTAATTCTTTTATTGAACGTATAGCTTTTCTTACAGCATCTTCAAAAGTTCTTGACCATGAAATAGTCTTAACAAGAAGACTATCATAATAAGGACTTATAATTGAGCCTGCAAATCCATTTCCACCATCAAGTCTTATACCAAATCCAGATCCAGTTCTATACTCATCTATTCTTCCTGTATCTGGTGCAAAATTATTTGTTGGATCTTCTGTTGTTATTCTACATTGTATTGAAAAACCTCTTGGTTTTATATCTTCTTGATTTTTAATTCCTATTTCTAATGAATTTAAAGGGTAACCTTCTGCAATTAAAATTTGACTTTGAACTATATCTACCCCTGTTACCATTTCTGAAACAGTGTGTTCAACTTGAATTCTTGGATTCATTTCAATAAAATAGTGATTTCCACTTTTGTCAACAAGAAACTCTAATGTTCCTGCACTTCTATAATTTACTTCTTTAGCTATTTTTAATGCATCTTCACAAATAATATTTCTTTTTTCTTCACTTAAAGCAAAAGCTGGAGTAAATTCTACAACTTTTTGATGTCTTCTTTGAACTGAACAATCTCTTTCATATAAATGTACTATATTTCCATGCTTATCTCCTAATACTTGAACTTCTATGTGTTTTGGTTCTTCCAAGTACTTTTCAATAAAAATATCATCTATTCCAAAAGCTTTTTTAGCTTCATTTTTAGCACTTCTAAAAGCTTCTAATAATTCACCTTCAGACCTTACTATTCTCATACCTCTTCCGCCACCACCTGCAGCAGCTTTAAGCATAACTGGATAGCCGCAGACCTTAGCAAATTCTACCATTTCTTCTTCACTAGTTATAGGTTTTTGAACTCCAGGAATGGTAGGAACACCAACCTTTGTAGCTATTATCTTTGATTTGATTTTATCTCCCATACTTTCCATCATATCAGAATTAGGTCCTATAAATTCTATACCTGCTTCTTCGCATTTTCTGGCAAATTCGGAATTTTCAGACAAAAATCCATATCCTGGATGTATAGCATCTACACCTTTATTTATGGCAAGATTTATTATTTCATCAATGTTTAAATAAGCTTCTACTGGTCCTTTATTTTTTCCTATCTGATAAGCTTCATCTGCTTTTGTTCTAAACAAAGAACACTTATCTTCGTTAGAATAAATAGCTACTGTTCTTATACCCAATTCGCTACAAGCTCTAAAAATTCTTATTGCTATTTCCCCTCTGTTAGCTACTAAAACTCTCTTAAATTTCTTAATCAATTTATTTGCCCCCTTATCCTTACATAACATGTAAATCTTGAATATTTATAAATATAAGCTTATAAACATGATATAATAATTATATAAAAATAGTGTAAAAATTGCAATTGATTGTTTTTGAAATTTTATTCATTTTTAATTATAAAATATATTAAAGCCTTAATTTAAAGGACTTATAATAAATAGATATTAAAAATAAAATCTTTTTTGAAAGAAATCATATATATCAATTGCAAATTTATATTATCTCTCACCTAATTTTAAATTAGGTATAGCATTTAAATTCATAGAAGCAAAATTTTCTTTAATATATTCAAAATAAGCTGCACTTCCAATCATAGCAGCATTATCCGTACATAAAGAAAAATCTGGAAATAAAACTTCTATATTTCTTTCTTTGGATTTTTCAATCATAGTGCTTCTTAAACATGTATTTGCTGCTACTCCTCCTGCTACAGCTATTATGTTACATTTTTTTACCTTACAGGCTTTTATAGAATTATCTACTAAAAAATCAACAACTGCTTTTTGAAAAGAAGCAGCTACATCTGCATTATTTATACTAACATTTTTCATTTTCATTGTATTTAAATAATTTAAAACTGAAGACTTTAATCCACTAAACGAAAAATCCAATGAAGTTTCATCATGAAAATTAGCTCTTGGAAATTTTATAGCATTAGGATTTCCTTCTTTAGCTATTTTGTCTATTTTAGGACCTCCTGGATATCCTAATCCAATTGCTCTAGCTACTTTATCATAAGCCTCTCCTGCTGCATCATCTCTAGTTTGACCAAGTATTTCAAATTCTCCATAATCTTTCATATACACTATATAAGTGTGTCCTCCTGATACTACAAGACATATAAAAGGAGGCTTTAAATTTTTATACTGTATAAAATTAGCACTTATATGTCCTTCTATATGATTAACAGCTATAAGAGGTTTTTTTAATGCATAAGAAAGACCCTTTGCATACTGTACCCCTACTAAAAGTGCTCCAACTAATCCTGGACCATAAGTTACAGCTACTGCATCTATATCTTTATACTGTAATTTTGATTCTTTAATTGCTTTTTCTACTACTGTAGATATTACTTCAATGTGTTTTCTTGACGCTACTTCTGGTACTACTCCTCCAAATTTAGTGTGTATATCTATTTGAGAAGATATTACATTAGAAAGTACTTCTCTACCATTTACTACTATTGCAGCAGCTGTTTCATCACAACTGCTTTCTATAGCTAATATTTTTATGTTACTTTTCATTTAAATTACCTCTCTTACGGCATTGGTGTATCACATATATTAATTAACATAGCTCATAATATATAGTATTACTTAATAAATAAAATTTATTAAATATGTATATTACTGTAAATTTAATATTATACGAATATATTTATAACATTTAAATAATTTATATTATATTATACTTTATTAAAATATTATTATCAATAATTGTTTATAAAAATATTTTTTAATTAATATTTATAACTATTAAATGCCAAAAATTAATTTAACTAAATATTTAAATAAAAAAGGTTCTGACAAAAGTCAGAACCTTAATAAATATCGAAATAATGGCAGGGGCAGTAGGACTTGAACCCACAACCAATGGTTTTGGAGACCACTACTCTACCAATTGAGCTATACCCCTAAGACACCACCTATTATATACTACTTTTTTAAAAAAATCAACATTATTAAAATATATTTTTATCTTTTTTTAAATTTATCCCATTCATATTTAAAATCTTTTCTATAATTTTTAGTCCAATTCCCAAAACTCCCCAATTTATTACTTAAGGGTAATCCTATTGCTGTAGGTGTTATTATTAATAGATAAATTGTTTGACCTATACTGGCAAAAGAAATATTTTTTATAATTCCAATTATAAACATTCCTATTATCATACACCATAATTCAGATATATTCTTATTTAAATTTATTGTCACTTTTTTCCCAATATAAATTGATAAAGAAGTAACTCCTAAAATAAATAGTATAAACAAAAATAAAAATAAAAATGGCAATATTAATATTCCTATAATAGTTACTGTAAAAACAAATGACATAAATATAGATAATAGTATAATTATATAACCATACTGTAAACTGTTTAAAAATTTATTATTAAAATTCCATGCCATATTAATTATAGTATATGGAATTATTCCATATAAAATCAATCCTAAAATTATAAAAACAAATAGTGAAGTAAAATTATAATCTTTTATATTTACTCCTCTAAATATATTAAGCGGTTTAATATTTTTACCTACTTCTTTTATTTTTCCAGATATATTTCCATTTATACCTTGTGTTACACTTCCACCTATAGACTTTACATTACCATTTACATTACCATTTACATATATATTGCCTGCTAAAGAAGTAACATTGCCATTTACATTACCATTTATATATATATCTCCCCCTAAAGATAATATATTAGAATTTCTAACTTCATTAGGTTGAACATAAATATTTTCTCCAAACTTAATTGCAGAAAAACTATTTATATTTAAAAAATTTGAAGTTTTTACATTAAATATACTTATAAAAAGTATTAAAATAAAAAATGAAAAAAAAGCAAAAAATTTTTTCATTTTAAACACCTACCATAATAAAATTTTAATTTTGTATAATATTTTCTATGTTTTTTACATTATAATTTAAAATGTCTTCATATTTAAATTCTTCTCTATACACTATTAAATTTAATGGTTGCATATTATATTTTTTAATTATTTCATCATTTTCTTTTAACTCATCCTTATTAGTATAAACAAAAATAAAGTTTCTATATTTATCAAAATTTTCTTCTACATATTTTATATTTTCTTTATTATTAATTTTAATTAGGTTTATATTACTATATTGAAAAAAATAATCATAGTCTTCTGAAGATATAATAAAACAACAATCTTTAGATAAATCAGAAAGTTTTTTTAAACTTGAATCATATTTTTCTATTGTCTTAATTATATCATTAAAATTTTTTTCATAGTATTCTCTATTTCTTGGATCTTTATCTTGAACAGCATTTTTTATATTAAGCAAAATTATTTTGCAATTATCTAAATCCATCCAATAATAAGGATTATTTTTTAAAACATACTCTCCTGATTTTATAGTGCTAGAGTATGAAATTATTTTAGAGCCTCTAGACGTATTTATAACACCTACTTTATTTTTTTTTAAATTATCTATAAAATTGTTAATCCAAGGTTCAAAATTAGCGCCAAAATATATAAATAAATTTTGTTTACTTATATTATCTAAGCTATCTTCAGAAAATTTAAAATTTATTTCATCTTGTCTATTTCCAAACATATACTCTACATTATGTTTGCTACCTACAATATCTTTTATCATATAATAAAGCAGTTTATCTGTAGCTACTATATTTAAATTGACAGAATTTTTATTTTCTACTTTTGTATTGTTAATTTTGTGATTTTTATTTATATACGATATTCTAATGCTAAATATAGTAATTATAAATATAAATATAAATATAACTACTATGCCTAAAACTTTTTTCAAATTCAACACCTCAGTTTTAAAAGTTACTAAACAAGCTTATTATTATTTTACATAATGTATAATAACAATGCAAATAATTAGATTACCTATTTTATTATTTTATATATGGTATAAAGTATGATAAAATGTAATTGTTATTTATATAATTTAGAAAGAGGTTATAAATATGGAATTTACAGTTAAAAATGTAGAAGAAACAATGGCTATAGCATATAAACTAGGTAAATTTGCAAATTCAGGAGATATTATATGTTTAAACGGAGATTTAGGAACTGGCAAAACTCATTTTGTAAAAGGATTAGCTAAAGGTCTAGAAATAAAAGAACATATTACAAGTCCTACATTTAATATAGTTAATGAATATGATGGCAGAATAAAATTGTATCACTTTGATGTATATAGAGTAAATGATCCTGATGAAATAGAAGCTATAGGTTTTGATGAATATATTTTTGGAGAAGGTGTTACTGTTATAGAATGGTCAAATTACATAAAAGAATTAATTCCTAAAGAACACATATCTGTAGAAATAATAAAAATTCCTAATAAAAATTTAAATTATAGAAAAATCATACTAAATTATTTTGGTGAAAAATATAATTATATAAAGGAGATATTTATATGAGAATTTTAAGTTTGGATTCAGCTACAGAATCTGCTAGTTGTTCAATTATAGAAGACAACAAAGTACTAGGCGAAATCACTTTTAATTATAAAAAACAACATTCTGTAATTCTCATGCCTATGGTTGAGTACTTATTAAATAATTTAAAATTAGATATAGAGTCCATAGATGGATTTGTAGTATCCAAGGGACCTGGTTCTTTTACAGGTCTTAGAATAGGAGCTGCAACAATAAAAGGTCTAAGCCAAGGATTAAACAAACCCTTTATTGCCCTATCATCTTTAGATGCTTTAGCTTATAATTTAGCTTATTCTAATGGTATAATTTGTCCTATATTAGATGCATTAAGAGGTAATGTATATACTGCATTGTATATATTTGAAAATAATAATTTAAAACGAATAAGTGAATATATGATAGTTTCTACAGAAGATTTAATAAATATATTAAATTCTAAAGAAAAAAATGTACATTTTGTAGGAGATGCTTTATATAAGTTTAAAGATATTTTACAAACTAAAGTTAAAAATTCAAGCTTTGCTCCTGTACATTTAAATTTAGTAAAATCTTCTTCTTTGGGAGAATTAGGTTTTAAACTTTTAAAAAAAGGTATTTATGATAATATATTTGATTTTAAACCTTTTTATATAAGAAAATCTCAAGCTGAAAGAGAATATGAAGAAAAGAATGGCAAATCCTATGAATGATATTATAATTTGTTCTGCCTCAATGGATAACTTAGAAGATTTAGTTAAATTAAGTAAAATGTGCTTTTCTATACCTTGGACTAAAGAATCTTTAAAACAAGAATTGTTAGACACTACTTTTCGTAAATACTTAGTAGCTATAAAAGATAATATAGTTATAGGATTCATAGGTGTGTGGATAGTTTTAGATGAAGGTCATATAACTAATATAGCAGTTCATCCTGAATATAGAGGTATAGGCATAGGTGATAAATTGCTAAATAATTTAATTTATCTTTGCAGAAACTTGGAAATAAAAAATATTACCTTAGAAGTAAGAAAATCAAATATAATAGCACAAAATTTATATAAAAAATATGGTTTTTTAGAACAAGGAATAAGAAAAAAATACTATGCAAATAATAATGAAGATGCAATTATAATGTGGAAATACAACATATAAAAATTAATATTATAAATAGAACCCCATGCTTAGGTTAACATGGGGTCTTATATTTTTATTTTATTATTATTTTATTGTATTTTTTCTTACCTCTTCTAACTAACATACTTCCATCTTTGAAAAAATCTTCATCAATAATTAAATTTGCATCTGTAACTTTTTCTTCATTTATATTAAGTCCACCTTGTTGTATTAATCTTCTAACTTCACTCTTTGAAGGTAATACTTTAGTAGCTGCTAAAATATCTACTATTGTAGATCCTATTAAATCTTTACTTATTTCTGTTGTAGGAACATTTTCCATGTTTTGTCCTGATCCAAAAAGAGCTTCTGCAGCTTCCATTGCTTTTTTAGATTCTTCTTCTCCGTGTATAAGTTTTGTTACTTCATAAGCAAGAACTTTTTTAGCTTCATTTATTTTAGCTCCTTCTAAAGAAGACAACTTTTTAATTTCATCCACAGGTAAAAATGTTAATAATAATAAACACTTTTCTACATCTGCATCGTCTATATTTCTCCAGTATTGGTAAAAATCAAAAGGAGATGTTTTATCCTTATCAAGCCACAAAGCCCCGTTTACAGTTTTGCCCATTTTTTTACCTTCACTATTAGTTAGTAATGTACATGTCATTGCATAAGCTGGCTTTCTTTCTTTTCTTCTAATTAAATCAACACCTGCTAACATATTTGACCATTGATCATCTCCACCTAATTCCATTACACAATTGTATCTTCTATTTAGTTCAAGAAAATCGTATCCTTGCATAAGCATGTAATTAAATTCTAAAAAGGAAAGACCTTTTTCTAATCTTTGTTTAAAACATTCTGCTGTTAGCATTTTATTTACAGAAAAATGAACACCAATTTCCCTTATAAATTCTAAATAATTTAATTTTAAAAGCCAATTGGCATTATCTTCTAAAATTGCTTTTCCTTCATCAAAATCAATAAATCTTGATAATTGACTTTTTATACTTGAAACATTGCGATTAATAGTATCTTTATCTAGCATTTTTCTCATATCTGTTTTTCCGCTTGGATCTCCTATCATCACAGTACCTCCACCAACTAAGGCAATAGGTCTATGTCCTGCTTTTTGTAGATAACTCATCATCATCATAGGAAGAAAGTGTCCTATATGTAAACTATCTGCAGTAGGATCAAATCCTATATAAAATGTTACTTTCTCTTTTTCTAAAATATCTCTTATTTCATCTTCATGAGTAAGTTGTTTTATGTATCCTCTTTCTTTTAATACATCAAAAACATTTTCCATTATTTATGCCTCCTTAATTTTTAGTAAAATAAAAAGCCCCTTATTATAAAATAAGGGACGAAGTATCCGCGTTACCACCCATGTTGATATATTTATTTTAAAATAAATATATCCGCTCTTTGTCTTATAACGTAGACATACGTATATACTTACTTAATACAGTATAATCCTGTATAGTTCAGCATTAAGTTTAAGAATGTATTTCATTATAAATACTAACTAGTTTACACCAGCCACTAGCTCTCTTCATAGTATATTATAATTACTTTTTTCTATCATTACCTTTTTAATATTTGGTTTATATATAATATTGTATACATTATTATATACAAGTATTACAATTAATACAATACTTTTTTGTTAAAATTATCAAGCCACATATTTTTTAATATATTCTGGTAACAAATCACACTCCCCATTTATAGTAATAAAGAAATCTACTTCATACTCTTCAGATAATTTTTCCAAAGCATAAAACAATTGTGCCGCATCTTTTAAGCTACCATCTACAATATTAAACAATCCGTCTATAAAGACAGTATCAATATCGTAGTCCTGTGATAACATGCCGCACATAAATCCATAAAAACTATCATAATTTTCAACTTTAAACTCATTTGTAGTAACAAATCTTATTTTTCTATCCAACTCAAAAAGTGGTCTATCGTCATCATCTATATATACTATATTACCTCTGTTTTCTAAAGCTTTTTCATTTGCTAATTTTATTAGTTTTTTTGTTTTTCCTGAACCTCTTTGGTTACAAAATACATTTATCACTAAAACCACCCCTTAACTATTTTTTTTATAAGGTTTAGCCCATATATAAATTATACAATATTCAGAAAATTTTTTCAATACTGAAAATTATATATATTTCTTTATTCCTGGATATATAACTTTAAAGTTATCTTCTTTTAAAGAATTAATAAATTTAATTTTTTCCTTATTTTTAAAAGCTTTTTTTATTCTTCTAAATCCCTTTCCAGATTTTATAAATCTACCTTTATCATCTAAAGTTATAAGCTTTTCATATAACCACATATTTCTTTTTATATAATAGGAAGATACTATATTTTTACCTTTTACTAGTATTCCAGGGCTAGATACTGATATACTATTATAATCAAGTATTACTTCTATCTCTTTATAGTATATAGTATAATCTCTATATAAAACTGCATTTTTTATACTTTCACAAATAGCTTCTGTAGGGTATTTTTTAGGTAATATCCTATATAATACTTTCTCAGCTTCATCTAGCATTGTTAATAAATCTCCTTTTATTATTATGTATTTATCAAGTTTATTATTAATCCTATTTACAATTTTTATCATATTGTGTGGTATATATATATAATTACTTCTACAAAATATAAGCATTCCTCCTAATGTTACCATATACTTATTTATCTCTCTGTCTAAATATATTATAGATGAATTTTCCATAAGCTCTAAGTAATTATTATCATTAATTTCTATACCTTGAGATTTAAAATATTTATAAACAATATTTAAATCTATACATTTTATATCACTATTAACAATTGGACATAACTCAATATTTAAAGTCAAATTTTCTTGAAGAGCAGATATTATTTCTTGTTTTCTCATTACATCATTAGTAGAACCCCTTCTAACATAAAAGGCACCATTATCTCTTAATTGATATGGTTTTTGAGGTCCATCAAATACAGTAATAGAAATTAATTTCTTATTTTCATAATATATGGTCTCTAAGTTTACTGGCACAGGAGGATCTATTCTAGAACTTACTATTTGTTGTACTTGCTCCTCACTAATTTTTAAATCTTCTATACCTACAATATTCTTTGTTTTATCTTCTATTCCAATTATTAAATATCCTCTTCCTCCCTTTGAATTAGCAATAGCACAAATATCTTTGGCTAATTCCTTTCTACCGCTTTCCGTAACTAAATCTATTTTTTGCTTAAAATCTAATTTAGGTCCCTCTTCTTTTTTTATTAAATTTATGAATTTTTTCTTATCCATTTTTTATTACCCCTATTTAAAATTATTATATATAATAAATACTATTTGAATTATATAGTATTTATTAATATTATAACTTAAAAACTAATTATTAAAATAGTAAAAAAAATGTATTGATTATACATTTACTAAAGTTAAATATATAATCAATACACTTTTTTGCTATTTTATTTCTGAAAATTTATATTGGTTTTTTTAATTATTTTTATTAATGGTAATGCTATTATTATACCTACTACTACTTGTGCTATATCTCCAGGTATATGAGTAGACTGAACTATAAAACTTTGATTTAGAGGAATTTTCATGTAAAAATGATTCAATGCAGTGCCTGCTAGAAGATATGCTAAATTCATCCATACTCCTGATACTATAAAAGCAAATAAATTATTTAAAGTACTCTCTCCCTTATAATCTTTTCTATAAGCTATAATATATGCTATGTATGCCATACCTCCTTTAATAAAAAATGTAAATGGAGCCCACATAGCATAAGGTGATAATATATCAAACATACTCATACCTATAGCTGAAGCTATAGTAGCTTTTCTTTTTCCTAATAATATAGCTGCTACAAAAATCATGCTATCTCCTAAATGTACAACTCCTTTATATCCTATTCCCACTGGTACATTAACAATTGCAGTAGCTATATAAATAATAGCAGCCATAAGCGAAATTTGTACAATATCTAAAGTTTTAGTATTAATTTTAACATTTTTATTTTCCATAAGTAAAACCCCCTTATAATTTCTTTATCAAAATAATTATATAATGGGTTTTATCTTCTTACAAATGTATCGTTACATTTTATAGACACTTATGTATTTTACAATTCAATTCTGTCAAGAATAATAACATCTTTAATATTTAAAGGAGGTATTATTATGGCTTTTTTACGATGGTTAGGTGGCTTAATAATTCTATTTTGGCTTATTGGAATAATTTTTAAAATAGGCGGCATCCTTATAAATTTTTTACTTTTAATTGGAGCTTTTATTTTCATAATAGATTCATTATTAACTAAAAGAAAAACTATTTAAAAAAGGTCTGAATTTTTATTTTCAGACCTTTTATTAGATTATATACTATGCTATAATTTATCACATCAAATATAGGAAGGGGGAGTTATATTGAACAATTTAAAATACTTAAAATTACATAAAAGTAAAATTTATAATTTAATAAAATATATGGACAAGTCTTATTTATTATTTTTAAATTTAACATTTTTAACTGTGGCAATTTATTCATTGTTTTCTAAAACATTAATTGACGAAAAATTATATTGTTTTTTACTGGTTTTAGCTTGTACTACTTGTTATTCTGAAATAAGAAAAGATGTAAACTGGATACCATTTTTAATATTAGCAATACCCTTTATTTTTTTTGTATTATATGCATCAATTTACGGTTATGATTTTTGGGGTAAAATATTAAGTTGGCAACTATCTAAAGATATAGTGATAAATTTAAATCCTATCTTTAAAAAAATACCTTTAAATGATGCATATTTTGCTAGACTATATAAAACTGATACTTTAACTTGGTTTTTTAGATTAGTTTATAATAATGGATTCGTTTTACCTGTACTTATACCTATATATAGGGCAGCAATGGCAAAAGATTTTAAAAAAATGTTAAAATATGCCCTTTCTGGTCACCTTCTGCAAATTTTCTTAATAAGTCCTTTTTATTTAACTTTTCATTTACAAGAAGTTTGGTATGTACTAGGTAACCCTGATGGATTAGCTAGAAATTTATCTCCTCAAGCTGCTGCAGGAGTGACATTAAATTGTTTTCCTTCAATGCATACATCTATAGCTTTTGCAATGTTTTTATTAGTATTAAGAGAAAAAAATAAAATATTTAAATATACTTGGAGTTTCTTTTGCATAAGTGTAATATTATCTACAATGTATTTACAAATTCATTGGGTTTTAGATGTAATAGCAGGTATTATTTTAGCTTATGTAACAGTGAAATTAGTAGATTTAATTTTAGATATATTAAAATTAAATCTATATAGTATACTGGATATATTTTATTACAATAAAAGTTTTAATTTAAGTAATAAAAATTATTTAGATATAACTAATCATATGAATTACTAAATACATAGTAATAAAAGCTAACAACTGCAGTTGTTAGCTAATTTTTACCTATATCAGATAGAACCAATCCTTTATTATGTTCTAATGCCCAACTTATCGACCACTCACTTTGGAATATTAAAAGATTTCTATCTTTAATATCTTTAACTTTCCTAGTATCGCTTGTTAATACTAAATTATCCACATCTGTATCAGAACTTTCTATCCATCTAATAAATTTGTAAGGAAGATTATCCATTTTTATTTCAACATTATATTCTTTTTCCATTCTATATTTTAAAACATCTAATTGTAAAACTCCAACTACTCCAACGATTATTTCTTCTATACCTATATTTAATTCTTTAAATACTTGTATTGCTCCTTCTTGTGATATTTCTGTCATACCTTTTATAAATTGTTTTCTCTTCATAGTATCTACTGTTCTAACCTTTGCAAAATATTCTGGAGCAAAAACAGGAATACTTTCAAATTTAAATTTTTCATTACTTTTACATAAAGTATCTCCTATTCTAAATATTCCTGGATCAAATACACCTATTATATCTCCAGCATAAGCTTCCTCTACTATTTCTCTATCTTGAGCCAAAAACTGTTGAGGTTGAGCCAGTTTAACTTTACTATTACCCTGAACATGAAATACTTCTATACCTTTTTTGAACTTTCCTGAACAAATTCTCATAAAAGCAATTCTATCTCTATGAGCTGGATTCATATTAGCTTGTATTTTAAATACAAAAGCAGAAAACTTCTCATTGTATACATCAATTTCTCCTTTATCACTTTTCCTTTTCAATGGACCTGTAGTTAATTTTAAAAACGCTTCTAAAAAAGGTTCTACACCAAAATTAGTTAATGCACTTCCAAAAAACACCGGAGTAAGCTGTCCTTTTCTAACTTGTTCTAAGTCAAATTCATCTCCTGCTATATCTAGAAGTTCTATATCTTCTGCCAATTTATTATAAGATAGTTCCCCTAATTCTTCTTTAAAATCTTTATCTTCTAAATTAATTTTTTTAGATTCAATAGTATTTTGACCATGTTTACCAGAAGTAAACACTTGAAACACTCTCTCTTCTCTATTATATATACCTTTAAATTCTTTTCCTGAGCCTATAGGCCAATTCATAGGATAAGATTTTATTCCTAATACACTTTCTATATCCTCCATTAATTCAAAAGGATCTCTACTTTCTCTATCCATTTTATTTATAAAAGTAAATACTGGTATTCCTCTTAAGCTACAAACATGGAAAAGCTTTTTAGTTTGTTCTTCTACTCCTCTAGAAGCATCAATTACCATAACTGCACTATCTGCCGCCATTAAAGTTCTGTATGTATCTTCACTAAAGTCTTGGTGTCCAGGTGTATCTAATATATTTATACAAAATCCTTTGTAATTAAATTGCATTACAGAAGAAGTAACAGATATACCTCTCTGCTTTTCAATTTCCATCCAGTCAGATATTGCATGCTTAGATGTTTTTCTTGCCTTAACAGATCCTGCCATTCTTATTGCTCCACCGTAGAGTAGTAATTTTTCTGTTAGTGTAGTTTTTCCTGCATCGGGATGTGATATTATAGCAAATGTTCTTCTTCTTTCAATTTCCTTCCTTAAGTCTACCACTTGTATTCTCTCCTCTTCTTTTTAGTACTCAAAATGATTTTAGCTTTATTATATATTGTTGTCAATTTTAATTTTTACTTTATTTTTAAAGTTATATTTATAAAAGCGTTTAAAAAAGTTTATGCTAAAAATTATTTTATAGCATAAACTTTTTACATATTTACTATTTTTCAAAAGGTATAAATCCTATTTTTTTCTTCATCTTTCTAACCATTTTATTAGAAACATATAGTGCCTTTTGTGCACCTTCTTTATATACACTTTGCAAATATGTTTTATCATCTAATAATTCTTTTACTTTTTTCTGTATTGGTTCTAATTCATTTATTATTATTTCTGCAACATCTTCTTTAAATTCTGCATATCCTTTTCCTTCATATTTTTCTTCTATTTCTTTAACGCTAAGACCTGTAATAGCACTAATTATAGAAATTAAATTCTTAACTCCTGGTTGTTCATCATTATACTTAACTATTCCCAAACTATCTGTAACAGCTCTACTTATTTTTTTTCTTATAACTTCTGGAGGATCCATTATCAAAATATATGAATTAGGATTATCTGAAGACTTTGACATTTTTTTAGTAGGTTCTTGTAAGTCCATTACTTTGGCTGCTGTTTCTGGTATATACGGTTCTGGTAATTTAAAAGTAGGACTATATAAATTATTAAATCTTTGAGCCAAATCCCTTGTTAATTCTAAATGCTGTTTTTGATCTTGACCTACAGGAACTAAGTCTGCATTGTAAATCAATATATCTGCTGCCATAAGCACTGGATAATTTAAAAGTCCTGCACTTACAGAAGTTTCTGCATACTTTCTAGATTTATCTTTAAATTGAGTCATTCTGCTTAATTCACCAGTATATGTAAAACAATTTAATAACCATGCTGCTTCAGCATGAGTATGAACATGAGATTGTATAAATAGTGTATTTTTACTAGGTTCAATGCCAGATGCTAAATAAATAGCTAATACTTCTAGAGTTCTTTGACGTAAATTTTTAGGTTCTTGTTTTACAGTTATAGCATGTAAATCTACTACACAAAAATAACAATCATATTCATCTTGTAATTTAACCCAATTTTTTAAAGCACCTAAATAATTTCCTATAGTTAAATTTCCTGACGGCTGTATGCCACTAAATATAACTTTCTTATTTTGTTCCATGTATAATTCCCTCCAAATCTTTAAAGGTTAAAAAAACCCTATAGCTTTAGCTATAGGGCGTATTATAAACGCTATAGATAAAAAATTAATATACAAAAATAAAACTAAATTTAATATATTAACTCTTTAATTATATTAAGAGTCTATAGATTTATATTCATTATAGTGTATTTCCACCCTCTTTAGCTTTTTGTAAACAAAACTTAAATTTACTTATAAATTTGAAATATTTACACAAAGTTCTTTTTATATAGTATTACCTAAATTAGTAATTGTCAATACGTTTGCAAAAAAAGCCTTTCTTATATTAAAATTTAAGCTAAATATTTTTTTATTTTACTTTTTCCATAAGCCATGTAAATTACAGTAAGCTCTTACAGCTAATATTTCTTCATCTATTTTAAATATAGCTTCTGCTCTTTCATTAGCTTTTAAACATTTTCTATATGTTTTATTATTAGTTATAACTTCTATCCATTCTATATTATGTTTTTCTGTCATTGGATGTTCTTCTTTACCCACTTTAATAATTATTCCTCCTTGAGACTTTTCAAGTAAAGGTATATGTTTTTCTAATGTAGCATCTGTTATGTTTTCTGATAAAATAATCATATTTTTTCCACAACATTCTAATTTACCTTCTCCTTTATGAAGTACTTCTACTATATTGCCACATAATTCACATTTATAAACTTGATTAATTTGAGTCATAATATCCCTCCATTATTTATTAATAATTATTAACATTTATTTTTTATTACATACTATATATTTAAAGCTTTTTGTCAATAATTGAATTTTTAATTATTTATTTCTATGTTTATTTATATTTTTAGTGGAATACTAATTGTATAAACCATTTTAAATAGGAGGTTTTTATAATGGGAAAAAACAGAAAAAAAATTTATGGTCCACATGAAAGAGGTTATTTAGAGGAACATTCTAAAAAAGTAACATCTTATGCTCTAAGAGATCATGTGGAACTTCCTAATAATCTTACTGATCCTATAATTTCCAATAATATAGCTACATGGGAATTTGATTACACTTCAGATGAATTAGGTAATAATGAAGATCAATCTTAAAATTAAGGGATACAATATTGTATCCCTTAAATTTTTATATTAAAACTTTTATATTATGTTCACCCTTTTTAAATGGAATTAAGTCACCTTCTAGCTTATTATTATCCATTTCTATATATTTATTTTCACTTCTCATTACATGAATATTATATTTGCAATTTTCTTTTTCATAATAAATATAATATTCTTGCCAATCATTAGGAATGCAAGGAACTATTTTAATTCCTTTACTTCCTATTATTTTTAGTCCTAATATGTCTTCAATTGCAGCTCTATACATCCATCCTGCAGAGCCAGTATACCAACTCCATCCTCCTCTTCCTGTGTGAGGCTCTCTAGCGTATACATCTGCTGACATAACATAAGGTTCTATTTTATATATTTCACATTCTAAATTTGATTTAGTATGATTTATAGGATTTATCATATTAAACATTTTCCATGCTTTATCCCTACATCCTAATTTAGCAAAAGCTATTATAGTCCATATTGCAGCATGAGTATATTGACCTCCATTTTCTCTTACTCCTGGTACATATCCTTTTATATAACCAGGCTCCATACTAGATTTATGAAAAGCTGGAGTTAAAAGCTTTATCATTCCTTTATTTTCTTTAATAAGATATTTTTCTAAAGCTTCCATAGCTATTTTTTGTCTCGATTTTTTTCCTGCATTTGATATAACAGACCAAGACTGTGATAGTGAATCTATCTGGCATTCTTCATTTTCTATTGAACCTAAAGGAGTACCATTATCAAAATATGCCCTCCTATACCAGCCTCCATCCCAAGCATTTTTTTCTAAATTTTCTCTAATAAATTCTTTTAATTTACTATAATTATTAGCTCTATTTTTATCTTGCATCTTAATACATATTTCAGAAAAGCCCTCTAGTATTGTATATAAGAACCATCCCAACCAAACACTTTCTCCTCTTCCCTTATTACCTACTGTGCTCATTCCGTCATTCCAATCTCCAGATCCCATAAGTGGAATATTATGCTCTCCAAATTTAGCTGCTCGTTCTATTGCTTTTATACAATGATGGTACAGTGATTCTTTTTCCTTAGAAACTCTAGATATAGTATATCTTTCATCTTCTCCTGTTTTTAAAGGTTCATCTTCTAAATAACTAATCTTTTCGTATAATATACTATAGTCTTCTGTTATATTTATATAATTTATTACTGTGTAAGGAAGCCATAATAAATCATCTGAAAATCTAGTTCTAATACCACTTTCTACAATAGGATGCCACCAATGTTGAACGTCTCCTTCTTTAAATTGTCTAGAAGCACTATATAATATATGTTCTCTAGTAATATTAGCATCTAAATAAGTAATTGGTATTACATCTTGAAGTTGATCTCTAAAACCATATGCACCTCCAGATTGATAAAATGCTGTCCTAGACCAAAATCTACAGGATATAACTTGATACATAAGCCATCCATTTACCATTATATCCATACTTTTATCCGGAGTTTTAATTTGTATAGTTGACAATAGTTTTTTCCAATAATTTTTAACATTAATCAATTCATTGCTTATACTCTTTATGTTTTTATATTTTTTAATTACACTTTCTATAGATTCTATTCTTTCTTCTTCACCTAGCATAAATACTATGATTTTTTCTTCATTGGGTTTTATTTCTAACTTTCCATTTAAAGCCAAGCAAGGATCGAAACCTGCCCCTACGTTATTTGATAAACTCTCATATTTTAATACTTCAGGTGAAACAACACTTCCTCCTATTCCTAAAAATTCTTTCCTGTCTCCTGTAAAAGATTTACTTTTACATCCAATACAACTTAAATAAGTTATAAGATTTTTAAAAGGCCTATTATATAAATTCTTTGCATAAATATATTCTTTATCCTTATCTAAATAAGTGGATATATACTGAGCAGAATTTTCAGGAACTACTCCCATTACTAATCTAGCATAGTAAGTAAGAGATAGTTTCCTTTCTTTATTACTATTATTTTTTAACTTTATACTACAAAATTTAACACTTTCTTTTAAAGGAACAAACATAACCATTTCACCAAGTATTCCATTGTATTGATGTTTAAATATAGAATACCCAAATCCATGCTCTATTACATATCTTCCATTATCTCTAATTGGTTTCGGAGAAACACTCCATACATCTCCAGTTTCTTCATCTCTAATATATATTTCTTCTGCTTCATCATCTAATACTGGATCATTAGACCAATTAGTTATTTTATTTTCTCTACTATTTTTATTCCAAGTATAGGATACCCCATTCTCCGAAACATGAAATCCAAAATTACCATTAGATATTACATTTATCCAAGGTGCTGGAGTATTATTATAATTTTCTAAAATTATAATATAAGAATTATTCTTTAAATTAAAACCTCCAAAAGTATTAAAGTATTCAAGTTCTGGTATAGATATTTCATAAGGTTTATTAATTAATTCAATTTTTTTATTCTCTAGTAACTTCTTATTGTAACTGTTTTTATCATTACTAATATTTAACTGAGATAATAAAGTTCCTTTACTAGAGAAAAACACTAATCTAGATATTGCTATAAATAAATTTATACATTCATCATTTTTAGGAAGATTATTTATTACAAATACACCACCATTTTTACCTACTTTATCCCTTGCATAACTAGTATAAATCAAATCCCTTATTTTATCTTGTAAATTTTGAACATACCCCTCATTATTTAAATTTATTACAACCAAATCAACTTGTAAGCCTCTAGAATTCCAATATTCATAAGCCTTTAATAACTGCCTAAATATCTGAATACATTTTTCATTATCTATTATCAATAACACTATAGGTAAATCTCCCGAAACTCCATAAGACCATAAATCCTGTTGATTTAGTTTCATATTTTTAATAAATTCTTCTCTATAATTAAATGAACTATTTAAATACAATATTTTTGATGCCATTGATTGATATAAATTAGCTTGTGCAGATTTTATACCTAAATACTTCATGTTTAGTTTAGTAGAAGTATTTAATAAATTTAAAGCTCTATTTATATTTTCTTTTTTACTATATTTATTTGCTAATTCAATTACTTCCTCCTTAGAATTACCTACAGCTGTGGTATAAGCTATATTACAAGTTTTGCCTGGTTCTATTTTAAATCTAATTCTTATACTTATTATCGGATCTAGTACAGAGCCAACTGTATTTTTTAAAGGTGCTTCATTTTCCATAGCTTGAGGATTTGATAAATCCCTACATCTACCTATAAAATTTTCTCTATTTGTTTCATACTCTATTCTTCCTAAACTTTCTGTATCTGAAGTTACAGTTTGCATAATCCATACATTTTTATCCTTAATACTTCTTGGTCTTCTATTTGCTAAAATACAAAATGGATTACCTATAAATTCTGTATTAATAAATAAATTACTAAAAGCAGGATGGACTAAATCTGCATTATAAGAAGCTAAAGTAAGCTCACAATAACTAGTTACTTCAATTGTTCTAGAATAACTACTCTTATTAGTTATAGATATTTTTCTTATTTCTGCATCATCATCACTAGTTACTATAGTATCCATTTCTGTAATTAAATTTCCATCTTTTCTTTTAAAATTAGCTTTATCTAAAGAAAATGTAACTTCATAATTTTCTCCTTCATTTTTACAAGGCTCATAGGTAGTACTCCAATATTCATTAGAATTTAAATTTTTTATATAAAAAAACATTCCTTTATTATCATTTGTTGAATTTTCCTTCCATCTATATAGATTCAAATTGTCTCTCTTAGCATATCCTGTTCCTCTATTAGATATCATTAATGAATAACTTCCATTTGATAATAACTGAACTTCTGGAATATCTGTTTTTGCATTAATATATTTTCTTACTATAATATTGTACTTTTCATTTTTTATACTTCCTCTTTGAATTCTTTCTTCTCTATCATAAACCACAATATTAGGCACTCTTTCTTGTAGTAATAATTCTACAGATTTAACCTTTGGTATACTGTGAAATCTATTTTGCAATACATTGTTATTTAATATATTATCTAAAGCCATTAAACTCATACCTTTATGATGAACCATATAGTTCTTTACAATAGCTGCTTTTTTTCCTTTAGGTATTCTTTCTGTAGTATAATCCACAGCTTCATAAAATCCATATTTACCTTCAATACCTTTTTCTTTTAATTCTCTTATATTTTTAATACCTCCTTCTAAATCTACTTGCATAGCTAATATAGTAGAATAAGGAGATATAACTAACTCGTTTATCAATCCTCTCTTTAATCCTATAGTTGGTATTCCAAATGCTTTATATTGATAATTTGAGTTTAAATCAAAATCGTAAAATGCAGATTCCGATATTCCCCAAGGTATTTTTTTGTTTTCACAATACCTTTTTTGCTCTCTTATTATAGATTTATATGTTTCATCCCATAATGTACCTGTATAATTTTTCATTATAAGTAATGGCATAAAATATTCAAACATAGTTCCACTCCAAGATATAAGAGCCTTGCCATTTTTAATTTTAGTAATAGCTCTACCTAATTTAAACCAATGATTTTTCTCTATATCACCTTTGGCTATAGCTATAAAACTTGCCTGTCTTGATTCCGACGCAATAAGATCATAGTAACTCTTAGTCAAACAATTATTTTCTACATCATATCCTATATAAAATAATTGTCTAACACTATCATAGAGTATAGAAAAATCTGTATCATCTGCTATAGAATTTAATGATTTTATTAATTTATCAATTTTATTAATAATTTTTTCTATTTCATTTTTGCTTACATTTAATTTACTTTTAAATTCTAATACGTAACTATCATTATATTCATTAATTTCTTTTATAAATCTTTCAATAATATAAGGTAACTTTTTAATAGGTACATTAAAAAAGTTTAAAGCAAATTTCATAAAATTATCTCTTAAATTTTTAGGAGACTCCTCAACCATATCAATCCAAGGTAATATATAATTTAAATTTTTCAAAAACTTTTCTGATGTTTTAATAACCTTGTTATTCCAATATAAGCTTTTTTCATTATTTATTTTATTAGCCTTTAACAAAATATCTTGCAATAGTATTTTTAAATTTAATGGATTTAGCTCTATATTTCTTATTCTATATATTAAACTAGAGTATATATTATTTTTTTCTAATTTTTCACTTATAGAATCATTGGCTAAACATAGTAAATCTATTAATCCTTCTTTTTTATTAAATATAGGTGTTTTCATATACTTTTTTAAAGATTCAGAAACCAACCATAAATACCCTACAAGATTTCCACTATCTACTGTAGATACATATCTTGGATATAAAGGCTTTTTAGTATTAGTATTATACCAATTATAAAAGTGTCCCTTATATTTTTCTAAATCTTCCATAGAAACTAAAATATTTTCTAATCTAAATATTAAATCCAATATTTCTATATAACCTAAATCATAAGCACATATATTTGCTGTAAGTCCCATTCCTATATTAGTAGGAGATGTTCTATGAGCTATACCATTATTAGGGTTTTCTTGATAATTATCTGGTGCTAACCAATTACTATCTTCATTTATAAAATCCTCAAAATAAGCCCATATTTTTCTTGATAACTTTCTTAACATTAATTTATCTTCTTCTTTAATATATCTTTTTATATGTAAGTCTTTGCTTATATAAAAAGCTATAAAAGGACTAAAAGCCCATAATAAACAAGAAGGAATCATTATAAAAGTAACATTTGTAGATTTATTTAAAGCCAAGTATATAACTAAAATAGATATAATAATAGATATATACATAAATTTTATATAATCTTTTAATTCTTTTCCTGAGGTTAGTTCAGCATCTGCAGCTGTTTGCCATTGCAATAAATTTTTTTTGCTTTTATATATTCTATATAAACTTCTAAAAATAGCATCTAACATTAAGTATGCTTGATGTGGTAAAAAACAAAATATTAAAAATAATTGTTTTAAGTTTATTTTCCAATTATTTATTTTTCCTGATGCACCTATTCCCTTTTGAGGCAAAACCACTACATCTGATACATCAAATAAAATAGGTACTAATATAGCTATAAATGATAAAGTTAGCCATATATCTGTGTTTGGTAACATAAAAGCTAATAATAATAATATAATTAAAGATGGAGCTAAAAGACTTCTTCTCATATTATCTATTATTTTCCATTTAGATAAAGTGTTTAATTTTGTCTTGTTAGTAATCCAAGGAAGCAACTGCCAATCTCCTCTAACCCATCTGTGCAATCTTTTGCAACTGGAATTATAATAAGCAGGATATCCATCTATTAACTCTATATCTGTTACTAATCCAGCCTTAACATAGGAACCTTCTAATAAATCATGGCTTAATACAGTATTTTCTGGTATTTCATCTTTTAATATATTATTAAATACATCTACATCATAAATTCCTTTTCCAGTAAATATTCCTTCTCCGAACAAATCTTGATATACATCTGATATTGCAGTAGTGTATACATCTAAACCTGTTTCACCAGAAAATATTTTTGAAAATAAAGTTTTATTTGCACTTAAATTTCCTACACTTATTCTAGGTTGTAGAAGACCATATCCTCTTAAAACTTTTTTATTTTCTTTATCTACATAAGGAATATTTAGTATATGACTCATAGCACCAATTAACTTTTTTGCACTATCTTTAGGTAATTGTGTATCTGCATCTAGAGTTATTATATATTTAATTTTAGATAAATTATCCACATTACCGCTAATCACATTGTAACTTGTGTTTTTATAGCCTCTAATCAAAGAGTTAAACTCCATAAGTTTACCCCGTTTTCTTTCCCATCCTATCCAAGCTTTTTCTTTTTCATTATATTGACGATATCTATTAAAAAAGTAAAATATATCTTCTTTATCATTACTATATTTTTTATTTAATTTCTTAATTTCATTTAAAGCAGTATTTATAATTTTATTGTCATTTTCTAATTCTTTAGTATTACTATCTTTAAAATCACCTAATATGCCATAATATATATTTTTTTGAGGATTTGCTAAATAATATACTTCTAAATCTTTTACTAATTTACGTACACTATCCTCATTATTAATTAAAGTAGATATAACAACCATAGAACTATATTCTTCTGGTATTTCTTTAAAATATTCAACTTTAGAGATAAATGTTGGTTCTGTTAAACTATTTATACTCCAATGAAAAATAGAAATAATAATTTCACTACATGGAATAAATATAACAATAGCTAATATTACATAGTTATAAAGCTTGAAATTACTATCTAATCTAACACTATAAAAAATCATACCTAAAATAAATAATAACGTTGCAATCACTATACTAGCCACATAATAATTTGCTCTGTTTTTACTAATATTTTTTAATACTTTATTTAATAAATTTTCTTTTATACCTATTTTTTCTTTTAAACACTCTATTCCCTTGTCAATTATATAATATCCCACATGCTTAACATAGCTTTTATTATCTTTAACTTCAGCTTCTTCTGCACATTCTATAGCCTTTTTTGCTATAAATGTTTCCGGAATATTTATTTGCTTAGATAATTTTTCTAACTTATGCCTATAGTAATCCCTAGATTCAAAATCCATTTTATTATATACTTTAGCAGGATCTTTAGATAATATTTTTTCTACATAACTTAATTTCTCAAAATTATTTTTCCAATTAAGAGCCTGTATATTCCTTATAGAATTTATGTAATTTCCAATGGATATCTGAAAAATAGATTGATTTTTATGCTCTTGATTTATTACATTTTCCTCATCAATTTCCTTTATTTCTAACTCTCTATCAATCCACTTGTATATATTTATATCTTCTACTGCATTATCTCTTAGTATTGTTAATAATTTTTCAATAAACTGAGGTGTGAATTTTATATTCTTATCAATTAGTGTTTTTATAGTTTTGTCTACTGAATTATTATTAGATGCTTCTATAAGTTTATCTGCTATTTTATCTGCTCTTTTTGCCTCTTTTTGTGTAAATATTATTTTACTAGTTATAGCACTTATATTTTGTATTAAAGCTATTCTTAACATTATAGGTAAAGCCCATAATTCTCCAGTAGTTAACACAGATCTTTTTTGATATACATTTACAAAATTTTCTATAACTTCTCCATCTATTTTTCCATTAGTATGAGAAGCTATTTCTACTGCTATATAATATACTCTAGGATATCCTTTCATTATGCCTTTTTTTACAATTGGTAAATCTTTATAATACTTCTTAGGCATACTTCTTTTTATATCTTTATATTCTTTTTCTATTAAATATAAATTATCTAAAAGCCATTCTCCAGCAGGCACTATTTCAATTTTATTTTTAGAATCTTCATCTAAGTAATAATAATCTTCTAGTATATGCTTATAGCTCTCATCTAAACTTTTCATAAGCTTTTTGCTATACATCATTTTTCTACTTTCTGAATAAAAATTAGAAATTTCTTCTGCATGCCTTTCTAGTTGATTTTTTTCTATATTTAGAGTGGGCATATCCTCCATTATATTGTATTTTTCTCTTTTATTTATATAAAATATATAAACTATAATCACAAATAATAAAAATATAGATAATGATATGTAAAATAACATGGAAGATCATCCTTTCTAGGTTATAAATAATTTAAGTGTACTTTGTTTATTATCTCCAAAATAATACAAAAATATAATATAAAAAATAAAAAAGTGGGAAAGTCTCTTTCCCACTTTAAATACTTCTTTCATTTTTTATTATATCTTCATAACTTTCTCTTTCACATATTATTTTATATTCATTATCTTTTACTAAAACTACTGCTGCTTTTGGAATTTTATTATAATTGCTGGACATAGAATATCCATATGCTCCTGTGCTAGTGATAGCTAAAATATCTCCTGTTTTTATGCAAGGTACTTGAACATCATTTAGCAGTATATCTCCTGATTCACAACATTTTCCTGATATAGTTACAGTTTCGCAAAATTTTTCATTTACTCTATTGCATATAATACATTCATATTCTGCATTGTAAAGCGCAGGCCTTATATTATCTGTCATTCCACCATCTACCGCTACATACTTCCTAATATTTGGTATTGTTTTTATAGAACCTATAGTGTATAAAGTAGTTCCTGCATTACCTATAATTGACCTTCCTGGTTCTATTATTAATACTGGAATATTCATATCTAGTTCTTTGCAAGTTTTAGTAGCTCTATTTAATATAGTACTACAAAATTCTTCTATAGATTTTGGATTATCTTCTTCTGTATAATATATGCCAAATCCTCCACCTAAATCAACTTCCTTTATATCATAATTTAATTCTTCTTTTATCCTTTTTACTAAAGCTAACATTACATCTACTGCATCTTCATAAGGTTTTGTTTCAAATATTTGTGATCCTATATGGCAATGTAACCCTACTAAATTTATATTAGATAAATTTATAACTTCTTTAATATTATCTATAGTTTTTTCATTTACTAAAGTAAATCCAAATTTTGAATCAATTTGTCCTGTCTTTATATAATCGTGAGTATGAGCTTCTATTCCTGGAGTTACCCTTAAAAATATATTTTGAACTATCCCCTTATTTTTTGCTATTTCATTTATCTTCTCTATTTCATAAAAATTATCTACTACAAATCTGCCCACACCTAATTCTATACCCATTTTTATTTCTTCTATAGTTTTATTATTTCCATGAAAATATACTCTATCCATAGGGAAATTACTTTTATATGCTGTGTATAATTCCCCTCCTGATACTACATCTAAGCTTAACCCCTCTTGATTTATTATTTGACACATAGCTATAGTTAAAAATGCTTTTCCTGCATAAGCCACTTTGTTTTTCTTGTCAACTTCAAAATATTTATAATATTTTCTACATTTTTCTCTTACTAATTCTTCATCTATTACATATAAAGGAGTGCCTAATTTGTTAGTTAATTCTAGAGTATTTACTCCACCTATATACAGTGTATTATCCTTAACCTCCATTGTACCAAAAAGTTTCATTAATTTTGCCCCCTATTATAAGTTAAACTCTTTTGCTACTATATTTATTGCCTTAGTTTTATCTTCATGTTTTATAGCACATGTAATTCTTATTTCTGATGTAGTTATCATTTTTACTTCTATATTATTTTCTTTAAACAATTTAAACATCTTAGCTGCAACTCCAGAAGTTGTTTTCATTCCAATTCCCACAATAGAAAATTTAGTAATATCTTCATTGATTGTAATATTATCTTTGTTTGCAAACTTTTTAATAATGCCCATACATTCTTTTAAATCTTCCTTAGGTATAGTAAAAGATATATTTACTTTATTATTTATTGGTGCTGTTTGACTTATCATATCTATATTTATTTTTTTACTTCCTACACTTTCAAATAAATTAGATAACATATTTATATCGTTTTCTATTTCCTTTATTGTTATAACTACATCCTCATCACTAGTAGCAATTCCTGTTACAGGTTTATCTTCCATATTCATATTTTTTACCTCCTTAATAACTGTACCTTTAATATCACTATTGCTTAAACCTACATATATTGGTATATTATATTTTTGTCCAAGCTCTATAGACCTTGAATGCATTATTTGAGCTCCTAAACTTGAAAGTTCAAGCATTTCTTCATAATCAATTTCATTTAACTTTTTAGCATCTTTATATATTCTTGGATCTACACTATATATACCATCAACATCTGTATATATTTCACATATTCCATTAAATTTTGCTGCTATAGCTACTGCAGTAGTATCTGATCCCCCCCTACCTAAAGTAGTTATATTTCCTTCTTCATTTATTCCTTGAAATCCAGCTACTATTACTATTTTTCCTTTTTCTAAACTTTTTCTTATTTTATTATCATTAATATCACTTATAAATGACTTTCCATATTGTCCATTTGTTTTAATACCAATTTGATATGCTGTGTAACTTACAGCATCATATCCCATATCTTTTATAGCCATAGCTAACAAAGATGCTGATATCATCTCCCCTGTAGAAAGCAGTGCATCTAATTCTCTTTTATCAGCATTGTTAGTAATTTGTTTTGCAAGAGATATTAAATTATCTGTTGTATCACCCATAGCTGATACAACAATTACTAAACTGTCTCCATTATCTTTTCTCTTTATAACAGTTTTAGCTACCTTTTTTATCTTTTCTACAGATCCTACAGAACTTCCTCCATATTTTTGAACAATTACTGCCATAGTATGAGCCCCCTTTATTATTTATGCATTATATTGAATAAAAATTCTATCAAAGTAAAAAAATATACAGCAAAGGAACACCTCTGCTGTATTACTCAGCAATCTGTGACCTTTGTAGCTCTCCACCTTTAATATAAGGTGACAGCCTTACACATATTTTATGTAAGACCAGGAAATAACCTTGCAAAAATTAATTTCCTTCGGCTGCAATTCCTTTCTTTATTTATTACAGCTTGCCAGCTCCAAATAAATACTCTTAATTACAGCGCCTCTACTTAGGCATATTTAGTTATAATTTAAAATATTGAAGTTATTTTAACATATATTATCAAATATTTCAACTCTATTTTTTTATTTATTATTCAAAATTTAATCTTTATTCTAAAATAATACGAATTTTCATACTTAATACTTCCATTATTTAATTAGATTTATATTAAAATTAATTACAGCTCATAAAATTGTTGAAAACTTTTTAACGCATATACATTATCTTTAACTCCACCTAATTCTCTTATAGAATGCATTGCTAATATGCTAGTTCCTATATCTACGGAATTTATATCTAAATATGATGTTAAAATTGGTCCAATAGTTGAACCTCCTCTTTGATCTGACCTATTTACAAACTTTTGAACAGGAATATCAGCTAAATTACATATTTGCTCAAATATAGCACTAGTTATAGCATCCGATGTATATGTTTGACTTGCACTTATTTTTATAACTGGTCCTCCATTTATAACAGGTCTATTTGTAGGATCTGTTTTTTCTAAATTGTTAGGATGAACAGCATGAGCCATATCTGCTGATATAACAAAAGACTTTGATAAAGCCCTAAAATAATCTTCTCTACTTCCATCAAAAGCTATAATTATTCTTTCCAAAATAGATGAAAGCATAGGGGAATCAGCTCCTTGTTTGGTTCTACTACCTACCTCTTCATTATCAAAACAAACAATCAAATCTGTAGATTTAGGATTATTAATACTAGTTAATGCTTTAATTCCACTAAAAACCATAGATAAATCATCTAATTTAGCACTAGATATAAACTCTTTATTGTTGCCTATTATTTTGCCTTTTTCAAATTCATATAAAAACAAATCAAAATCAAGTATATCTTCTTTATTAACTTTTAATTCTTCTTCCAATATATTTAATAAATAATTATTTTCTTCCACATTTTTATTTATTACACTTAAAAGAGGTAAAACATCTTTTTGTCTATTTATATCTACTCCTTTATTTACATTTCTATTCATATGTATGGCTAAATTAGGTATTATTAAAATAGGTCTATTAATATTTATAAATTTAATTTCTGGTTTCATTACATTTTCACTTTTTAAAATTACTCTTCCAGCTATAGATAAAGGTCTATCAAACCATGTATTTAATATAGGTCCTCCATACACCTCTGTATTTAATTTAACATATTTTTCAGATATAATATCTGCATTAGGCTTTATTTTAAATCCTGGAGAATCTGTATGAGTTCCTATAATTTTAAATCCATTTTTAATAACATCTTCTTTTGAAGCTATAAAAGCAATTATAGCCGAATTATTTTTAATTACAAAATATTTGCCTCCTAATTTTAAATTCCACTTTTCTTCTTCTTTTAATTCTTTAAAACCTGATTTTTGTAAATAGCTTTTTAAATTATTTACTACATGAAAATTTGTAGGAGAGTCATATATAAAATCTATTAATTCTTCAGCTAACTTTAATTCTTTATTCATTATTATCCTCCTTATAATATAATATTTATGGAATATATATATTATACTCACACTTTATAACAATATTTCAAATATTATTGTATAATATATTGAGAACTTATGAAATACTTAAAAATATAAGAGGTGATTACAAATGTTATCAAAATTTTTAGTAACTAATTTTATAAAAGATTATAACAATATTTCTGATGAAAAAGTAAGGAATTCTTATGGATATTTAGGAGGAATAGTAGGAATTATAGCTAACATTTTGCTATTTATAGTGAAAATTTTTGTAGGTTTCATTACAAATAGCATAGCCGTTATAGCAGATGCTGTAAATAATTTATCCGATGCTGCTTCTTCTATAATAACAATAATAGGTTTTAAATTAGCTAGCAAACCTGCTGATGCTGAACATCCTTTTGGTCATGGTAGAATAGAATATATTTCCGGCTTAATAGTATCTTTTATGGTTATGTTAGTTGGATTTGAATTTATAAAAACATCTTTTAAAAGAATAATAAATCCTACTAATATAAATTTTCAACTAATGCCCTTTTTACTATTATTAGTTTCAATATTAACAAAAATTTGGTTAAGCTATTTTAATAAATACATAGGAAAAACTATTGATTCTTCTGCATTGCAAGCATCATCATTAGATGCTCTAGGTGATGTGTTTACATCAAGCTGTGTAGCTTTATCCTTATTAGCTTCTAAATGGACATCTACACCTATAGATGGATATGTAGGAGTACTAGTTTCTATATTTATATTATATTCTGGATTTTCATTAACAAAAGAAACATTAGATCCTATTTTAGGAGAAGCTCCTGATCCTGAACTTGTAAAAAAACTAATAGATGGTGTTTGTAGTTATGACTATATATCTGGTGTTCACGATATTATAATACATAATTATGGTCCTGGAAAAGCAATGGCTTCTGTACATGCTGAAGTTCCTTGTGATATATCTGTAATGAAAATTCACGAAATTATAGATACCGCAGAAAAAGAACTTTCTGAAAAGCTCAATATATTTCTTGTTATACACATGGATCCTATAAATACAAATGATGAAAAGGTAAATTCTACTAAAAATGAATTATTAAAAATCATACACAATGATTTTCCTATAATAAAATCTATACATGATTTTAGAATAGTAGGAGATAATGATTTTAAGAACTTAATTTTTGATATAGTTATAGATTATGAGCATGTTCTTACACCTGAAATTGAAGAAAAATTAAAAAAAGATTTAGATAATGCTATAAAAACAATACATCCCCACTACAATGCTATAATCACTATTGATAGAGACTTTACTTCTTTAAAATAGTACACAATACATTTAAAGTTGCATAATATATATTGATTTAAAATATCAGGAGTGTGATTATTAAATATGAAAGGAAATATAAAACATTTTTTTCCTGGTAATAATACTTCTCAGGGCTTTTTTTCATTTTATAATTATATACTACCACAGGAAAAAGCTAAAAGGATAATTTGTCTCAAAGGCGGTCCTGGCACAGGGAAATCTACATTGATAAAAAAAGTAGGCGAACATTTTAACAATTGCGGATTTGATATTGAATATCATCACTGTTCATCAGATGATTCTTCTTTAGATGCTTTATTAATAAATAATATAAACATAGCTATATTAGATGGCACTTCTCCTCATATAGTAGACCCTATAAATCCTGGTGCAGTAGATGAAATATTAAATCTTGGCGAATGTTTAAATAAAAAAGAATTAACTAATATTAAAACTGAAATAATAAACACTAATGAAAAAATAAGTAATACATTTAAAAAAGCATATAGTTATTTTTATGCTGCTAGAAGTATTCACAACATATGGTCTAATTGCAATTTAAAATCTTTAAATAATTCTAAAATAAACAAATTAATAGAAGACTTAAATTTAAGTATATTTAAAAAAAACAGATTATCTTATTTAGGAAGTGAAAGACACTTATTTGTTACTGCTTTTACTCCAAACGGAATCATAACTTATATAGATGATATATATAAAAATATAGATAATTTATATGTTTTAAATGGAGGTCCCGGACTAAAAAAAACTAAAATATTAACTTCTATATACAAAGAAGCTATAACTAGGGGGTATTTTGTAGAAGTTTTTCATGACCCTTTAATTCCTAAAAGAATAGAACATGTATTTATACCTGAGCTTAGTACAGCTATTTTAACATCTAATGAAATAAACAAAAAAAACTTACCTGGAATACAAATATATCTAGAAAATTTCATTAACCATAATAATCATTCTATTTTAATAAAAGAAGATATAAAAAACTTTTATATGTTATTAAATGAAGGATTGAATATATTAAAAAAAGCAAAAATTTTACATGATGAATTAGAAGAATACTATAATCCTAATATTGATTTTGATAAATTAAATGTTATAGAAGATAAGTTAATTTATAAATTAAAAAAATATATTAAATAAAATAAATAGACAATAAATCAACATAAATACTGATTTATTGTCTATTTGTTTATTTTAAAAATAAACATATAATTCATGCAAAGCTCTAGTTGCCATAACATACATAAGCTTATTTTCCTCCAAATAATTGTAATTTTTATTTTTATCACGCAAATATAATATTACAGCATCAAACTCTAATCCTTTTGAAAGATAAGAAGTTAGAATTACCTCTCCACCATTATAATTAATATTTTCATTTTCAAACACCTTTAAATGAATTTTGTCTTTTAACCTATTTCCTAATACCTGTACACACTTTAAATTTCTTGTGATTATAGCAATATTCTCATAGCCCTTTTCTTTAAGCTTATTAATAGTATTTATAATATCTTTTTCAATTTCCTTTTGTGAATTTAATTTTTTTTCTACAACATCTTTACCAGATCTAACTATTGGTACTATTCTTTTCTCATCTAAATATTTATTAGCATATTCCATAATTTCTTTTGTAGATCTATAACTTTTTAAAAGATTAAAATGTTCTATATCTAAATCCTTTATATACTTTTCTAACACAACCATAGGTATATCTTCTTTTATAGGAATTATTCTTTGATTGCTATCTCCTACTATAGTAAAAGAATTACACTTAGTTAATTCTTTTATAACAATAAACTGTAATACAGAATAATCCTGTGCCTCATCTATTATTATATGTTTAATTTCATCTTTAAGTTTATACCCCTCTAATTTAATCTTTAAATATAAAATAGCAGATAAATCATCATATATTAATTCTTCTTTATTAAACTCTTTATAAATTTTAACAACATCACAAATTTTTATCCAAGTAATATCTTTTTTTACTTTAATAACATCTCTCATAACTTTTTTAATAGCTAGTTTTCTTTTAAAATCTAAATCACTTCCATATATCTCTAATTGGTCTTCATCTAATTTAGATAGTTCTCTTTTATATTCTTTTTCTATATGTCTTACATATTTATCTCTTTCATCTTTAATTCTAGAGTATATTATTCTTTTTATCTTCTTTAATCTTCTAAATAAAGGCATATCTTTATAATAATTGTTATACATATCTTTGATTTCTTTTTCTTCAACAATTACCTTATCTCCAAATTTTACACATTGTATTTTATCATATTGAATTTTATCTAAATGCTTAATAATATTATTTAATTCATTTACATATAAATAAGAATTTTTATGTACTACCTTATTTATAAATTTTTCATCTCCAGCCAATATTTTTTCCATGTAATCTTTAAAACTCATAATTTCATCCAATTCTAATATAGATAATGCTAATTCAATAAAAGTAGTTTGTCTTACACCTATTTCTCCAAGGCTTGGTAAAACCCTTGATATATATTCCATAAAAATTTCATTAGGACCTAATATTAAAACTTTATCTTGTAATACATTTCTATAATTATACAGTAAATAAGCTACTCTATGAAGTGCTACAGTAGTTTTTCCACTTCCTGCTACACCATCAACAATTATAGTTTTTTTTCTTGACTGCCTTATTAAATTATCTTGTTCCGTTTGTATTGTCATAACAATATCTTTTAGTTTTTCTGAAGAATTTTTACTTAGCATTACTTGAAGCATTTCATCTTTTATATCTATTTCTGAATCAAACATTCCTAAAAGCTGTGATTTCTTTATTATAAATTGTCTCTTATTAATTATATTGACCTTAATTTTTCCTTTTGGCGCAATATAATATTCCTCTCCAAGTTTACCTGAGTAAAACAAAGAAGATATTGGAGCTCTCCAATCTATCACTAAGGGCTCATATCCTCCTTCTGGTATAATACCAAATCTGCCTATATAAATCGTATCTACATCATCATAGTCTTCTTCTTCAAAAACAATTTTCCCAAAATAAGGTGATTTAGCAAGTATGGTATACTCTCTTAACTTATTATCAATGTATTTATAACTTTCTTCTTCTATAAATTTTTCATGATCAAAATATTCTATTATTTTATCTTCATCATCTTTATATTCTTCTACAGCTTTTTTTCTACATTTTAAAATACCACTAACTACGCCTTTTCTTTTGCTAATTAAATTTAAAATTTCATTTTTTATAGAATTTATAACATATTTTAATCTGTCTTTTTCATGATTAATTTCTATCTGCTTTTTTAATTCCCTATCAGGTTTATATTTATTCATTCATCTTCCCCCTTACAACATAAGTATACTATTTTTAATTGTTTCCATTTTTTAATTCATTAACCATATTAATAAATTCATCTCCCATTAAAGTTTCCTTTTCTATTAATTTTTCAGCTATTTTTTCTAAACAATTTTTATTTTCTTTTAATATATCAATGGCTTTTTTATGACAATATTTTATAATTTTTAAAGTCTCCTCATCAATAATAGCTGCTGTTTGAATACTACAATTTTGAACAGATTTTCCTCCTAAATACTTATTAGATATAGACTCTAATGCCATCATATCAAATCTTTCACTCATTCCATATACAGTAACCATATTTCTTGCCGTTTCAGTAGCTCTTTCTATATCATTAGATGCTCCTGTAGAAATGGTATTAAACTTAACTTCTTCTGCAGCCCTTCCTCCTAACATAACAGTTATTTGTTCTATCATTTCTTCTTTAGTAATAAGATATTTTTCCGATGTAGGTAACTGCATTGTATATCCTAAAGACCCCATAGTCCTAGGTACTATAGTTATTTTATGTACCGGGTCTGTATGAGTTAAAAGTGCTGCTACTAAAGCATGACCTACTTCATGAAAAGCCACAGATTTCTTTTCTTTAGGTGATAAAATTCTATCTCTTTTTTCCTTTCCTGCAATAATAACTTCTACTGCTTCTTCTAAATCTTCTTGTATAACTTCTTTTCTATTATTTTTTACTGCCCTTAATGCAGCTTCATTAATTATATTTGCTAAATCTGCTCCTACTGCTCCTGGAGTAGACTTAGCAATAGAACTCAAGTCAACGCCTTCTGACATCCTTACCCCTTTAGAATGAACTTTCAGTATATCTATCCTACCTTTTAAATCTGGTCTATCAACTATAACCCTTCTATCAAACCTCCCCGGTCTTAAAAGGGCTTTATCTAATATTTCAGGTCTATTTGTAGCTGCTAATATAACTACTCCTTTTGATGAATCAAATCCATCCATTTCTGATAACAATTGATTTAATGTTTGTTCTCTTTCATCATTTCCTGATATATTTCCATCTCTGCTTTTTCCTATGGCATCTATTTCATCTATAAATATTATACATGGGGCTTTTTCCTGAGCTTGTTCAAATAAATCTCTTACTCTTGCGGCCCCCATTCCCACAAACATTTCAACAAAAGCAGAACCAGATATTGAAAAAAACGGAACACCTGCTTCACCTGCTACTGCTTTAGCTAATAAAGTTTTTCCAGTACCAGGAGGTCCAACTAAAAGAGCTCCCTTAGGCAACTTAGCTCCTATTTCTGTATATCTCTCTGGTTTATGTAAAAAATCTACTATTTCAATTAAAGATTCCTTAGCCTCTTCTTGTCCTGCTACATCCTTAAAGGTTACACCTGTTTCATTTTCTGCATATATTTTAGCTGTATTTTTTCCAAAGGACATAACTCCACTTCCTATTTTTTTATTTATTTTTCCAAATAACATACGTCCTATAAATATAGCTATTAAAATAGGTATTAAATTTATTAAGATATTCTTAGAAACACTATTTTCCTGAGACACTGCACCATATTGAGTATTATACTTACTACTCCATTCTGATAATTTGACTAAAAGTTGTTCATCCGATATCTTTTCAGTATACAATGTCCTTTTCTTTCCCTCTATTTTCTCCTTAGGAATAATAATTATCTTATCTTTGGATAACTTTATATCTTCTATTTTGCCCTGATTTCCCATTTCTATAAATTTACTATACTTAATATAATCTGTTTTTATATTTTTTATGTAATCATTTGAAAGAACTATAACTATTAGTACAATTAATGTGTAGTAAATTGCATACTTTATTTTGTTTCCATCAAATTTTTTATTGTTAAACATATATTCCCTCCACAAATCAATTTAAATATTCATAATATGAACTATAAATATATTTTATATTTTATCATAACCATTATCAAATTAAATTAATATTTTATGTATAAATTTATTATTAACAAAATAAATAATAGTTAAAAAAGATTTAATCTTTTTTAACTATTATTGCTACATTTTCAATATGTGTGGAGTGTTGCCTAGTACAATATGCTTGCCCTTCATACTCTAGTCCGTTTTCCAAAACAAACACAAAATGTTCAGGGGATTTTACAAGCACCTTATTGACTAAGGCTTTAAATATATCATCGTCAAACTCTTCCAACCCATTCTCTTTAGCATTTAATATCATTGCTACATTTTTAAGTCGTTGCTTATAATCCTCATTTTTTATATTTTCTTCTTCAAACTCTATCTTTTTATCATTGAGGATTTCAATTTGATTTTTGATTCGCTCATATTCTTCATCGTAGTATTTATCGTCTATTTTGCCCCGAAGCTGTAACTGTATAAGATTCTTCAGGTCTTGCTCGTAAACCCCAATCTCTTCAATTATATCATTTATCTTTTTTATATTTGTATCCTTTTTTAAAACTTTTTCAATATTGCTCATGAATGTCTTTAAAAAAGAACCTTTATCCTCAACCATATCATTGTATAGTTGGACAAAGGTTCTCTTAAGTACTTCATCGTTTACTGCTTTTGAATCACAGTTTTCAATGCCCTTTATATAATTATTACACTGCCACATTATTTTTTCGGATTTAGTACCTGCATTCCACTTCCTTCGTTTTAAAGTTCTTCCACATTTATCGCAGAATAACTTTCCACTAAAGGCATACTTATTGGTATATTTCGTTCTATCATTATTTTTACCGCTAGATACTTCAAATCTTTTTTTCTTTTCAGCCTGTACCATATCAAAGATTTCTTTTGAAATAATCGGCTCATGATTATTTTCAACCCTATATTTAGGCTCCAAATTATTATTCTTTACTCTTTTGTGTGTTAAATAATCAACTGTTACGGTTTTTTGCAGAAGCAACTCTCCATAGTATTTTTCATTACTCAATATTTTGCTAACCGTTGAACCATGCCACCTTGTTCCTCCAGTTACTGTTCTAATCCCATCTTTTTCAAGACCTCTGGCAATGGTACTATATCCTTTCCCTTCTAAATACTCTCTATAAATTCTTCTTACAACCTCGGCTTCTTCTTCGTTGATTACAAGGTTTCCATTTTCATCTTTATCATATCCATGTAATCTTGTAGTATTGCAAACCGTGGCTCCATCTCTGAATCGTTTCCTGATACCCCACTTTGAGTTTTCTGAAATATTCCTGCTTTCTTCCTGTGCAATTGAACTCATCATGGTTAACACTAGTTCTACCTTTGGGTCAAAAGAATATATATTCTCTTTTTCGAAGAAAACCTCTACCCCAATATTTCTCAACATACGCACATGATTAAGGCAATCTACTGTGTTCCTAGCAAATCTTGAAATGGATTTTGTAATAACCAAGTCTATCTTTCCATCCTGACAATCTTTAATCATTCTGTTGAATGAAAGCCTATTCTTTACATTTGTTCCACTGGAACCTGCATCGGCATATATCTGTACAAATTCCCACTGTGGATTTTCTTTGATTTTTTTAGTATACTCACTTACCTGTGCATTATAGCTTTCCATCTGTTCATCGGAATCTGTGCTTACCCTACAGTAAGCACAAACCCTTCTCTTTATGTTCATATCACTTTCATCTGTAAAATTTAATTTTTTGACTGGCTCCAATACCTGAACGCTTTTACTCATAATAATATTTGCTCCTTCCTTTTTATTGTAATTGGGTACACACATGATATAATTAGTGTTGCAATAATTCAAGCAATTCTTTGATTATCATTCTTATAAAAGGACTTTCTATTTTCCCTATCTATTGCAGCATATTCTTCATCAGAAATCATATTTTCTTCTCTTAATTTTTTAAGTAAATGAACACTCCACAAATATTCAACATTACTTCCCTTTACCATAGACACCCTCCTTGTTTTTATGAAAATTAAAAGACCCACAAAAATGTGAGTCCGTCAGTTAAAATAAACTTTTAAGTTGTATACTTTGGGTTAATATTTCACCACTTTCATTACTTGTTGCAGATAAAATAACTGAATAGCCATATCCTTCTCCTTCCAGTTTTACTTTATAACTATTTATAACTGTATAGATGTAATTGCTTGACGGGGTTCCATTTGGATTCAAGCTAAATGAATAAGTATCATTGACATCTGCAAGCACCCCATTAACATACTTTTCAACCCCGAACCATTTGCTAGAGCCATATCTAACTGAAAAGTCAGTGTAACTCTTCCCACTTCCATCGGTATAGGAACTCCACATCTTATAAGTAATTACATCAGGAATGCTCTCCACAACTTCTATCTGTATATTTGTCTTTACAGTTGGTTTATCCTGAATATGAACAGAAATCTCTACACTTCCAATTGCTACCCCAGTAATCACACCATCATTGACTACAGCTATATTCTCATCTGATGATTCCCAAACAAGAATAGCTCCCTGATACTCTGTGCTATTCTTCATAACTGTTGCAGTAAATGTAAATTCTTTATTTAGTGCCACTTGACAATTTTCTTCATTTATTTGAATTTCCCATATTGCAATCAGGTTTGTATTGGCAATTTCATTAATCCGATCATCATAAGAACCAAATAAATCTTTTTCACAGTGAAGTATAACTATTCCTAGACGGCTTTTATCTACACCTACTACTTTCCATGCTTTATCCATTTTAATAAAACGCATATCAACATCGATTTTATTTGAAACCGAATCAGCAGGTATAGTAACCTGAATTTTACCTGCTTCAAAATTCATAAACTTTCCTTCATCTATTCCAAAACTGATTCCTTCAATAATTGAAATGAATTCACATAGCACTTCATCAACCACCATTTTTATGGTGTAGTTCATCTTTCTTATTCTTGCCTTATATGAATTTTTGTTCTTATCAATCTCACTAATAACAATCCATTGATCGGTTTGATAGTCGATTCTTTCACCAGTATGAATCTCCATATCCGTTCTTATCATCTTGTCATCGTAATAGCTTATCTTTTCATTTACATCAGTAATAATAGCTTTTGCTTGTATTCCTCTTATAACAACATTTTTACCTTTTTCCTTTAATAAAAAATCCAAATAATCTTCTACGCTTTTTGGCATACCACCACCTACCTATTACATTCATATAACCATAATTCTGTATAATCGCTCCAAGTTTTGATTTTCATTACCTTGAATAGGTTCTCTTTGATTGAAATATAACTGTCTTTACCTATTAAAGGTTCGATATCACAGAAAGCCCTTTTTGTGATTTCTATTTCTATGCCCTCTTCAAAGGATATGTTTCTATCATAAGGCTGTATATCCCCATATACTGTTTTTACTTCCTGCAATTGCTCCGTTAATATTTTCATTTCTGTATCATAGAACATAGTCAATAACCTACCTTAATCCTAGGAAGAGGTAGTGATAACCTAATAAACTCAGGAATACCTTCCTCATAGGTTACACTTTTTTCTCCCTCACTCCTTTTTATAATTCCTGCACTATCTCTATTTTTATATAGATACACAGCAAAATCTACTATAGTCCCTTCATAAGCATCTGATAACTCTATAACATTGCAATACCCAAGTATGATTTCTCTTGCTTTATTTAAGAAATGATTTAATATACTGTCTTTAGAGTTATCTGTAAGGTCAATTCCCAATAATTCTTTCATCAAATCTAGCACCTACTCATCCCTCCAATTCGTTAAGAGCTTTAATTATATTTTCTTTTTTCATTTTATTAGCATTAATACCTTTGGCACTTGCTAGACTTTTTAGTTCAGCATATTTCATATGCTCATAAACTGGAATCTCATCATTATCATTTTCTTGCTCATTAACAGAATTATATTTATAAAAACAATTCTCAACATGAGCATTTAAAGAAATAACACTGTTGTAATCAACACTACAATATGGACACTTCAATATAATCACCTTCCCTTAAAATCAGAAAAGGGATGCACCATAAGGCACACCCCTGTTCTAGTATCTTTAACCTAATAATCTACAAGCTAATTCTGGATTTAAAGTCTTTACTCCACAAAGCATATCAATTGAAATGACATCTTTCTTGTATTGACTATTGTAATCATAGATTACTCTTAATCCGAATCCATCATAATTAACGATTGCTTTCTGTTCAGAACTTAATCCTCTTGGCAATGCTAATGGTCTGCTTACTAATGCAAAAGCATTTTTGTGAAAGGCAATATTGGCAGTATGATTTCCTGTTATTGTTACATCTGTATCATCTGCGATATCTGTTGTTGCTGGATATACTTTTACAGCAATCTCATTGGCAGCAGCAGTAGCATTTTCTTTTATTACATAGGTCTTTCCACCAATTGAAAGAATATCTCCTTTAACAAGAGTACCCGTAAGATTGGTTCCGTCTATTACCAATTGAGTTGATCCTGCACTTACTGCTCCTTTAATTTTCACTGTTCCTTCATCCCCAGTTAATGTTCCTTTTGTATGAGGAATAACATTTTGATCCATAAAGATATTGAATCCGAACTTTCTACCTAGAGAAGCTTCTCTCATGGCTGTACCATTATCTCCTACTTTATCTGCCTCATGGAAGGTAGATAACTGAAGGAATTTATCCTCAGCAGCGGTATCAATTACAAGATTTCTATTTGCAAAAGGTACTTTATTGTCATTTAATATTTTTCTTGCTCCTGTAATATCGCTTACTGCACTGGGAGTAGTTCCTGCTGTACCATATGCATCTGGAATATCATTATATAATCCTAATAAGTACAAGTCTATTTTATTTGCAAACCCTTGCATGGCTGGAATCAATAATTGCTCACTAAAATCTCTAATATTCATGGTTAACTGTTCAGATGTTACTTCAAAAGATACATCCAATAATTTATCCAGTACTACTGTATCAGAACCTTCTGTTGCATCCTGAATCTGAATACCTGAGCTTCTATCAAACTCCTGTGCTTCAAATGTTGCTGGTTTTCTGATCGTTACCGTATTCCCCACACCAGCCACAAATTCCTGTGAATAGTCCCTATGTACTAAATTTGCCATTACTGTATTATTTCTTAATTGCATTAAAGCTTCCTTAGCTATAATTGATGGAGTTAAAATTGTATTTCCCATAATAAATCACCATATCCTTTCTAATTTTATTTATTTCTCGCTTTGATATAATCTTCCATTGATAAACTATCTAAGTCACTTTGCTTGTTGTCTGAATCTTTTGGTGGAACGTATCCTTCTCCTTTTAATCTCTGCTCCACCATTTTCTGTACAGATAGATTAAAAGTATCTTCTAATGCTTTGAGATTTAGTGCAGTTTTTTCTTCATCTGCACCAATAAAAAAATCTACCAATTCAATCGGTAGACCCTTCTCTGTAGCTGTTTTTATTGCCTTATTGGTTAATGACTCTCGAAGTTTTTCCTGCTTCATCTTCTCAATTTCACTTCTTAACTTTTCCACCTCAAGCTCTTTCTCATCCTTTTCAGGAAATCTCTTTTTGATCTCGTCTGAAATCAGACTCTCAAGATTATTGGTTTTCCATGTCTCTAATCCTTTGGATAAATGCTTATCCTTAATAGAGTCCAGCCAACTTTTCGCTTCTTGATTTACATCTAAGAATTCCTGCACCCTTGCAACAGTTAATGGATTTGTCTCCTGCAAATATGCAATGACTTCTTCTTTCTTACCTTCCTCACTTTGTAAAAACTGTTTAACTTCTTCAAATGTCATAGTATAAAATCCTCCTTATTATTTGCCCTCCCAACTCTATGAACTAGGAACGCATAGTTTTTGGTATAAAAAAAGAGCCTCTATAAAGGCTCAATATCTACTAATAATTTTTACTCATAATACTTTACTATTCTATCCAAATAACCTCTTAATTCTTGTGCTGACATATCATTAATCTTAATATGTTCTCTAGCACTTTTTATGTACTTATATCCTGCTGGAGAATCTTTTTTAAATTTGAATTCTTCTAAATACCCAACATAAATATAGCCTCTTACTCCCCCATTCATTAAGGGACTTACATTTGTTGCTACGTTTTGCTTACCTGTATGGCTTTTTTTATATTGAAAAGAATACTCCGTCCTTTTTCCATCTTCCAACATATGAGGCATTAGTTCATATTCTTTAAATATTTTATCAACCTGTTCAAATGTTAAAGACATAGGCATCCCCTCTCTCGAAATCTTATTCACACTCATAATTATATCACTAAATCTTATTTTGTTAACACTAAATTGGAACCCAGCAACATTGACAAAATACATGAGCAGGGATTTCAGGTTTATTGGGGTCATCAACTGTAAAAATGCTTCCATCCATCATTTCACAATACGGACAGGTATTTCCACACAGAGCAGACACCCACATAACTTTATTCACATTAGTAGAAGCAATAAATACCTTCGTCTGTACCTCATCAAATACTCTTGTCTGCTCTGTCATAAGTAAACGGTAAGTTTCATAATTAGTCTGCTTAAATATTTCTTGAATATTATGTGATAATTCTTCTAAAGTCACATTATTTATCAACCCTTTATCCAATTCAACATATAATCGATTTGCTAGTTTTCTTTTGTTGTCGGTGATTCTATTATCAAATATATCTCCCTTGTACTGCTTAAAAATAATCTCATCAAGAAGAACTGAAGTAATTGTAATATTTTTGATATCCCCAAATAAATCAGTATGCATTTGATAGCTTTTGGTAATAACATCTTCTAAAATATGTTTACTGATATTAATATCTGCTTGTGATAATTCTTTTGTATATTTAATAATCATGTTTTCCAATTTTTTTAAGATTTCTACTCTTTGATAACGGTTAACATTAAATTTTCCTTCCAGTGAATACTTATCAAACAGTTCCATTATCAGTAACAACAACATTCCTAAGACTTTTTTGTGTTCATTATAGATTCCTTCTACTTCTTGTTCCACCTTTTCTATGGCTTTCTTTTTTATTTCTAATATTTTTTCTTTGTGATCCTGAATCACTCATCATCACCTCCCCAGTTTTTAAAATCAATTTTATCTACCTCTGCTTTAAATTTCTGCACTTCAATCTTTGGATTTTCTACAAAAGGTAGCAATGTCAGCAATGTTTCCTGTGAACAAACATTTTGCAACTTTACAATAACATCAGCAAGCCCTACAAGATCTGTAGGCAAGTTACGAGTAAACTTAATGGCAACATCCCTATAATCAAAAACCTTCCCTTCTTTTTTCTTAATATAAATAAATAGATTTTTAAGTCTTTCTTTAATAACCTTCTCCATAAAAGCTTGTCGTATTGCCACTCTATTCTCTAAGTTCAATAGTTTATTCCTTAATGCCAGCGATGAAGTGTTACTTGCCCAATTTTCATTGAAATTTACTTCATCCATCATGTCGTAGATTTTACGTTCAATATTATCTAATTCATTCTTAACAAAAGAATCATTAATATCCTTAGTGAGCCACTTCACCACTCCCCCCTTTGGAACTTGGATAATTCCCATAGACTTCATTTTTAACAAGTCCTCTTCTTCAATTTTGGCATTTTCAATTATAAGATAAGCATTCCTATGATCTGCAATCTCATTGACTAAATCTGAATTCAAAACATTATAAGCATCAAATAGGCTGATTACATCTTGAAAGCCACTTCGTCTTTCACTATTGGCAGGACAAATAATTATTGGAACACGATTGAAAATATGATTATGCTTTCCTATATATTTCAGATCCATATTTCCTTTTTGATCAGAATCTATTGTATAATGTAGGATTTCCGAATCGGTATAAACATCTAAATAGCTGGTGTCATCAAATCTCTTTCTAAATCTATGAAGCCCCAGTAATACATTCCTTTCAGTAGTACCATCTTCCAATACATATGCTTCCAATGGTGTTAAAATGGATGCACAAAATTCTCCTTCAGAATTAATATAGTTTAATTCATAGCTCTCTCCATAAATCTCACTCGTCTTTCGAAGGTTAATATTATGCTCTTTATCCCAGTGATTTAGATTCCTATCAATACAATCAATGATTTCTGTATTATCTGTTTTAGGCACAAAATTAACAGGCTTACCTAATAGATAGCCTGTTTCATTATCAACAAATTTGCGTGGAAAATTAAAAATGAGTTTTTGATTACTCCTGCTGTCCTGCATAGCATAGTTATTCAAAATGCTGTGATTCCCTTCATAATATTCCTTATACATCTTTTTATCAGCAGAGTTTTTCTCCAACTCATTTAGACATTCCATTATTAAGTTTTCAGTAATCTCCAAAATACCATCTCCTTTCTTAAAACAATAAACTTCTATCATAAAACTTTATTTTCTGCACCCCTTGTATCAATTGCACTGCTCCATATAAAGAATCAGGAGCATCATCATGCTTAGCTCCTTTGTTATAATCTTTCACCTGATTATTGTAGGATATATTTGCAGAATTAAACAGTATATACCCTTTCTTGATATCAGGCTCTAAAGTGATAATTCTCTCATGTTTCTGACCTTTTGCCACTACTTCTTCAACTGGAACATAAATCTTATTCTTCCATAACTCTTCTTCAAACTTTTGTTTCATGTAACTCTGTGCCTGTGTGCCCTCAAATCCTATTTTTTCTACAGGATATAACTGCAGTTTCTCAATGGCTATTTGAAATAAATCATCGGGTAAAAGCTTATAAATGCTACCATCTACTACATACATTTGATTGGTTTTAGTATGCTTTCCCAACACTGTTATTGCTGAATAGTCATTTCTTTTCCCAGCTTTAATTGCAGGATCTATATACATTACAAGTTCCATCTCTTCATACTCAGGAAGCTTATCCCAATGTGATATACTTTGGAAAATATAATCATCACTGCTCCTAGGATCATTCTGCATTTCTTTATAAAAGCTTTTATCCCCCATCGCTTGCTTCTTGCACATAAGATAATAGTAGTCTAGGTACTCTGACCATAAAATTTCTGTACCCTCCAACATTTCTTCTTCATGGTCATAAAAAAAGGACTTGGCAGTTTCAATTCTATCCAAGTCCTGAAGGTTATTATATTTTGTTTCCCACTGGCTCCAGAGATCATCTCGCTCAGACCAACTAATAATTGCAGATTTCTTTATACTTCGCACTCCTGGAATTTTTCCTTTTAATAAATCTGCCATCAAATCCTCTTCATGAAGTACCGTTCCTACAACTAATATATTCGTATCTCTTGTACCAATAGGGATTACTACATCGGTAAAGGTATTTTTCACCTGCTCTCTTTTGGATTCTGATTTTGCTGTATCATCTTTGAGAAGATCATCCAGCAACACAAGTTGTGGTCGGTGCTGCTTAAAGTGGATACCCCTCAAAGACCCATCAATCCCACGTATCATAATACAAGCGTCCAATCCCACTCTTCCTCTAATCCAAATCTCATTATTGTTCCATCGATTCCCTTTGAAAATTCCAAAATCCTCTATCAATAATTGATTGTTCTCCAATTCATCCTTTATCATATCTAGGAATGGAAGTGCAATCTGCTCGGTAGCTGATATTATTAATGTGAATTGTGATTTATTATATAGAGTTGAATAGAGGGGAAATAAAAAAGAGTTAATTGTACTTTTCCCATGTTCCCTCGGGAGTCCAAAAGCTTCAATCAACCCATTATTGTCCAGCATATATTTTAATTCTTCAAATAGCTCCTTATGAAACTGCCCAAACTTCCTGTCAAAGTATTTCGGGAAGTAACACAGAGCAAAAAATTCTATATCCATCTCGCCAAGTAACCTTCGAAGTTCTGAAAATGAAAACTCCCCGACAAGTTCTTCTATCTTGTTCGGGGAGAAGTATTTATTCATATATTCTTTTAGTAATAGGTTCTGACGATGATGGTCTTGTTGTATTTCCATCACATCACCTCTTTAGATTAAAATATAACAGGCAACCAACATGGTCGCCTTTATTTGAAAAATTAACATCGAAGCCTCATGCTTCAATTTATTTGTAATGAAAGCGAGGGATAAACACTATCCCTCTTTTTTGAAATTAATTAGTGTTTACTCATCATGAGTAAACTTATTTGTATATTTATTATAACACATAAGCATTTAGATATTCAAGGAATAATTTATAGTTTTTCTAAATCTAAATCATATTTCTTTAAAATAGCTTTTATTTCTTCAGAACCATCATTTTTAACAACCTCTTTTAAAGAATTTTTCAATTTATAATTATCATCAATAATTTTTTTAATAAATTTTTTATCTTTAGAAACCTTCTCTCGTAAGTCTTTTAACTCTCTAAACAATCCTAATGATGTTAATATTTTTTCATTCATTTCATTAATCTCATTACTTAATTCTGTAATACAGCCTCCGTTAAGTCTTGCTTTACTAACTGTTACAATATTAGCCAGCAAAATATATCCTGATAATTTTTTTTGAGTCCCATCCTCTATATCAGTATATGTATAAGAACCTGTAATTGGAACGGAAACTTTCTCTTCACCCTGTTCATTTGTGATTGGTGCAACAATAGTATTGGGAGAAAATTTATTTCCTGTATTATTCTGTATTATTACACAAGGTCTATTCTTTGTTTCTTCACTTCCAATTCCTACACCTAAATCACAATAATATACTTGTCCTCTTTTGACAGTTCTTATATTTTTATTTTTAGAATTATTTGCTTTCCAATCATAAAAAAGAACTTGCTTAAACCACTGTAAATATACTTGAGTTTTTGATAAGTCTATATTAATTGCCATCTAATCCCCCCTCTATCTATATAATATAAGGTAGATTATAACATTTTTAATTATTTTTTTCTACAAAAAATGTCAAAAAAAATTTCACACCTTTTACTGTAAGGGCATTTTTGGTAAATAGAAGCACCCCTCCCTTTGGAGAAGTGCATTAAAAAAGAGTGGCTATCTTACCACTCCAGTGCATCCAAAGCTTCAACCTTATCCTGTTCAGTTGTGACTGTATAAAGATTTGTAGTCATGATATTATCATGTCCCAATATTTGCTGAATCGTTGTGATTGCAGTTCCCTCTTTGACTAACTTATATCCAAGGGTATGTCTTAATCGATGGGGAGTTACTTCTACATCTACCCGTTTCCCATACTTCTCTAGTATTAAGTTAATTGCATTCCTTTTTAAAGCTCCACGCTGTCCTATTAATAGGAAGTCACTTTCATCTACTGATCTTACTGCAAGATAATCCTTAATTGCTTTTCTTACATCCTTATTTAAAGGAATGCTTCTATTTACATTTCCTTTTCCAATCACCTTTAATAAACCTTTGCGTTCAGATATTTCAATATCTCTTAGTCTAATATTGCATAATTCACTCACCCGAAGTCCTGTTCCAAGCAGTATTTCAATAATACATATATGCATTTTATTCCTGTTTCGGTGAATCTCGGCTCGAAGTCTCCTTAACTCCTTTTCTTCTAAACCTTTATATTGTCGAGTATCCCGATTCTTTACTGCTTTTATATTCACTTCTGTAAGAATAGTACCACTTTCATAGAGCCATTTGCAAAAAGCATTTATACTTGCAATTTTTCTGTTGGCAGTAACCACAGATTCATTGATATTAAGCAGATGCTTCTTATATTCAATTGCATCCAGTTCGATCAGCCTATCAACTCCACAGTCAGTTCTATTTTTATACCATCCAATAAAAGCTTTACTGTCCCTAATATAGCAAGCAATTGTATTCTTGCTACGTTCTTGGCTTCTCAAATATACTTCAAAACCGCTTAAATCAAGCATATAGACACACCCTTCCTTTATTTGGTGTGTCCATGTTACCTCTGTACTGCCCCTAAGTCAACTGAATACATAACACTAATTATGAATTGTAATCAGCTTGATTTGGGGTAGTTTTACCCCTCAAAAAGGGCATTTATCTAGGTAAAAACTCAAGACATAAGATTATTAGCTTTATTCCTCTTCATCAACTCTTACGGATTCATCATCATTGCCAGTATTTTCATCTTCGGCATCTAATTCACCATTTACCATCTTCAAGAATAACTCTTTCCTTGCAGCTTCATTTTGACTGGTATCCAATATAAGTTCCTTCTTATCAGACCATTCCTCTGGCATACGATTTCTAAGGAAAAATGAAATGGCTTGAGCAGACGGTGGTTGATGACGTTTTGTCTTCTCAATCTTAGTTCTCTTTTTTCCATTCTTATCCTCTTCAACAATGGTCTTGAGTTCTTCATAATCATATCCAGTGCAAATCTTCAATAATGATTTTTCTACATCATTACATAACACGCTCCTGCCCATAGTTACAAGTTCAGAAAGTGTTTCATGCTCTTTACAATAACGATACCAAGTATCAGGTGATATAGCAAGTTTCTTACAAATCTCTCTAACTGTATCTCCCTGCATTATCCACTCCTGTATGTCAGATAATCTAGGTAATATGTCCGACTCATATCTGGTTGTTTTATTTGGAATTCCTTTTCTGCTACCCATGGTTTCACCTCCTTCAAATTCCTTATTCTTTTATTTTCTCATATTAAAAAAGAGCCATTTGTCGTGGCTCTCATTTCTAGTATTCAGGTAACTCCCCTAAGTTGTCTTCTTTTTTACTATTCCGTTCAGTTTTTATAAATTTTTCATTGTCTACTTCATAAACTATAACCTCTGAACCTCTTTCCCAGTTACCATTGTCCTTTTTGATTAATGTGATAACCTTATTATTAGCTTCAATTTTTGAGATGACCTCATCTCTTGAAAAAGTGTGTTTCCCATCCGTACTGTTATCTGTAATTTTATACGCATGAACTTCTTCAATTTTTGCGTGATCATCATCATAATGAACTTCATAAATACCATATTCAGCCACATTCTCACCCCCTTCATATTATTAATTTCGACATACGAAGGGTATTTCCTCTATTATTATAGAATTTTACTAATTTTTGTATATTTTACACATCTATAATTCCCATCCAATAACAAATTTTTCATCAAGCAAAACTTGATTATTTATCGCTTCAATATGTTTGAAATATAATTCTTTATCTAAATTCCATCTATTGATTATCTGTGAGCACATGGTATTTATTGCTATTACTTCTTCTTTTACCGCATCTAATCCGCTTTCTTTAATCATAACTATCGCTGTATTAGATAATCCCTTAATTGTTGCATTTAAAATTTGTTCTTTCTCTCCCATTTTTTTATCCTCCTAAATTATAATAGGACTGATTTTACTCAGTCCCTATACTTCCTACTTCCATATCAAATTCATCAACCAATCTTTCATCTAAATCCCAAAACTGCACTAGTTCTTCATACATTTCCCTGATTTGCTTAATATCAGCTTCAGCATCTTCCACCCCCAGTACACAGATTTTCTCAATAGCTGTAGCCAGTAATCCTTCCAATGTTTCCCTTATTAAGTTTTCAGTTTTCAATGCAATCTCCACCTTTCCATATTGGGTTAGGTAGTACATTACCTCTACTGCTCCTGAAAGTAAAGTTGATATTTCAACATTTGCCACATTTTTAATATCTAAACCAATTAACCATTTATCCCACCAATATAAAAATATCGCCTTACAAGCCAACGTAAAGCGATATATGATATATAAGTGACTATTCAGCTTCTCCATCTTTGACTTTTTCAGGCTTACTCCCACTTCGAAAGGCTGAATTACCATCTAGATTTTCCAACAATATTTTCCTATCCATCTTATATTCATCACCTATCATTCCAAGTCGTAGAAGCCATACTCTAAATGCATATTTTTCATTATCAGTTGGTTTAACCTTAGCAGATGCACGTTTCAGTTCTTTGGCTTGTTGATTCAGTAATGCTACAAACTGCGTATATGCTTCCAGTTTTTCAGGAGCTACTTCTTCCTCTAGAAAACTGAAGGTTAAAGTATTTTTATAAAAATCAAATTCTATTCCTTCACAACTTTTCTCACCAATATCTTCAAGGGTAGTTTTGAAATCCTCCAAAGTTTCAATTGGCACTTCATTAATTCCTATACTAAAATCAGCACCGACTATATCGACTGTAGTTCCTAATGATTTCTTTATTAAATGTTGTTTGCTATAAATCATATTAACAAGATTTCTTAGGGTGCGACCAGTATGTCCTTCCATTAGAACTGCCACTTCATAAGCTATATGTTCTTTTTCGTCCATGGTTTCATTTATCAATGTATCAAATTCCACTTCCTTGCCCAATTCTGTTGTAATTCTTCCTTCTCGATCAATTGTTATAATTCCTCTTGGTGTTTGTATTTGATATGCAAAACTTGGTGCTCCCATATACTGTGCTTTTACTCCAAAATGCTGACCTAACTGTTTAACCATTTCTTTTCTATCCATTTGTAATCCCTCCAATAATGATTTTGGTAGTGTACACATTACCTCTACATACACATGAAATCAAGTTAAATGAAGGAATTTTAGTAAGATATAATGAGCAGAATCAGTAATATATCATGAGCGATAAATCTGTTTGCCCACATTATTATTCGGAATACTGCTCACTCTTTAAATCCGAGTACCTAAATTGTTGCCCCTCTCTTTCAATAATTACATCATCTCCATTGATACCATCTTTATAATTAATCCAGCGTTCAATAATGACCTGACAGTATTTGGGGTCAAGTTCAGAGCCATAACATACTCTATCAGTTTTATCGGCAGCAAGCAGTGTAGTTCCACTGCCGAGAAATGTATCAACAACAATATCACCATATTTACTGGAGTTTTTGATTATGTACTCAATTAGTGGTATCGGCTTCATTGTCGGATGGACATCATTTACTCTTGGCTTATCAAAGTTCCAAATTGTAGATTGCTTACGGTCACCATTCCAATAATGACTACCTGTTGGCTTCCATCCGAATAATGCTGGTTCATGCTGCCACTGATAAGGCTGTCTTCCCATTACAAATGTATTTTTTACCCATACGCAACACTGGGAATGCTTAAAGCCTGAGTCAACAAATGCTCTTCTGAAAATTAATCCCTTTGCATCTGCATGGAATATATAAATACTTGCTCCGTCATCAGAAACTTCATAAACTCTTTTGAATGCTTCAAGCAGGAAATTATAAAATTCTTCATCATTCAAGTTGTCATTTTGAATTGTAAGAGCATCTTCTGTTTTCCCTACATATGAAATCCCATAGGGTGGATCTGTGACAGTTAGCTTTGCTTTCTTCCCATCCATCAACCTTTCTAAGTCTTCACTCTTCGTTGCATCGCCACATATTAGCCTATGCTTACCAAGTAGAAGAATATCTCCTGATTGAATCACTGGTTCTTCTGGTGCTTCAGGAATTTCTTCTTCCTCTTCCTGATCATCCTTTGGCATATATTCGTCCCATAACTTCTCTGCTTCAGCAAAATCTACACCAGTGAGTTCAATATTATAATTCTCCTCTTTCAATTCATCTAATAAATGAGCCAGTGCAGATAAATCCCATTCTCCTGTAATTTTGTTTAGAGCAATATTCAGTGCTTTCTCTTTGGTCTTGTCAATCTTAATAACTATACAATCGATTTCTTCATAACCTAATTCTGTTAGTACTTTGCTCCTTTGATGACCGCCAATAATGGTCATATCACTATTTACAATAATTGGTTCAACATATCCAAACTCGGTAATACTGCTTTTAATTTTCTCAAATTCTTTATCCCCAGGCTTTAAGTCGACCCTTGGATTATACTCAGCATGTTTTAAATTTGATATTTTAATTTTCCTAAACTCCATAATTATTCATTTCTCCTTTCAAAATTGGCATAAAAAAACTGCCTACTCCATTTGGAATAGACAGTTATATATTAACATTAATATATTTTTCCTTTTTCCACTCAATGCCAGCTTCGCTGGCGTTGGGTACTCATTAATCTAACAAAGTTACAAGAACATATCAAGACTTGATAATAGTCTTTTAACAATTTCATATCCTTCTAATAATTTCAGTTCACTTCTTCTGTTATAAAAAATTGCTCCGAATTCATGTGTAATAGCAATTGTTTCTTCTCCAAAGTCGATAATTAACATAGATATTTTAGATTCTTCTTGAGAAACATAATCTCCAAACTCATCACTTTGATCTACCTCAGTTCCAAATATTGCAACTGTATTTATATTTACATCTTCTAAATTTGTTATCCACGCTCCAACAATTGACTTGATTTTGCTTTTATCTTGAGATAATTTTTCTCTTAATTCTTTCATATCTAATTCTGTTTGTCCAATATCAACTTGTCCACTTTTTTGCAGCAAATTAATAATTTTATAAGAGTCTTTTTTAGAAGCTCTTATAAGGATATATGAATTGTCTGGAGCCACATAAAAGAATTTTTCTTCTTCAACTAATAAGTTTTCAACTCTCGCTTCTTTATAGTATCCCGTTATTTTTTCAATAACATAATAAGCTATTTTAAACTTATCATAATCACCAAATTCGCCTTTCCCAATATACTCAATATATCCTTCCTTCTGAAAATCCTCTTGTCCCCAAATATTTAGCTGTTGGCTGATTGGTTCTTTCTTCCCAAGTTCTTTTGATAAATTGTTTTGTTCAATTTTTGCAAAACGTACCCCCACTGGCATTCTAACGCACCCCTTTTTCTTCAAAAAAACCTTTGAACAAGCTACTATACTTCTTAATATCCATTTCAAAATCATGTTTGCTTTTCGAATTAATTTCAAGAGTGTCATCCGCAAGTTTTATTGTTGAATTCTCTTTTTGTAACTCTAGATTTTTAATATACCTAGGAGCATATGGGGCTAAGTAAACATTCTTAAAAACATTATCATCAACTTTTATTTTAGCATTATATATAGCATGCTTTAATTTCCCTTTTGAGGAATCTTTAATATGTTCATCTATAAAATCCCATACTCTTTGAGTGCTTCTAATTAATGTTGGTATCTCTCTATAAGTTATTGTTGGTAATGAATTAGTCAATTTACATGTCAATTTATTTTTATCAACAATTTGCAGGTACATAACTAATGGAACTTTAATCATTATATTATTATCTTTTGCAAATCTTACAACTTGCCCTGCTTCTATTCTTATTCTGTTATTCTCTCTTCCAATAGTAACACCGCTTTTCAATAATGCTTCTTCTAATCTTTTTTCAATAAACGTTTCATCTTGAATGCCATCATTAATTTCATAGGTATTTTTTATTATAACTGTTACTGACACCGTTTTATTTATAATTATTATTTTTGAAATAAACAATCTAATTCTTTCTACGTTTGTATATATAATGGTTAAAAGTGCAGGTAAAAAGGCAAGAACTATAGTTAATTCATCTGACCAATTTAATTTCAAAAAAATCCAAGCTAATACCATGCCGATAAAAACAAACAATAATTGCATTCCCATCTCTGCACCTCCTAACATTATAATTGTTCATTTCATAACAATATAACACACTAATTCCAATATCCTTAATACATTATTATTAATATGCACATCACTATAGTTTATTGTACTATTGTATAATAAATTTTCATCTTTGAATAGACATATATAGAATTTTTCATAGATTTTGGGGGACTTACCACCATCCTATTCAGTTTGTTTCGCCTTAACGGCTACACAAACTGAATAGCCTACGCCCGTCCCCCAAGCCCCCTGACGTATGAAACTAATTGATTTATTCTATTACTGTAAATATATTCTTGGGCTACCTACTATTCTCTATATAATTATATAAGGAATGTGGGGTATCCCAAAACTTACACTTTATTTAATATACCAATAATAACATTGACTACTACCTTTACCTTCTCTCATAGTCTTTACTTTTCGTTTCTTCTTAATATCTTTTACAACTGGATTCGAATTAAGCTTTCCCCAATATTTATCGCTTATCTCAAACTTCACCTTAATATCAGCTATGCCAATTTTACTCCCATTCCATTCATCTTTAAGCCATTTTATAAACATCTGAATCTTATTATCATTGCCATCGGAAGTTTGCCTGCCAAGTATTTTTTGTTGCTGGAATTCTTCTGGCACATTATTATAATTGATTACATGACACTTTTTAAATCTCTGGCGAATAAGCGAGATCACTTTCTTATCAGGCTTAAAAATATAAATATCAACTGCATTGTCGGCAGAAAAATCCCTCACACAAGTCCTAAATACTTCTTGTTCAAATTCTACTGCCATCTTTCTCCACATATATATATTAGCTTCATCATATTCTTTGAAAAATCCGAACTGATTTTCAAATATAGCTGCAGTTCTAGCTGCTTTATCTTCCTGCTGTTCAAATAATTTCTCAAATACTGTGTTTCTACTCAAACACTGAGCAAGGTATTCATCCGAAGGGGCTTTATTCCAGCCAATTTGAACCATATTTTTCGCATCTTTAAATTCATTACTCCCCTTTGTATCTCCAAAGTGGGGAATTACAGGTCTCTCTTCATCGCTATCAATAAATATTATAGTTCCTAAGTTCTTCAAATGTTGTGATACTATCTTTGCATTATCTTTATATGTAACTACATAGGTTTTATCCTTAAACTTATTGTTAATCCATTGAGCCACCGCCACATTCTTCCAAGGATTCTTTCTGTAATCAAGGGCAGTTTTGCTCATATTCATTTCTTTTGCCCAATATATATGAAAAGTAACATTCTCATAATTCTTATAATCTTCAATATTAAGAAACTGAAATCTCTCATCTTCATAATCAGGGTCAAGTTCCGAAGTAGCATCAAATATATAAGTCTTAAAACCTGTATAGCTAAATTCTTTAATTCCTAGAGTCTTAAAGTATGGAACATCCGCATTGCACCATAATGATCCTTGATTGAACATTTTTTCTACAGCATTAATCAAATCTATATTTTTATATCCAATGATGCTCTGCCACCGTTCTTTGAAATCATCTGTGAATACTGATTCTTTTGTACCACAGCAGATACAATTCCTGTGTTCACTTACTTTATTTCTCAACTGTAGTACTTCGTTTTCTATCCCATGCAATTCATTCAGCAAATTCTCTTTTGTAATTATAACGTCTGCTCCATTTACTTTTGTTTCTTCAACAGTCTTTTTTAGGGTAGAGAATAAATTGGTATCAATCCTGTAGTTATCTATGATGATAGGTTTCTCATCGATGATTAAAATATCTCTAATTTGTTCCTTTTTATTACTGTCAATCCAAGTGCTATATTCATCAATTCTTTCTCCATATTGCTTTAATCTAGCATTAGTCATAAGAAGAATTGGGCTATATACCTGTTGTTGTTTTTGGTAGCTCATTTTACACTTATCATAATATGGGCATTCCATGGGACTACACATTCCATACTCATAAGCTTCTATGGCTTCGTTTTTGCATATACCATCCCGAAAAGAATTTTTATTCCATGCTTCAAGGATATAGGTATATTTTGTACCATATTTTCCATCTTGATGATAATTACCTTTTTCTCGATATATGTCTTTCTCTAGCTGCCTTAATGCTTCAATCTTATCAGTTACAATGATAACACCCTGTTTCGAAAAACTAGTAAAGGCTCCACTATGAATATGCTTACAAAGGGTACTTAAAAATGAGTATATATAACTCGATTTTCCAAATCCAGCTTTTGCAGGAATTACTGTGATTTTATCAGGATTCTTCACTTGTCCCATAATACTCATTGTTGCATCATAGCTAAATGTTACTTGTCCCTCAGTAATTTTATTATTTCTTGCATCAAATAGTTGAATAAATTTATCTTGTGTTTCCTTTGCAAAGCTTTTAATATCATCATCTATATCAACTATTTGTTCAGGGTTTAAAGCAGAAACTACAATGTCACGTGACCAATATCTATAATTGTCACCATCAATATATGTTTTTCCATCAATGGTTGTCTTTTTGGTATATTCACGTTTATATTCAAAATCCTCAATAATAATCTTCTTGTTTTGCTCCCCATCCATTTTGATCCTCCTGTATTAAACCAACGCTTTAAATTGTTGATATTTTTCCATCGTGTCACGCAGTTTGGGAGAATCTTTAAAAATATAAATTTTCCTATTTGAGTCTTTTAGATCTGGTTTCTCATCTACTTTATGAAATCTATTAAACATAAGCCAACCAGCCATTCTTTCCTGCGTAATTACAATTGTATCATTTTTCATAATGTTCATGACCTCCTTGATATTAAATAGTTTAGACAACCCCTAACTCGGCATTGTCCGCCCTAAGCCAGCTTCGCTGGCGATATGATTACCCTTTAATATCAACCTTTGCAATTATTACAGTTTGTGTATTCTTAGCTGTAATAATTTCTTTTATCATAACATCATGATCAATGTACTTCCTTAGATCAATTCCTGAAGACAGTGTTTCCCTTTCCTTTATGCTCATATTTCCATCAATCCCGAGCCAGTTACGTTCATTTACAAATAGCTTATAGCTCTTTCCAAGCATTTCATCTGCAACTTCTTCTGCCTTCCCTTTTTCAACACCCATAATTGTAATTTTTAAATCTTCAATATCAGGAAGTTCTTCCTTCTCTTTTCTTATATATTCTTCAGGAATACTCATATCCTTTTCTTCATCAAAATTTAATGGATACTCTCCATCGAAAACCTGTGTCTTGTAATATTCCCCCAGCCATTCAAAGACATCCTCTTCTTTGGAATCAGCCTTTACTACATAGATTTTTTCATTGTCTTCATGCATTTTAATATTGTGAAGAATGCCTTCGGGAGCAACAATCCAACAGAAAGAATAGTTATCATTTTGATTATTATACTTTGTATTTATATAAGTCATACGAACAGAAGCCGTTGCCAATAATGACGGACAACCGCATATTTTTTCTGCATCCATTCGTGTCTTTTCATATAGATCTTTGAACTTCTGGTCTACAATAGCTCTCTCTCGTTTATATTTATCATCACTGGAATATGGATTGATTCTTGATTTCAATATAGCCAATGTCCTGTTTTCCTGTATAAAGTGGGAATATACATCATCTAAATCTTCAATAACTTTCTGCACTACTTCCCCATCTAATTCGGGGTTCATTAAATAGTTGTAGATATTTTCAAACCGCTGAGCCTTGATTTTTCGATTGGTATCTTCCCTCATCACTCTATTAACATATTCTTTGAACTGCTGAATCCTATCAGCAAAAAAATCCAATGCAGATTTCGTGGAATAATCTTTATTAAACTCATTACCATCTTTATAGAACATAAACTGTGGCTTTTTACGGAACTTCAACTTGATTACTTCTGGTACCACTACTTGATCGAAAAGTCCAGATTTACTGGCATCTATCATTTTCCCTTGTAAATCTTTCATTATCGCATTGGGCAAAGCATATTTTGATAAATCCCCTGCTTCATTGGCTACATTTTCAATTGCAGTGTTGATATCTGTTATTGCACCAGTCTTATCCTCGGAGTCAAGAATAAATTGGATTACATTTTCTTTATTCCATTCTTTACTAGGTGCAGTGGCTTTATCTTCATCATTCACCTGTACCAATGATGAAACAACATAATCTTCAATAGTCACAATATCTTTATCAGGGAATCTGGTATCAAAATGCTCTTGCAGGCTTTGATTGATAATTTCTAGCATGTTTTTCCCGAAGTTTTCACTTTCTTCTCTTTTAACTACATAGTTATAATTCTGTAAGTATTCAATTTTAGTGTCCTTTAGGTTGTAATCGGTAGAAAGTACAAATAATTCGTCCCCATCTCTGTCGCAGCCCCCTAGCCTATCAGGTTCAGTACCTAGTGGCATCTGAATGATATTATCTAGGTGATTTATAAACTCTAAGTCCTCGCCTTGATAGTCTACAAACTCCACCTTTGCAATTTCAGAGTAGCTCATAATTGGATTTCTTGCCAGTAAACTTCTGCCTGCGATTTTTCCCCCACAATAAAATTGTTTCTTGTCAAGGAAGCCTGAATACTCCCACTGCTCTTTATTTTCAGCACCAGCATATCTTAAAAATGCAAGTACATCCTGTGTGACATAAAGGTATTTACCCTTAACATAGAATCTGCCCATGCACATATCATCAAGCTTTTTATTAATGACATCTTTAATGGTCTGAATCACTTTACGGTCAAAGACCATTTTCTTATTAATATGAATTGCTTTAATAGCATCAGCACATTCTTTTGCAAGATTGGTATCGGCATTTTCTTTTTGTATAAGATTTAAGAAGGTTTCAATATATTTAATATCCTGCCAGTCTATCTCATCCTTACGGTAAATGCTCAATACCTTATGTATAACATCCCCTTGAACATTAGATAAAGCAAGCAAATCCAATCTATTTATATTAAGAGCCAACCACAACTGGTATGTTGCCCTTCTGAATTCTTCTTCCACAGGCTTTGCAAAGTTAGCAATGCCAATAACATCGTATCCATACTTAATAAGCAAGTTTTTGTATTCCTTAATACTCTGAAATAACCATTCTTTCTTCTCGGAGCCTTCTTCTTTTAGTCCTGTAACATTCAGCTTCGCTTTAAAAGTCGATTCAGTAGTAAGGATATCAATATCATCTACTTTGTAAGCTTGTCCCCACATATCATAGATGTATTCAATGTTATGCTTTTTATAATATGCCTTAAAGTCTACAACAGGGAAAAATCCCTTAATAGCAGGTAAACGAAGTTGATATCCTGTAATAGGGTATTCTGTTTTTAAGAACTTCTCAAACTTCTCCCCTAGCTCTTTTGATACTATACCCATACCATCAAATACATTTTCCATACATTTATGATTCTTATCTGTTACTACCTGAAGTCCCGTTGACCATTCAGTAATAGGAATCTCCTTTGTTTCATCTTCACCTATTTCATCAGTCTGCTCTTCTATATATAATGCATAATACTTTGCCTTCGTATCAACATATATTCTTGCTTTTGGATTCTCTAGTTCTTCTTCCTTTACCTTTCGACCTGCTTCTTTCCATTGACTAACGGTTTTATATGATGATTTCTTCCGATTCTTCTTGTCCTGCTTTTCAATGGTACAGTCATCGGCATTTACTAATTCAGATCCAGCTTTGACTTTTTTATAATACTCCTTATCAGCTTCAATCCAAGCCATTAGTTCCCCGTACTGTTTTTCTTCATCTAGAGTCCGAGCATAAGGTTTAATGATATTTACATCTTCAAATACAGGTACTTCACAGTCAGGAATAATGCAAATACCAAGTTTCTTCATATCTACTGGAATTGAATAAACATCCGTTGTAGTCAAAGCATTTCGTGTAAGATTTTTTGATATAGTACATTTCTGTGGCTCAATACCGATAGAAACATACTCTTTCAATGGTTCAAGATATTTCTTCAAGACAAACATCTGTCTACATTCTTTATTCTGTGAACCTGAAAGCACATTATCAATAAAAACAAAATGTCCCTTTGGCTCTGCTACATAAAAGCCTTCATTAAGCAATTTATTCAGTTTAGCAGTCTCTTCCTTATCCCTGCTCCTACCTGTTTCTAATGTAATGATAGGAATGAAATTCTTCCTTACCTTTATCTCATTACCATTCTCATCTGTTTTATATTCAACGGTGCCGTCATATTTGCGACCCATTATTTTCTCATTTAATATGTAAAACATCAGCGTTTCACTGGTATTCACTGCATCGTTTTTATCAAAATCCAGCATCAGCTTTCCATCAACTTCATTCAGTTGCTCAAGCTTGTACTGCCAGATATGATATTGACGTTTTCTAGTAGCCATGCCATCCCCCTTTCTACCAACCTTAAGGTAAAAACTGTATTGACCCTCATAATAAAGGTGCCGTAAGCTATGCTTCGGCTTTTGTTACTTGTCATTCAAACTGGTATAATCAGCTCTGAAATAAACTTTAAATTCACCAATACTAAAATTGTATTCTTTTAATAATTTCATAATAAGGTTTCTTATTGCATTACCACTTTGATTTATTTCCACATATATTTTATCGGCAACTTTTCTTGGCTTTCTCATATCATCAGGATTTGTTGAAAAGTACTTATTCTTTTTTCCGTTCATTGTTTTCTTATTTTCAAAACCCATAAACTTCTTTTCATCAATTGTTAATAAGTATTCACAGGTTTTAATAAGCATATCTTGCCATGTTTTTACTTCTACAATATGTTGTTCATTTAGCTTAAACCCGTAGGGTCTTTTATGAGTAAAGTTTTCATATAAAGTATGTTCACTATTATGGTCTACAATATATTCTGAATAATTGGGAATGATTTTCACTTCTGCCTCTTCATCTGTTTCTTCCTCTACGATAAGATCGTCAACATCAATCATCGATATTATTTCTTCTATTTTTTTCTCACAAACTCCGATATCTTCAGCCATACTTGAATAATATGGTATCTTATCATACTGCTTTTGCGAGAAAGATGTATTTATTTTTGTGCCGACTGCTTCAACAGTATCATTAATTACAACCCTTAAAAGCTCTAAGCTTTCCATTATATCGATTGCCTTATCAGGAAACTCTTCTTTTATTCGCTTAACCAGCTCTTGATAATCCATCAATTCCCCACCCCTGCATTCTAATCGAGATTTATATCATTTAAAATATTTCTTAATTCTTTTAATTCTTCTTTAGATAATGTAACACCCTTACCCATTTTTTCGTATTCAGGAGCCCAATCTCTTATATCATATTTAGCTTCTCTGCCATTCCAGCTAATCAAATTCAATTCTTTTGTCCAACCTTTGGAAGATTCCGAAAGGGTTCCTAACTTTTCTTTAATTTCATATTTTATATCTGCCATACTTTATCTCTCCAATCTACTTATTATCACTCATAATAACAAGTCATTCTATATTGATTTTTTGTCAAAAATATCACGCAAATTATCTTCGATCGATTCCTCTCCATACTCCACTTTATATATTAGTTCTGCTATCATCCTTTTTAATTGACCAATATTAGTAGCCAGATAACCATCCATCTGTGCTCTAGACAACTCATAGATCCTTCCTTGTTCCAGCTGATTAAGTTTATTTTTGATCTCCAATATTTCACGATTATATTTCTGAGTAATATCTATTTTCTTTTCAGGCATTTCTTAATCCTCCTATCTCAAAATGTAATCTTGCTTTTCTTCCGCCACTTTATCATACTGGATGTCTTCTACATTAACATTGCCACACATCTTTTCTGCCTGTCTCATAACAACTTTAAGTGCATTGTTTGCCTGTTCTGGTGGATAATCATATTTTTTAAGGAGTCTTTTTATGATTCTTCTCATGCCTGCTTGAGCACTTTTTCTTACACTCCAGTCAATGGTAATGTTATTCTTAATAGCAAAAGTTAATTCTTGAGCAATCTTTTTTAAGGTCTCATCCTCCATAAACTCTTTCACAACCTCATCGGCTGTTAATGCGTCATAGAAAGCAATCTCATCTTCATTTAACCCTAAATCCTTCTCCTCTTCCCTTGCTTTTTTCATTTCGTGAGCCATCCTGATTAGTTCTTCTATAACCTCTGCATTGGTAATGGCTTGGTTTCTATATTTATTTAAGGCTTTTTTCAACTTCTCAGAAAATCTTTCGGATTTTACTAGATTTCTTTTTTCCATTGATTTAATATTGCCCTCTAATAACTTCTTAAGCATTTCCACTGCTAAGTTTTTATGTTTCATTTCTCTTACTTCATCTAAAAATTCCTCTGACAAAATAGAAACATCTGGTCTTTTCAGTCCCATTGCATCAAAAACATCAATGACATCTTCTGAAATAATAGAACGCTCCAACATCTGATTTACTCTTGCTTCTATTTCTTTCTTAGACTTTTTAACCGCATCTTTTTCTTTTAACTTTGCTAAACTTGCCTTTACTGCTTTGAAATAACTAACTTCCAATGCCTTTGCTTTCCCATCCTCAGTAGCTGCACATAAGGAGTGAGCCTTTGCCAATTCTACAGATATTTTTTTGAATTCCTTTTGGTCTTCTTCTGGCTTTCCAAGAATAAAGTCCATACCGCCTGTAATTGCTCTGATTCTTTCTTTTTGAGATGTTCCCATATACTTGGAGTAATCGAATCCATACATCATTCCTTGTAGTATTTCAAGTTTTTCAAGCATAATGGAAATGGCAACAGAAGTATCAATTCCTGTATTTTTCTTATCTCCATCTGTATATTCTTTTAGTGCATTCTTTAAGCTTTCTAAAATTCCTAGATAATCAACTACTACACCGCCTGATTTATCTTTGAATACCCTATTTACTCTCGCAATCGCCTGCATAAGATTATGACCTTTCATAGGCTTATCAATATACATGGTATGCATAGAAGGCACATCAAAACCAGTAAGCCACATATCACGAACAATAACGATTTTTAATTCATCAGCATTATCTTTCATTCTTTTCGCCAATGTATCTCTTCGTTGCTTTCCACCAACATGCTTTTGTAATCTTTCATTATCTGAGGCACTTCCAGTCATGACTACTTTGATTTTCCCTTTATTTACATCATCATCATGCCAGTCAGGTCTTAGTTTAATAATCTCATCATAAAGGTCTACACAAATTCTTCGACTCATGCAAACAATCATGGCTTTACCATCTATGGTCTTAGACTTCTCTTCATAGTGATTTACAATATCTTCAGCAAGCTTTTTCACTCTATTTGGAGAACCGACAATGGCTTCTAACCTTGACCATTTGGTCTTGTTTTTTTCTCTTTCAAAATCCTCTTGACCCTCTGTAACTTCTTCAAATTCCTCATCAATTTTAATCAATTCTTCTTCATCGGTTTCCAGTTTAATGATCCTATTTTCATAGTAAATCTTCACAGTAGCTTCATCTTCCACTGCTCGTGTCATATCATAGGTATCTATACAATGCCCAAATACAGCAGTTGTAGAACGATCTTCTAAGTCAATGGGTGTCCCTGTAAAACCGATAAATGAAGCATTCGGAAGAGCATCTCTTAAATATTTTGCATAGCCATATTTTACTTCACCTGTTTTCATATCCGTTTTAGCATCAAGTCCATATTGACTTCTATGGGCTTCATCGGCGATGATAATAACATTTTTCCGTTGGGTAAGAGCAGGCATTTCCCCTTCTTCTGGTTTGAACTTTTGAATGGTAGTAAAAATAATGCCACCTGATTCTCGATCATTCAGCAAGTCAAACAGTCCATTGATTTCTTTTGAATTTTCCTTAGCTTGTTGTTTCTTTTGTTCATCGGTTAACTTTCTAACATCAGCCTGTTTGGGTGTCTGCCTTAATATATCCTGAGATTTTGCAAAAGTACTAAATAATTGGTCATCCAAATCATTTCTATCCGTAATCACCACAATAGTCGGATTGTTTAACTCCCTCACTAGTCCTGCTGTATAGAAAACCATAGAAAAGCTTTTTCCAGAACCTTGGGTATGCCAGATAACACCAATCTTTCTATCTCCATCTTCTCTAGTGGCTTCCTTTGTTTTTTCTATAGCTTTTTTTACAGCAAAATACTGGTGATATGCAGCTAGTATTTTAATAATTGTTTTCTTATCTCCAATTTTATTGCCATCAGCATCTTTCTCTTCTTCCTTTGATTCTTGGAACAGAAGAAAATTTTTAATAATATCAAGAAGTCGTTCCTTTGCAAGCATGCCATAAAACAAGACTTCATATTGTGGCTTGGATAATGGTTCAACAGTTTCTCCATCAATACTTCTCCAATTCATAAATCGTTCTTCATTAGAAGTAATGGTTCCTGCTTTGGCATTAATACCATCAGATAAGATACAGAAGGCATTATAGTTAAATAAAGATGGAATATCTCTTTTGTATGTTTGGATTTGATTATAGGCATTTTCAATCCCTACATTTTCATCGCTGGCTGACTTCAACTCAATGACTACTACTGGAATCCCATTTATAAATAAAATCAAGTCGGGTCTTCTTTCTTCGTTTTCAATAATGGTAAATTGATTCACTACTAAGAATTCATTGTTACTTTTCTTTCCGTCCATATCATCAAAATCAATAATATAAGCCCGTTTCGTTCTAATGACGTTCTTTTCCTTATATGATACTTCTATCCCTTCCACCAATAATTCATGAAAGTATCGGTTGTTTTCTTCTAGCATAGGACTGTTAAAAGTAATAATCTGCCGATAGGCATCCTCTAAAGCTTCAGCTGGTAAGTCTCTGTTAATTCTGAATAAAGCATCCTTTACTCTTTGTTCCAAAAATACTTCCCGATAATCTTTTCTTTCAGGATATTCCCCATCACATGAGATGTCAGGTGCAAATACATACTCATAACCTAATTCTTGTAAGATCTCTATGGCAGCCTCTTCTAAAAAATCTTCTGTAAAATTCTCGGATAAACTCAAGCTTCTTCCCCCTTTCGAACTCCAATTATTTAAAAAGTTTTTTAATCAGTTTAAAAATATCAAAAGATGTTTTGTTATACACCTTATTATACGCATACTTCTTAGGATTTCTAAGCCAACCCCAACCTCTAGGCATTTTTAGTCCTGCTCTATGGACAACTTGTCTTTTTATGCTTGTTCTAACAGATATTCGTTTCTTTAAACTTGGTTTTCTCATTCCAAATTTCATGATACTTCACCTTCTTCATCAAGAGGTACTCTGATTTCTCCTGACATGAGTTTTGGAAGGAGTGTGTCTCTTAAATTTATTAAATTTGAATTTTCATCAAGCCTAGAATTAACCAACTCATACAATTTACCAACCAACTCTTCATATTGATTTAATATACTTTTATACGGAATAAGAATTCTTACATTTTTGATATCAGTTTGGGTTATTAAAGGTTGTGTAGACCCTCTATTTAAAGAAGCATAATCAATTAACCCTAATAGTTGATGAACATATTCGTAATACTCCGATTTAATAACCAATGTATTATCTGATGCCCATACTTTGTCTTTAAATCGTTGAACAACTCCATGTGTTCCAACTCTTCCAATTATAATAATTGGTTCAAAATAATTGTATTCTTTAACATAGCCCATAGTTGAACTTGCACCAATAAGAGGTATTACAAACTCTTCATATGGCTCCTTAGATTTCTTTTTAGGTCTTTTACCACTTGAAATACTAATAATATCTCCTAACACACCAACTTCCCACCCCCTAGGAATCATCCCAAGTTCACTTTCAACCATTTCTCCACCACTGGATTTATAGGGTTCTCCATCCTCATTTGGAAATTCAAAATCTACAAACCATTGTTTAAAAATTGCTTGTGCCATGTTTTCAAGGGTTTTATTGATTTGGTTGTTGACTTCGATTTTATCGTCCAGAGTTGAGAGGATATGGGCGATGGCTTTTTGTTCATTTAAAGGTGGTATAGGTATTTTAAACTCTTTTACAACTTTTCCTGATACTTCTTTAAAAGTAGATCCACCTGCAATACTTTCAATTTCATTCTTCTTAGCTTTTAACATATAAAACAAAAACTCATTACTAGAATACTTTTTATCACATATAATATTTTTGAATCCTTGGTTTGTACATAATTCCTTTCGTGCAATTGCTAAATATCCAATTGGTGCTCTTGAGCTAAACAAAACTGTACCTTTTGGTAGGAGTTTTGCACTTGAATTCTTCAAGCCTAATTCCGTTATACTTCTTTCTCCTACTTCTATGTATCTTTCAGTAAAGCTCGATAAATCTTTTGGTGTTATCCAAGAAATGTTTCCATCCCAATAAGAATCTTCCTTAGTCTTAGGAGTTCCTCCACTTACAACCTCACCAATTTCTTGAATCATTTTTACATCCCATTCAACAGGTATTTTCCCAATCTCCGTATATTTAAAACTCATACCCAATACCCCCTAGATTCTTTCTGATCTCATCTTCTAACTTTCGGGATTTAGCAAAGAGTTCCACTAACTCTGCTGTCATACTCTCCATTTTTTCATCGAATGGGATACCATCATCTTCTATATCTTCAATTCCTACATATCTTCCTGGAGTTAATACATATTCATGCTCTCTTACGTCTTCAAGCTTCGCTGATTTACAGAAACCTTTTATATCTTCATAACTACCATCAACATTTCTCCACTGATGATAGGTATCTGCAATCTTTTTAATATCCTCTTCATTTAATTCCCTATGTCTTCTATCTATCATTTCTCCTAAATGTCTGGCATCGATAAAAAGTATTTCATGCTCTCTGCTTCTAAACTTTGGATTATCTTTTTTGTTTCTATTTAATATCCATAATGAAACTGGTATTCCTGTAGAATAAAACAACTTATCAGGCAATGCTACAATAGCATCAACCTTATCATCTTCTAATAGATTTTTTCTGATTTCTCCTTCATTAGAGGTATTGGAACTCAATGCTCCATTAGCAAGTACAACCCCTGCTACACCATTTGGTGCAAGATGATAAACCATATGTTGAAGCCATGCATAGTTTGCATTTCCTGTTGGTGGTGTTCCATATTTCCATCTCACATCATCTGTTAATTTATCTCCACCCCAATCACTAATATTGAAAGGTGGATTTGCTAAGATATAGTCTGCTTTCAATGTTTTATGCAAATCATTATGGAAGGTGTCATCATGGTGATCTCCTAGATTACTATCTAAACCTCTGATGGCAAGATTCATTTTGCAAAGCTTCCATGTGGTTGAATTTAATTCTTGACCATATATTGAAAGGTTTTCTATTTTTCCTTGATGTTCTTCAACAAACTTCTCACTTTGAACGAACATTCCACCTGAACCACAACAAGGGTCATAGATTCTACCTTGATAGGGTTCTATCATTTCAACTAAAGTCTTAACAACACTGGTAGGCGTGTAGAACTCTCCACCACCTTTTCCTTCAGCACTAGCAAATTTGCCTAAGAAGTATTCGTATACTCTGCCAAGTAAATCTTTTTCTCCATTTTGATGAAGTCTTATTGTAGAAATTAAATCTATAAGTTCTCCAAGCCTTCTTTTATCAAGCTCTGGTCTTGCATATCTTTTATCCAACACACCTTTTAAGGTTGGATTTTCTTTTTCAATTAAAATCATTGCATCATCAATATATTGTCCTACTTTAGGGTCTTTGGCATTGTCTTTAATATAATCCCATCTTGATTCTTTGGGAACCCAAAAGATATTCTCATAAGTGTATTCATCTCTGTCTTCTTCAAATCCATCTCCTTCTTCTAAAAGTTGATTATATTTTGTTTCAAATTTATCAGAGATGTATTTCAGAAAGAGCAACCCCAATACTACGTGTTTGTAATCACTGGCGTCCATACTTCCTCTTAGTTTATCAGCTGCTTTCCATAGTGTTTCTTCAAATCCAATATTACCTGTTGACATTTGTTTGTCCTCCCTTTACTTAAAAATTATGATCATCAAATACCTCAAATATTTCTTCTTCAAATTCTTCTTGCTCAGGTTCACTCACTACCCAGTCTGGTAATACTTCATAATAATGGGCTAATGCTTCAATGGTCTTATGAAGAACCACCTCATGTTGAACCTTTTCTAATAATTCTATAATCAGCTTATATGTGTCCATATAAGGATTATTATCAACTATATCTAGTGCTTCTTTAAATTTTGATACGAGCTTTGCCTTTTCGATATTTCGCTCAATGGTATTGATTTCCTCTTTATCATATATCGGTACTTCTACTAAATCATTAATCTCTCCAATCATAAACTGCTGCTCATGGTTTTTTATAACAGGTTTCAAATCTTTTTTTAACTTTTCTTTTTGAATTTCCAACTTTTCTATTTCAGTCAACTCTTTAATAAAATACTCTTTATCTATTCCAAAAAGCTCTTCTAGTACAGGGAGATATTTTTTAGGAATATTTTGTTTTCCTTTAATCCAAAGGTTTATATTTTGCTTTTTTATTCCTAATTTTTCTGCCAGTTCTATATGCTGCATATTATACAAACCTAAAATGTATTCTAATCCTAACAATCATCCACCTCCCTTAAAAATTGTCTAAGTCAATATAATTATTATAGTACTATTTATTGTCTAAGTCAATTACTTTGATGAAATTAATGGAATTATATTTACATTCTGTTATTTACGCACTAAAAAAGCACCTAGCTTCGAAACTAGATGCCCTTTATAATACATAAATATCGATTTATACTTCCGTCACCACTTCAGCCTTCACTTTCCCCTTAACTTCTTTCTCGTAATATTCCTTATTATATAGTAGTACGCACGTCTCCACATGGCTCGTTTGAGGAAACATATCTACTGGCTGTATTTCCTTAACTATATATTCAAAATTGCTTAAAATATTTAAATCTCTAGCTAAAGTAGCAGGATCGCAGGAAACATATACTATTTTTTTAGGATTCATACTACTTATAGTTTCTAATAAATTACTTTCACATCCCTTTCTTGGAGGATCTACTACAACTACATTTGCCTTTATTCCTTTTTTAATAAGTTGTGGTATTATTTCCTCAGATTTGCCTACTATAAATTCTACATTATTCACATTATTTTCTTTAGAATTAATATTAGCATTTTCTATAGCTTGAGGTATTATCTCTACACCATATACCTTTTTTGCCTTTTGTGATAAAAATAAAGAAATTGTACCTGTTCCACAATATGCATCAAACACTATTTCATTTCCTGTTAAGTTAGCATACTCTAGCACTTTATTATAAAGTACTTCTGTCTGAATAGGATTTACCTGAAAAAATGATAATGGTGATATATTAAATTTAAAATTTCCTATATAATCTACTATAAAATCTTCTCCCCATAAAGTTTCACATTTTTCTCCTAATATTACATTTGTATTTTTGTTATTCACATTTTGAATAATGCTTTTAATATCATCCACATTATCTCTTAATAAATTTATTAATTCTTTTTTATATGGCAAATTATTTTCCCTTGTTACTATAACCACCATTATTTCTTTAGTTTTAAATCCTTTTCTAATCATAATATGTCTTATTAAACCTGAATCTTCTACTTCATTATAAACATTTATATTAAATTCAATAATCCACTTTTTTACTATATTAATTATTTTATCTGCATCTTCATCTTGTATATAACATTTTTTTAAATCTACTATATCATGAGTACCTTCTTTGTAAAATCCTATAGAAACTTTATTATTATTTTTTCCTATAGGAAGCTGTATTTTATTTCTATAATTATATGGGTTCTTCATTCCAATAACATCTTTAACTATATTTTTTTCATTTCCACTTACATCAATATTTCCTATACGTGTTAATACTTCCTCTACTCTTTTTTTCTTTAAATTTAACTGTGCATTGTAGTTTATATGTTGTATATTACATCCTCCACAATTATTATATGTCTGGCATTTAGGTTTAACTCTATACGGGGAATAATTTTCTATTTTTAATAATTCTCCAAAAGCATATCGTTTATTAACCTTTGTTATTTTAACCTTTACTTTCTCTCCTACAATAGCATTTTTTACAAATACAGTAAAATCATCTATTTTACCTACTCCTTCTCCTTTGTATCCCATACTAGTTATATATAAATTATAGCATTTACCTTTTTCTACTGGTACTTTTTTTTTCATAAAACAAAACACCACCTGTTTTTATATAAATTATAAAAATATATTTTACTTATTTAATCTATTACACTTTTTATATTTTACCATAAAAAATGATTTTTTATGAAGTTATCTATTTTAACATATACTTTCAAAATTAATGATTGAGGCTAATAAAATTTCATTAAGTTGTTGAATAAAAAATAAACTGCTTAGTAAATATAATCTAAGCAGCTTATTAATTAAATTTAAAATAAATGTTTTCTATTTTTCCTTAAATGTTTCACATTGAGTATAACAACTTTTATCAGCACCAGGTCCATGGATTTGCACATTAGAAGCATTACAATCTGTATTAGAGTTATAAATACAATTTACTGCCTCACATCTAATATTAGGACTCATTTCTATACTATCTTTTGAAAATACCTGTCTTATTTCTCCTGGCACATTCATATTAGCAACATTAGTAATTGCATTCTTAAAACCTTTTTCTTTAAAAGTGTTACACTCTGTTCCAGTACTACTGTGAGCAGTACTGCCTTTTACACTTATATTGTTAGCTGAACATAATCCATTGGAATTATATACACAATTAGCTGCACTACAAATTAATTCAGCACTCATTATAATCCCTCCAAAATAGTTTTTCTATCTATAGTATTTTTCTTTTAAAGTATTTTATACTAAAATTTAATTTATTATTTGTACTGGACTTCCTATAGTTACTAAATCATATACTTCTTCAACATCTTTATTATACATTCTTACACATCCATTTGATACATCTTTGCCTATAGAAGAAGGATTATTGGTTCCATGTATTCCATAAGATTTATAAAACCTCATCCATCTAGTGCCAAAAGGTCCACCTGGATTCTTAATTTTTTGCAATATTTTAAAATTACCTACTGGAGTAGGTGTACTAGGTTTTCCTATGGCTATTTTATAGTATTTTATTAATGTCATATCTTTATAAATATATAACATTCTCTCAGATATAATAATTATTATTTTATACATAATACTTCCTTTCAAAATTTTATTGCTATTAATATATATTATGCATAAAAGTAATATTTGTATTTAATTTATAGTTAAATACATATTTTTAAATGTTTCCAAAAAAATAGCACCTAAAAGGTGCTATAAGTTAAAAATCAGTTGCCTCTAATATACTATATCATTTTATTTATTTTAACCATACAATTTTCTATTATACATTAAAATTCTATAAAATTACAATGAAAATTTTTAATTTTTTAAAAAATATTTTACTTAATATTAATTTTTCCATTGTATACAATACCTCTTGGCGTATCCATAGTTATAAATGATCCAGTTTTTAGTATTTTTGTAGCTTCTCCTGCTTTGCATATAACAGGAATTTCTTTAGATATACATTCAATAGCTAAATGAGAAGTTAATCCTCCTTCTTCTGATATAACACCAGATATTGTATCTATTAAAGGAATATATCCTTTATCCAAATTTTTTACAACTATAATATCATTTTTTTCCACTAATTCATAAGCTTCTTCTGGGGAATTTACAACTTTTATTGTTCCATAACTAGTTTTTGTTCCTATTCCTTTTCCTTGAACCAATACATCTCCTACTAAATGAACTTTAAGTAAATTAGTTGAGCCTGTATAATTTACTGGTACACCCGCTGCTATAACTACTAAATCTCCTTTTTTTACGTATCCAGATTCTAAAGCTATATTTACAGATGTATCTATTAATTCATCTGTGGAATCTTTCTGAGTAGTAAGTAACGGAAAAACTCCCCAATTTAATGCTAACTTTCTAGCTACATTTTCTTTAGGAGTAACTGCTATTATTGGACATTTAGGTCTGTATTTTGAAACCATTCTAGCAGTATTTCCACTTTGAGTAGCAGTTATAATAGCTGAAGCATTTAATTCAGAAGCAGTAGTACAAGTTGCAACACTTATGGCATTAGGTACATTTTGAATATGTAATTCTCTTTTTTTATTAAAAATAGCCTCATAATCTAAATTTTGCTCTACAGTTTCAGCTATTTTAGACATAGTTTTAGCTGCTTCTACTGGATACTTGCCATTTGCTGTTTCACCACTTAACATTATTGCATCTGTTCCATCAAATATAGCATTTGCTATATCAGAAGCTTCTGCTCTAGTAGGCCTTGGATTTCTTATCATAGAATCTAACATTTGTGTAGCTGTTATAACAGGTTTCCCTACTTTATTGCATTTTTCTATTATTTCTTTTTGAATTATAGGTACCTTTTCTATAGGTATTTCTACCCCCATGTCTCCCCTAGCTATCATAATACCATCTGAAAATTTTATTATTTGATCTATATTATTTACACCTTCATGATTTTCTACTTTAGAAAATATTTGTATACCTGTTCCTCCATTTTTTTCTAAAGTTTTTCTTATAGAAAGTACATCCGATGCTTTTCTTATAAAGGAAGCAGCTATAATATCTACTCCTATTTCACATCCAAATTTTAAATCTTCAATATCTTTATGTGTTAATGAAGGTAAAGATATTGATACACCTGGTACATTTACTCCTTTATGATTTGAAATAATTCCATTATTTTTTATTAAACAAATTATCTTATTTTCTTTAATACATTTTACTTCAAATTCTAACAAACCATCATCAACTAATATTTTATCTCCAACTTTTACATCTTTATTTAAATTATCATAAGTTATAGAACACTTATTTTCATCTCCTACAACTTCTTCTCCACAATAAAAAGTAAACTCATTTCCTTCTCTTAATTCTATTTTACTATTTTTAAAATTTCCAGTTCTAATTTCAGGACCTTTAGTATCTAACACCACCGCTATAGATTTATTATACTTTTTTGAAATTCTTCTTACTAAATTTATTGCATATCCATGGTCATCATAAGTGCCATGAGAAAAATTATGTCTAGAAGCACTCATGCCAGCTTCTATTAATTTAGAAATAGTTTCTTCATTTTTACTAGCAGGTCCTATTGTAAAAATCATTTTTGTTTTTTGCATTTTCAATCCTCCATTTTATATATTAAAATTTAATAGGATAATGCCATAGCTATTTGATATAATTTTTCATTAAAATTTCTAGGCATATTCAATGCTTCTTCTATATCTTCATCTATTATTTTTCCAAATTTTATTCCAATGGCTCTAGAAGTCTTGCCTTCAAATAATAATTCCACTGCTCTATATCCCATTTGAGAAGCTAATACTCTATCCATACAAGTTGGGCTTCCCCCTCTTTGAATATGACCTAATATAGTTGCCCTTGTATCTATGCTAGTTATTTCTTGCACTTTTTTTGCTAACTCATCAGCTCCTCCTACTCCTTCAGCTAAAAGAATAAGATTATGCCTTTTTCCTCTTATTTTACCTTCTAATATAGTCTTACATAATTCGTTTAAGTCATAATTCTTCTCTGGAACAATTATGCTTTCTGCACCGCCAGCAAGTCCAGCATATAATGCTATATCTCCACAATTTCTTCCCATAACTTCTATTATGCTAACTCTACCATGAGAAGTAGAGGTATCTCTTATCTTATTTATAGCATCTAAAACAGTATTTATTGCTGTATCAAATCCTATTGTATAATCTGTATATGTCAAATCATTATCTATAGTTCCTGGAATACCTATTGTACATATATCTTGTTTAGCTAGCTCAGAAGCACCTCTAAAAGAGCCATCTCCTCCAATTACTACTAATCCATCTATTCCAAAAGCTTTTAATATATTAACAGCTTTTTTTCTTCCTTCTTTTGTCTTAAATTCCTTACTTCTTGCTGTTCTAAGTATAGTTCCTCCTCTTTGTATAGTATCTGCTACACTTCTTCTATCCATTTCAAATAATTCTCCATTTATTAAGCCACTGTATCCTCTTTGAATTCCCATTACTCTTATACCATTATCAAGACCAGTTCTTACCACTGCTCTTATAGCAGCATTCATTCCCGGTGCATCACCGCCACTAGTAAGTACGCCTATACACTTCATAATTATTACCTCCCATGCCATTGGTCTAATTGATACCCAGTTGCTTACAAATTACCATAACTTAATTATACCATATATGTTATTTATTTTTTTGATATATATAAAATACCTACGTTTTGAATAAAAATAATTAAAAGTACCCTTAATATATTTTGATTCAAAACATAGGTAAATATTCAAAATTAAATATTATAAGAGTTTAACATTGTCACACCCAAATTTATTACTTAAAAATTTAATACAATCTTCACTAGCATTAACCCATAATTCCTCACTTACTCTAAACTTTTTTCTTTCTATTTTAGTACATATATAAATTGGAGTATTTCCTTTATATATTACAATATCTTTTTTTAAATCTTTTATTACTTTTTTCAACAAATTTTCTTTTTCTATTAATATATATATTTTTTTATTCACTTCATGATTTAAAATTTCTATATTTTCACATATTATAATAGGTTGCTTATCTTCTTGTATATTTATTCTTCCTTTTAAAATTACAATAGAATCTTCATTTATTAAATACTTATTTTTTTCATATATATTAGGAAAAACTATCACTTCTATAATTCCATACAAATCCTCTAAACTTAAAAAAGCCATCATTTTATTATTTCTTGTTAGTTTTTTATTTATATTATTAATTATTCCCCCTAATATTACTCTTTGTCCATCTTTTATTTTATTTTCATAATTAAATGAATTATCATCTATAGATTCTGTAGAAGTTATATCAGATATTTTTATACTAGTCTTGGTACTTAATATATCCTTATATTCTTCCAAAGGATGCCCTGATAAATACAATCCTGTCATTTCTTTTTCCATTGATAAAATGTATTTTTTATCAAATTCATTTATATCTGGATAAGCTATTTCAATATTTTTATCTTTCATATTGCTAAATAAACTTATTTGTCCCTGTATATTTTTCTTTTTGTCATTGTTTATATCATCTATTAGATTTTCATGTACTGCTAACATTTGAGACCTGTAAATGTCAAAACAATCAAAAGCTCCTGCTTTAATTAAACTTTCTATAGTTCTTTTATTAACAGAGGAAATATCTACTTTATTACAAAAATCCACTAAATCTTTAAATTTACCTTTGCTTTCTCTAGATTTAATTATACTTTTAATAGCACTTTTCCCAACATTTTTTATAGCAGAAATGCCAAATCTTATTTTATTATTCTTTACTGTAAACTTATCATAACTTTCATTTATATTTGGAAGTAATAACTCTATGCCTTTTTCTTTTGCAAATCTTGTGTAAAAAGCTATTTTTTCATTATCATCTTTAACACTATTTAATACAGCAGCAATAAATTCTGTGGGATAATAATACATTAAATAAGCAGTTTGAAATGCTATTACTGCATAAGCTGCTGCATGAGATTTATTAAAAGCATAAGATGCAAAATCCATCATAGAATCAAATAATTTATTTGCTATCTTCTCACTTATACCATTTCTTATACACCCTGGAACTTGTATTTTCCCATTTTCATCTACTATTCCATAAATAAAGTTTCTTCTTTCCTCCTCCATAATATTATGCTTTTTCTTTGACATAGCACGCCTTACCAGATCACTTCTACCCATAGAGTATCCTGCTAAATCTCTTACAATTTGCATAACTTGCTCTTGATATACTATACATCCATAAGTAACACCTAGTATATGTTCTAATTCCGGTGTATCATAATTAACTTTTTTAGGATTATATTTATTTTCTATATATCTAGGTATCTCCGACATAGGACCTGGCCTATATAAACTTATTCCAGCTATTATATCTTCTAAACAATTAGGTTTTAGTTCTTTCATAAAAGACGTCATACCAGCAGATTCTAATTGGAATACACCTACTGTTTTTCCTTCTCCTATCATTTTATATACATTCTTATCATCAAAATTTATATTATCTAAGTTTATATTTACTTTCTTATTTTCTTTTATCATATTAATAGCATCTCTCATAACTGTAAGAGTTCTCAGTCCTAAAAAATCCATTTTTAAGAGTCCTAATTCTTCTAAAGTACCCATAGTAAATTGTGCAACTATATTATCTTCATTTTTTTGTAAAGGAACATATTCCACTAAGGGCTTGGAAGCTATTACAACTCCCGCAGCATGAGTAGATGTATGTCTAGGCAATCCTTCTAAAGCTTTAGCAACATCAATTAATTCTTTTACTTTTCTATCACTTTCATAATTTTCTTTTAATTCTAGATTTAATTCTAATGCCTTCTCTATTTTTATATTTAACACAGAAGGAATCATTTTAGCTATTTTATCCACTTCTGCATAAGAATAATTCATTGCTCTTCCTACATCTCTTATGCAAGCCCTAGCTGCCATAGTTCCAAAAGTTACTATTTGAGTTACATTATCTTCTCCATATTTTTTTACTACATAATCTATAACTTCTCCTCTTCTTTCATAACAAAAATCACTATCAATATCAGGCATAGATACTCTTTCAGGATTTAAAAACCTTTCAAATATTAAATTGTATTTTATAGGATCTATTTTTGTTATACCTAAAGTATATGCAACTATAGACCCTGCAGCAGAGCCTCTTCCCGGTCCAGTCATTATATTATTTTCTTTAGCAAACCTTATAAAATCCCAAACAATTAAAAAATAATCTACATATCCCATTTGCTTAATTATATCTAATTCATATTCCAACCTATTTTTAATATCCTCTGATATATTATTATATTTTTCTTCTAAACCTTTGTAGCATAATTCTTTTAAATATTCATAGGCTTCTTTTCCCTCTGGTAGTGGAAATTTAGGAAGTTTAGATACATGAAATTCATAATCAAAATTACATTCACTAGCTATTTTAACTGTATTTTCAATAGCTTCTGATACATATGAAAATGTTTTATACATTTCTTGTGGTGATTTAAGATAAAATTCACCTGAAGGATATTTCATTCTATTTTCATCATATATAGTTTTTCCTGTTTGTATACAAAGTAATATATCATGGGCTTTGTAATCTTCCTTTTTTATGTAATGAACATCATTTGTAGCTACTAATGGAATATCTAGTTCTTTAGAAATTTTTATGAGTTCTTCATTAACTTTTATCTGTTCTTCTAATCCATGGTACTGTAATTCCAAATAAAAACCATCTTTAAATACATTTTTATAAAATAGAGCTGTTTCAATTGCTTTTTTTCTATTACCATCTAATAAATAAGATTGAATTTCTCCTCCTAAACAAGCACTAAGTGCAATAATACCCTCACTATGTTCTTTTAAATAATCATGGTCTACTCTTGGTTTATAGTAAAATCCATCTATTGAAGCTTTTGAAACTATTTTCATTAAATTTTTATACCCTTTTTCATTTTTAACAAGTAGCACAAGATGGTATATTCCATTTTCTTTATTATTTTCTTTTATATACATAGATTTAGACGCTACATATATTTCACATCCTATAATAGGTTTAATGCCTTCTTTAATAGCTTCTTTATAAAATTCTACACAACCATACATTACTCCATGGTCTGTTATAGCAATACTTTTCATACCAAGTTCCTTGGCTCTTTTTATTAATTCACTTATTTTAGCTGATCCATCTAATAGAGAATATCCTGTATGTGTATGCAAGCTTACCCACTGTATATCGTCCTTAGTCATAAAACCTACTCTACCTCCCTTCTTTTCTAAGTTCTTCTGCTATTTTTTCTATTTTTCTTAATCTATGATTAATTCCAGATTTGCCTACAGGTGGATTTAGCATTTGCCCTAATTCTTTTAAGGATTCATCTGAATATTTTAATCTTAATTCCGCTGCATCTCTTAAATTTTTGGGAAGTCTTTGCAATCCTATTTCTCTTTGTATAAGTTTTATACTTTCTATTTGTCTAACTGCAGCATTAACTGTTTTGCTTAAATTAGCAGTTTCACAATTTACAATTCTATTTACATTATTTCTCATTTCCTTCATTATTCTAATATTTTCAAATTGTAAAAGTGAAGAATGAGCTCCAATTATATTTAATAAATCTACTATTTGTTCTCCTTCTTTTATATATACTATATAACTATTTTTTCTTTGAATAACCTTAGATAATAATTTATATTGATTAATTAAATTACTTAATTCTTTAGCATATCCTTCATTATGAGTTACAAATTCTAAGTGATATGTCTTTTCCGGATTGCTTATACTTCCTCCACCCAAAAAAGCTCCCCTAATATAAGCTCTTTTGCTTTTTTCATCTTCTACAATTTTATCAGATATACTGTAATCTATTGTAAATATTCCATTTTGTTCCTTAAGTATTCCTAATGTAATCAATAAATCTTTAATATCATCTTTTTCTTCAATTATTAAAATATACAAATTATTTTTTTTCAATGAATTGCTTTTTTTTACTAATATCTTAGCATGAACGTGAAAATATTCTTTAAGTAATTTAAATACTAATCTTGTTATTGCAGGATTTTCTGTGCTAATTTTAAAACTACATCCACCTTTACCTTTAAAAGATATAGTACCACTAACTTTCATTATTGCAGATAATTCAGCAACAGCTTCTTTTTTAGTTACATTTACATTTCTACAAATTTCATTTTTAACTTTAAGTGAAAATGACATATCTCTCGACCCCTATTATTTGTTTTTTTCTTTTAGTCTTTCGGATAAATAGAAGTACTCTATTATCTTTTTTCTATCAGATAATAATTTTTTATCCATTATGGTTTCTATTAAAATAGATGCTAATTTTTCTGAGTTGTGTCGTATAAATCCATTTTTATAACTTATAAATTTACCTTCTATTACATTTACATTTAATTCTTTAAGTGTATCTTTATTTATTTCTACTAAATTAGATGCTTCTTCTTTATATTTTCCTGCTAATGTTTTTTCTATGTTTCCTATATTTACCACTACATAATCTATTATTTTACCTGATGCATGTTTAAAAATTGCTTTAACATGATCTGCAGCATTAAATCCGTCAGTTTCTCCTCTTTGTGTCATTATATTTGAAACATATATTCTTAGAGCTGAGGTTTTCTTTAAAGCATTAGCTATATCTTTTACTAAAATATTTGGAATTACACTAGTATATAAACTCCCAGGTCCCAATATTATGGCATCTGCTTCTTCTATAGCTTCTACAGCTTCTGACAGTGCTTTAGCATTATATGGATCTATAAAAACTCTTTCTATTTTACTTCCATTTTTAATTACTTCTTCAGGTATATTAGACTCACCTTCTACTATAGTACCATTTTCTAATCTTGCTTTTAAAACTATATTATCTAAAGTTACAGGTATTACTTTTCCCGTTACTGCAAGTACAGAACTCATTTTTTGAACTGCTTCCTCAAAATTTTTAGAAACTCCATCCATAGCTGCTAAAAATAAATTTCCAAAACTTTGATTTTTTAATTTTCCCTCTTTAAATCTATATTGTAAAAGTTCTTCCATAATAGGCTCTGTATCTGCTAAAGCTAGTATACAGTTTCTTATATCTCCTGGAGGTAACATTCCTAAATCTTCTCTTAAATCACCAGAACCACCTCCGTCATCTGCTACAGTTACTATTGCGGTTATATTTGAAGTATAGTATTTTAATCCTCTAAGCATAGTAGATAATCCAGTACCACCACCTATAGCTACAATTTTAGGTCCTTTTATTAAAAGTCTTTTTTCATAAATTAAGTTTTCTAATTTTTTTGAGTCTATAGAAACATTTAAGTATCCCTTATTTATTAAAGCTATTATAGATCTCATTCCTTGTATAACAGAAATATATAATATAAAAACTCCAGATACTATTAAAAATACATAGAAAGATATATAATATATGCTATAAAATCTTCTATTTACAAATTCTATCATTCCAAAAGCAATAAACAAAACTCCCATAAAGCCCAATAATATCCATCTTTTTACTTTAATACCTGGTCTTAGCCAATCAACTATTTTCATAGTTTTTTACCACCTTTATTTATATCTTCTTCTATATCTCTATGCTCAACATTAACTTTGTGTCCATTGAGTTTTAATGCTTCATATAAAACATTGGATATTGTAACAGAGCGATGTCTTCCACCAGTACATCCTACAGATATAATAAGCTGTCTTTTTCCCTCTTTTATATAATTGGGTATAAGAAATTCTAACATATCTACTAATTTTTCAACAAATACTTTAGAAACCTGAAAATCCATCACATACTTTTTTACAGTTTCATCATTTCCCGAATAATGTTTTAACTCCTTTATATAATATGGGTTAGGCAAAAATCTTACATCAAAAACTAAGTCTGAATCTACAGGTATACCATACTTAAATCCAAAAGATAATATTGTTATTATCAATTGAGTTTCTATTTGACCTTCTTCAGAATATATTTTAGTAATTTTTTCTCTCAATTGCCTTGTAGAAAATTCCGATGTATCTATTATATTATCTGCTCTATCTTTAACTTCTCTAAGTTTTTTTCTTTCTAAATCAATACCTTTTAATATTCTTCCATCTGGAGATAATGGGTGTTTTCTCCTAGATTCTTTAAATCTTTTTATAAGCACTTCATCAGAAGCATCTAAAAATAAGATTTCATATTTATAACCTTGATTTTTCAAGTAATTTAAACTTTTAAATAGATGGTCAAAAAATTTTCCTCCTCTTATGTCAATAACTAATGCTATTTTATCAATTCTACCATCGGTTTTAAAACAAGCCTCTGCAAACTTAGGTATTAAAGTTGGAGGAAGATTATCGACACAAAAATAACCTAAATCTTCTAAATTTCTTATAGCTTGAGTCTTACCAGCACCTGACAGACCTGTAACTATAACGAATCTCATATCTATCTCTCCTTATATATAGATTTACTTTTTTTATTATAACATAAGAAAAATATAGTTAGTAGCTAAACAAATATCCAATAATTGTTTTATAAATATAAATAAACAAAGAGACTTCTAATTACACAAACGAAGTCTCTTTGAAACTTATTAATTTAATTCTAGAATTGCACATCTTCTCCTATTATTCTTACTTCAGTAGCAAGTTCCACATTATACTCTTCTTTTACTGTTTTTTTAACAAAATTAATTAATTCTAATATGTCTTTTGCATGGGCATTTCCTCTATTTATTATAAAACCTGCATGTTTCTTAGATACTTCTGCATCTCCTACTCTCATACCTTTCAATCCACTATCTTCTATAAGTTTACCAGTAAAATGTCCTTTAGGTCTTTTAAAAGTACTTCCAGCAGAAGCAAACTCCAATGGTTGTTTTTCTCTTCTTTTCTTACTTAATTCTTCTATTTTATTTTTAATATCATTGTAATTTCCTTTTTCTAATTTAAAAACAACTTCTAATACAATATAATTATATTTTAATATAGCACTTGTTCTATAACCAAATTCAAGCTCACCATTGGAAAGATTTAACACATTTCCTTTATCATCAATAACACTTACTCTTTCTACTACCTGTGATATATCACCATCATAAGCTCCTGCATTCATAGTAGCTGCTCCTCCTACGCTACCTGGAATACCACAAGCAAATTCTAATCCTTTTAATTCATTTTCAAGAGCTATTTTTGAAACTTTAGTAATAGATGCACCACATTGAGATATTATTTTATTTTCTTTAATTTCTACTTTATCTAATTTACATAGTTTTATAACTACACCTCTTATACCTCCATCTCTTACCAGAAGGTTAGATCCATTGCCAATTAAATAATAAGGAATACTATATTCTTTGCATAATTCTATAACAAATAGTACTTCTTTATAGGTTTCTGGCATAACTAGTATATCTACTGGTCCTCCTACTTTAAAAGATGTATGATTTTTCATAGGTTCATTTATTAGTATATTTTCTGATTTAAAAACCTTTTTTAACTTTATGGTAAAACCTTTATATTGATTCATAATACATTCTCCTTGAATACTAAGTTTATATCATATTTAGTATAATGTAAATGTAAATCTTAATCAAGATTTTATTAATAACTTTAAAAATTTATACTAAAAATATTACTTATAATTTATTTTTTAAAAAAATTTATTACGCTTTTAGCAGATTTACTATTCATACTTTCAGTACTTATCAACTCATCGTATGTGGCTTTTTTAATATTTTCAATACTTCCAAACTTTTTAAGCAAAGCTTTTTTTCTAGTTCCTCCTATATATGGAATATCATCCAATATAGAATGAAAAGTTCGTTTATTTCTTAAACTTCTGTGATATGTAATAGCAAATCTATGAGCTTCATCTTGAATTTTAGCTATTAAATTCATAATGTTTTTATACTTTGAAATATCAATTTCTTTACTTTTATATATTAGCCCTCTAGTTTTATGTTTGTCATCTTTTACCATACCACATACAGGTATATTTATATTAAGCTTTTTTAGTACTTCCAATGCTGAATTAACTTGACCTTTTCCTCCATCTACTAAAATAACATCGGGAAACACACAAAATTTACCATAGCCTAATTTTAACCTTTCGTCTTGTATTTCTTTAATTTCATTAAGTCCCCGTGAAAACCTTCTATTTAAAATCTCCTTAATACTATCATAATCATTAGGTGAATTAAATGTGTCTATTTTAAATCTTCTATAATCACTATTTTTAGGTTTTCCACCCTCAAAAACCACCATACTTCCCACAGAATCAACACCTTGTATATTAGATATATCATACCCTTCTATTCTATGAGGAATAAAATCTAATTCTAATAAATCTGCCAACTGTTTCATATTATTTTCATAAATTTTTTTATCATTTATTAATTTAAATTTAAATTGTTCTAAAGTAACTTTAGCATTTTTTTGTACTAGCTTCAAAATATTTTTTTTATCACCTTTTAAAGGCACTTTTACAGAAACTTTATTCTCACTTTTTAATGTAAGCCATTCTTCTATAAGTTCTCTATCTTCTAATTCTGGTAAATATATCAATTTAGGTATAAAAGCAGTTCCACCATAAAATTCTTTTATAAAATTTAACAATACTTCTTTTTTGGCTAAATCCATAGTATTTTCTAATATAAAATGTTCTCTTCCAACTATTTTTCCATTTCTTAAAAAGAATACTTGAACACAAGTATCTTTATCATCATTATAACTATCTATAAAATCTTCATTTTGAAAATTCGATATAAATATTTTTTGTTTTTCTATTACTTTTGTAACTGCTTCTATATTATCTCTTAAATTAGCTGCTTTTTCAAATTCTAATTTTTCTGCTGCTTCCTTCATTTCTTTTTTTAAATCCTTAATTATTTTTTTATCTTTACCAGATAAAAGATCTATTATATTATCTATAATTTTTCTATAATCTTCTTTACTTATGTATCCACAACAAGGAGCTTTACAAAGTTCTATATAATAATTTAAACAAGGTCTTTTATTTTTAAAATTACTTATATTTGTATTGCAAGTCCTTGCTGGAAATATTTTTTTAATTAGTTCAATAGTATCATATACTGCGTAAGAGTCAGTATAGGGACCAAAATATTTAGCTCCATCTTTTTTTATATTTCTAGTTACAAATACTCTAGGGAAATCTTCATTAAGAGTTATCTTTATAAAAGGATAATGCTTATCATCTTTAAGTAGAATATTATATTTAGGTCTATACTTTTTTATTAAATTACATTCTAGTATTAAAGCCTCTATTTCTGAATCTGTAACTATATATTCAAATTCTTCTATATTTTTTACCATTGATTTTACCTTTTGTGTGTGATTTCTAGAATTTTGAAAATATTGTCTAATCCTATTTTTTAATACTTTTGCTTTTCCTACATATATAACTTCCCCTAAAGAATTTTTCATTATGTATACTCCTGGTTTGTCTGGAAGAATCTTTAATTGATATTTAACATCAAACATTAAAACCTCCTTAATATAAAATACTCAAACTATGCTAACTTAACATTACAACTGGCAATCTATATAAAGTATATATTAACCCTAATATCATTAGTAACTCCTCAATTACTTTTCCAATCTTAGAATCTGTTTTGTATGTTATAGGAAATTTTATCTTTTTATTTTTAAAAGGATAAAATAAAGGAACTCCTCTATTGGTAGCCATGTCACACAATAAATGCATTCCGTAACCAATCATAAAATAGTATATTAAATAATATTCATGACACAAGTTTCCTATGTAACCAGCCATAAAAGAAAAAGTTATCATTCCTGATAGACTATGGGTAAAACCATTCCTATGGGAAGACATTGCTATAATTATAAAAACTAAACCAATGGCTTTAAAAATAGGATCTGTAGAATACAAATAATTGTACCATAAAAATATAATACCTATACACCCATATAGTGTTATTTTTGTTGCTTTATTTTTAAAGGGCAATATATATTTATTAATTATACTTTTAGGATGATCTATATCAGGCAATAATGATGCTATGACAACAGTTATTATTGCTAAATAATTAACTTTTTCAGGAATTTTATTACTTAAAGTTATAAAAGTAACTATTCCTACTCCTACATGAGTTTTACCTTTCATAAAACTTCTCCTTAAAATTATATTTTTACAATGATAATTAAATATCTACAATATTGTATATATTATAACATTAAAATAATTAATTTTTATATTATTAATTTTAAATTTAGAGAAGCATTAAATAAAAAAATAAGAAGCTCGTAAGCTTCTTATTTTCTATTATGTTAATAGTTATTCATTTAAAGCTGTTCTGATAACTTCTGAAGCTATTCTAGCTGCAGCTATACCCCCTTGACCACCTTCTTCTACAATTACTGCAACAGCAACTTTAGGATTATCATAAGGAGCAAATCCTATAAACCAAGAATGTGGTGGAGCATAACCTCCTTCCCTGTGGTCTGCTGTACCAGTTTTTCCACAAACTTCTACGCCTTCCACAGAAGCTCCTCTACCTGTACCACTTCTCACTACTTCTCTCATAAATTCCTTTATTATCCTTGACTCATCATTGGTCATTATTTTTCCTATTTGCTCTGGCTCTAAATCCTGAACTCTTTCACCTTTATAACTTAAAATTTCTTTAACCAATTTAGGTTTCATCATTACACCATCATTGGCTATAGTACTAGTTATTAAAGCCATTTCCATAGGTGTTGATAAAACAGTAGCCTGACCTATAGCACTTTGTGCTATATTACCTTTTTCATAAGACTTTAAAGTAGGAAATTTACTGTTTTCTATAACAATATCATCTGAAGGTATGTTTTTGTTAAAGAAAAATTTTTCTGCTGTATCTTTCAATCGACTATTTCCTAATTCTAAACCTAAACTTCCAAATACCACATTACTAGAATGTACAAATGATTGCCTAAAGTTTATACTTCCAAAGGATTCACCATTAAAATTACTTAGTGATTGAGTAGAATTAAACACTAATGTGCCATTATCTTGAAAAGTTCTATTCATTATTCCATCAATATTTTGTAATGCACTTACTGCTGTTAAAACTTTAAAAGTAGATCCTGGAGGATATAGTCCTGCAGTAGCTCTATTTATTAAAGGCCTATCATTATCTTTATTTATAGAAGACCAAATATCATCTAATTTATTAGGATTATAAGAAGGCTTAGATACTAAAGCCAATATTTCACCTGTTTTAGGCTCTATTACCACTACTGCTCCTTTATTATCTCCTAAAAGTTCAAAAGCTTTTTGTTGAACTTTATAATTTAGAGTGCTTTTTATGCTGTTACCTATTTTAGGTTCTTCCTTACCTTTAGATTTAATAAAATCTAATAAACTGTCTTTTATATTAGTAGTCATTAATTCATTATCATACTTTTTCTCAAGACCAGTTATACCATATTTTATATTTACATATCCTAATACATGTGCAAACATTTCTCCATCAACATATTCTCTTTTTTGAAATTCCTTATTTAATCTTTCACTTTTTGTAAGAGGCTTCATTTTTCTATCATAGATAGTTCCCCTAAGCACTTCATTTCTCTTTACCCATAATCTTCTATTATATTGACTTGAAACTATTTTAGGACCTACAAAAAACTCAAAATATGTTATATATAATATTAACCCTAAAAAACATACCAAAAACACTATAAGTACTCTCTTTATATTATTTGAAATGTCATTCATTTTATCTACCCTCTTCTGATATCTTTTGAATTATACCTAAAGAAAAAAACGTAGTTAGCATAGAACTTCCTCCATAACTCACTAAAGGCAATGTTATTCCTGTAAGAGGGATCATATTTATAACTCCCCCTATTATTACCAATACTTGTGAAGCCATCATAGCACTATATCCTACAGTTACTAATCTAGAAAACCTATCTTGCACATAAACTGCTGCTCTCATACATCTATAGAATAATAAAAAATACAATAAAATTATAGCAAACCCTGCTAAAATGCCTAATTCTTCACATATAGAAGAAAATATGAAATCTGTAGTATTTATAGGTACATACTCCGGATGTCCTAATCCTAAACCAGAACCTGTTAATCCACCAGATGCAATTGAAAACAAGGATTGTACAATTTGATAACTTTTATCATTTGCATAAGGCCATGGATTCTTCCATATAAGAAATCTCACTTTAACGTGATCAAATAATGTATAGCTTATATATCCTCCTAAAATAAATAATCCAAAACACGCTGCTACATACTTAAATTTAGAAGTAGCTATATAAAGCATAGTTATTGATATTCCAAAAAATATTAAAGCAGATCCTAAGTCTTTTTGTAATACCATAAATCCTAAACATATCATAACAATAATAGCTGGTTCTATTAAATCTATAAAGTTTTCATAATCTTTTAAAGCTGAGGCTAAATAAGCTACCAAAAACAATTTTCCAAATTCCGAGGGTTGAAAAGCAGCTCCGCCTATTGAAATCCAGTTTTTTGCTCCATTAATTTCTTTACCTAATATAGTACCTAAAGACATCAATATTAGTGTACAAATCAAATAAAAATATTTATAATTATTAAACTTCTTTAAATTAGGTAAAAACACTACCAATAATATAAAACCCGTTACCCCTATAGCAAACCATATTATTTGCTTTATTGCTGTAGTTGAGTTTATTCTATATATCATAACTATTCCTATAACTGATAAAATACTAGAAAATATGAAAATATATTTGTCTCCATGAGAAAAAAACTTTCTTATTATATAATAAGAATATCCTATTAGTATGCAGGTAGCTAAAGCCATAATCATAGCCCCTTTATCAAAAGGATTTTTTAATATAGCTAAATTTAAAAAACACACAATACATAATAAATAAGTATATTTTAATAATTTTTTCTCATCTTTACTAGCATCCATTTTTCTCACCATCCCTTAAAAAGGTAATTACCCTATAACTCTAAATTTAGTACTGCCTATTTGAATTTCATCTCCAGATTTTAATGTAACTTTTCCAGATATTTTGCTTCCATTTATTAAAGTGCCATTAGTACTTCCTAAATCTTCTATAATATGATTAGCATTTTTTACATAAACTTTTGCATGATATGCTGATACATATAGGTCATCTAAAATTAACATATTTTCAGATTTTCTACCTATAGTTATTTCTCCTCTTATAGGAATAACTCCACCTTTTTTTAAACTCTGATTATTTCCTGGTGCTAGTATTTCAAGACCATAAGTTTTTCTTCTTACTTTTTTCTTTCCTCCATTTTTAATATCTTTATACATTATTCTTAATGCAAAAAATATTATAATATAAATAATTGCTATTATTATTATCTTAAAAATTAAACTAAGTTTAGCTAAACTCATATACTCACCTTCTTAATCAACTTTTAAAATGCCCAAAGTTACATATTATATATAAAAGACTAGCACCCATCAACATGCTAGCCTCATACTAAATAGATTATAACATTTTTTTTAAATATTGTCCTGTATAAGAATATGGATTTTCTATAATTTCTTCAGGAGTTCCTATACAAATAATTTCTCCCCCTTTTTCTCCTCCTTCTGGGCCTAAATCAATTAAGTAATCTGCACATTTTATAACATCCAAATTATGCTCTATAACTATTACTGTGTTTCCGCTATCTACTAATCTATTTAATATGCTTATTAGTCTACTTACATCATGCACATGTAATCCTGTAGTAGGCTCATCTAATATATACATTGTTTTACCTGTACTTCTTTTAGATAATTCATAAGCTAATTTTATTCTTTGTGCTTCCCCTCCTGATAACTGAGTAGAAGACTGACCTAGTCTTATATATCCTAATCCAACATCATATAATGTTTGAAGTTTATTTTTTATTTTAGGTATATTTTTAAAGAAATGTAAAGCTTCATCTACTGTCATATTTAAAATATCATCTATATTTTTCCCTTTATATTTTATTTCTAAAGTTTCTCTATTATATCTTTTACCTTTACAAACCTCACAGGGTACATATACATCTGATAAAAATTGCATTTCTATTTTTATTATACCATCACCTTTACAAGCCTCACATCTACCACCTTTTACATTAAAGCTAAATCTTCCCGGCTTATAGCCTCTCATTTTAGATTCATAAGTATTAGAGAACACTTCTCTTATAGCATCAAAAACTCCAGTATAAGTGGCCGGATTAGACCTAGGCGTTCTTCCTATAGGACTTTGATCTATATTAATTATCTTATCTATATTTTTTATACCCTCTATGGAATCGTGCTTTCCAGGATTAAATTTTGAATTATTTAGTTTTTTATTTATTCCTTTAAATAATATTTCATTTACTAAAGTACTTTTTCCTGAACCAGAAACTCCAGTAACACAAGTAAATACTCCCATAGGAAATTTTATAGTTATATTTTTTAAATTATTTTCTCTTGCACCCTTTATTCTTATAAACAATTCTCCTAATTTTCTTCTAACTTTAGGAACTTCTATCTTTTTTTTATTACTTAAATATTGTCCTGTTATAGATTCTTCACAATTCATTATATCATTAATATTACCTTTAGCTACAATTTTTCCTCCATTTTCTCCTGCACCTGGTCCAACATCTACAATGTAATCTGCTTCTCTTATTGTATCTTCATCATGTTCTACTACGATTAAAGTATTTCCTATATCCCTTAATTTTTTTAATGTGTTAATTAATCTATCATTATCTCTTTGATGTAATCCTATGCTTGGCTCATCTAATATATACAATACTCCTACTAATCCCGCTCCTATTTGAGTAGCTAATCTTATCCTTTGAGCTTCTCCTCCTGATAAAGTACTTGCATTTCTTGATAAAGTTAAATAATCCAATCCTACATTCATTAAAAATTTTAATCTGCTTAAAACTTCTTTAATTATTTGATTACTTATAATTTTTTCCTTATTAGATAATTTAATAGATTCTAAAAACAAAATCTCATCTTTAATAGACATATTACAAAATTCATATATATTTTTATTTCCTACAGTAATAGCTAAGACTTCCTGTCTTAATCTAGCTCCTTTACATTTAGGACAATGATTATCACTCATATATATTTCTATTTCTTTTTTTATATAATCTGAATTAGTTTCAAAATATCTTCTATGAAGAGTATTTATTATTCCTTCATAAGCATGATAAAATTCTCTAATATTATTTTCTTTCTTATACTTTACTTTTATTTTTTCCCCATTTAATCCATATAACAATATTTTTATAATTTCAGGTTTTAAATCATTTATTGGAGTATCCAATTTAAATTTGTATTTTTCTGATAAAGCTTTAACTATACTATAAGTCCAAGATTCTTTATTTAGTATAGAATTTTTCCAAGGTAAAATACCTCCTTGTAAAATACTCTTACTTTTATCTGGTATAACTAATTTTTCATCAATTTCCAATAAAGTTCCTAACCCATCACAATAATCACATTTTCCATAAGGCGAGTTAAATGAAAACATTCTAGGAGTAATTTCTTCTATACTTATGCCACAATCTGGGCACGCAAATTTTTCACTAAATAATATATCTTCACCATTTATTACATTTATAATAACTAAGCCTTCCGAAGCTTTAAGAGCTATTTCTAAAGAGTCAGATAATCTACTTTGTATATCATCTTTTATAATTATCCTATCTATTACTATTTCAATAGTATGCTTTTTATTTTTTTCTAACTTTATTTCTTCTTCCTCTAAATCAATTATATTTCCATCAATTCTAGCTCTAACAAAACCTTCTTTTCTTATATTTTCTAATAATTTTATATGTTCTCCTTTTCTTCCTCTAACAACTGGTGCTAATATTTGTATTTTAGTTTTTTCTGGTAAATTTAATATACTATCTACCATTTGATCTACTGTTTGTTGTTCTATTACTTTGCCACATTTAGGACAATGAGGTACTCCTATTTTAGCATACAATAATCTCAAATAGTCATATATTTCTGTTACAGTACCTACAGTAGATCTAGGATTTCTACTTGTAGTCTTTTGATCTATAGATATAGCTGGTGATAATCCCTCTATATAATCTACATCCGGTTTATCCATTTGACCTAAAAATTGTCTAGCATATGCAGAAAGTGATTCCACATATCTTCTTTGACCTTCTGCATATAATGTATCAAAAGCTAAAGAGGATTTTCCAGAGCCAGATAACCCAGTAAAAACTATAAATTTATCCCTTGGTAATTTTAATTCTACATTTTTTAGATTATGAACCTTAGCTCCTTTTATTATTATTTTATCCTTCATTTGTTTCACTCCTCAATTTAAATAGGATATTATTTTTTTAAATCTTTTTTTAATTTAAATATTATATCCCTAAACTGTGCGGCTTTTTCAAATTCCAAATTTTTAGATGCTTTCTTCATTTCATTTTCGTATTTTTTAATTAGTTCTTCTGTACTTTTTTCCTCTGCTTTCATAGCTTCTTCTAAGGTACTATAAATTTCTACTTCTTCATTAATAGCTTCTGTAATCTCAATAACTTCTCTTATTTCTTTTTTTATAGTTTCAGGTATTATACTATGTTTTTTATTATAATTTGCTTGTATTTCTCTTCTTCTATTAGTTTCATATATAGCTTTTTTCATAGAATCAGTAATTTTATCAGCATACATAATAACATTACTTTCAGCATTTCTAGCTGCTCTTCCTATAGTTTGAATAAGAGACCTTTCTGACCTTAAAAATCCTTCTTTATCTGCATCTAATATAGCTACTAGTGCTACTTCTGGAATATCTAATCCTTCCCTTAAAAGGTTTATACCTACAAGCACATCAAATTTTCCTTGTCTTAAATCTCTTATTATTTTCATTCTTTCTATTGTATCTATATCTGAATGAAGATAAGTTGTTTTTATTCCCATACTTTTAAAATAATCTGTTAAGTCTTCTGCCATTTTTTTAGTTAAAGTTGTTACTAAAGTTCTAAAACCTCTACTTATTGTTTTTCTTATATTGCTATATAAATCATCTATTTGATTTTCTATAGGATTTACTTTTATTGGAGGATCTAAAAGCCCTGTAGGTCTTATAATTTGCTCTGCTATATTAGTAGAGTGCTTTTTTTCATAATCTCCAGGAGTGGCACTTACAAAAACAACTTGTTTTAATTTCTTTTCAAATTCTTCAAATTTTAAAGGTCTATTATCAAAAGCACAAGGCAATCTAAATCCGTATTCAACTAAACTTTTCTTTCTAGACCTATCACCTGCATACATAGCTTTTACTTGAGGCAATGTTACGTGACTTTCATCTATAAATAATAAAAAGTCTTCTGGAAAATAATCTAAAAGTGTTTTTGGAGGGGTGCCTTTAGCTCTTTTGTCTAATATTCTAGAATAGTTTTCTATTCCTGTACAATATCCTACTTCTCTCATCATTTCTATATCGAAATTAGTTCTTTGCTTAAGTCTTTCTGCTTCTAGTATTTTACCTTGTTCCTTAAGCTCCTTTAACCTTTCCACTAATTCTACCTCTATTACACCTATAGCTTCTTCTATTCTTTCCTTAGAAGTTGCAAAGTGAGATGCTGGAAATATAGAAACATGCTTTCTTTTTCCTATTACATTACCTGTTATAACATCGAATTCTTTTATTTTATCTATTTCGTTTCCAAAAAACTCTACTCTTATACCTATATTAGATGATGAAGAAGGAAATATATCCAAAATATCTCCCCTTACTCTAAAAGTATTTCTAATAAAGTTTATATTATTTCTTTCATATTGTATATCCACAAGTTTTTTAATTACTTCATCTCTATCTTTTTCCATACCTTCTCTTAAAGATATAGTTAAATTTTTATACTCTTCTGGATTACCTAATCCATATATACAAGATACAGAAGATACTATTATAACATCCTTTCTCTCAAATAATGCTGCTGTAGCAGAATGTCTTAATTTATCTATCTCATCATTTATAGATGCATCTTTTTCTATATATGTATCTGTTTGAGGTACATACGCTTCTGGTTGATAATAATCATAGTATGAAACAAAATATTCTACAGAGTTATTTGGAAAAAATTCTCTAAACTCCGAACATAATTGTGCTGCTAAAGTTTTATTATGAGCTAATATTAATGTGGGTTTATTTATTTTTTCTATAATATTAGCCATTGTAAAAGTTTTTCCCGAGCCCGTAACACCTAGCAAAGTTTGAAACTTTTCATTTTTCACTAAACCTCTTGTTATACTTTTAATTGCCTTAGGTTGATCTCCTGTAGGACTAAATTTAGAAACAATTTTAAATTTATCCATATTATCATCTCCAGTATGCAATTTTTAAAAACAAAAGCAGCATAGAGCTGCTTAGTTATTTTTGTGATCTTTTTGTTTAATTCTTTTTATAAACTCCATTATTTTTTTATCAGCTATATGAACAGTCAAGTCATCTTTAGCCAGAGCCTTAGGCACAAATATTATACCCATATTTTTTGTAGAATTCATACTATTATAATTTAACTCTACTATATTTCCATTATCCCTTTTTACTTTAAACCATATAAAGTTAACACCTGCTCTTATAATATTAAATATATCTTCTTCATTTTCTATTTTATTATTATTAATTTCTATAAGCAAATCTCCACTTTTTACTCCCATTTCCATAGCAGGAGAATCTGGTGCCACATCTAAAACCATTATACCATCACTATCACTTACATATTTAGGTTTATCTGTAACTTCTCTATTTATTTCAAATCTCATCATATATTCATGCATTAAAGGTGCAACTAACAACACTAATATTTTTAAATATATGTTCAAGTTTGCAAGTTGTGCTAATAAAAATATTATAATACTATAAGCTATTAAAAATACACCTGTTGATAAATTTTTTTCTTCCTTAGTTTTAGTAAAAGTAATCCCCTTATATCCTACAACTCCATAAAAAGGTATAAGAGTTAAAATAGCATTTTGTAACATATTATTAGGTATGGAAGTTTTCAATATAGGCCACCACTGAGGCATAGGTACTTCAGAAGTAAATTGCAATATACTTTTATCACTTAATATAATAAACAAAGTTATAGGAAGTACCCAATACCTTTCCATAGCAAATCCACCTATTATTTTATCTCCTCTTTTTGAAAATACAGGTATTGCTCCTCTTTTCCCATCTAGTATAACTAATATTCCCTCTATAAAGTGTAATACTGCTACTAAAGTCATTAAAGCTGGTATATCTATATTCAATGCATTAAAATTAGGTATTTTTAATACTTGTGCTAATTGAATTAAAAATAAACTTATCAAGCCTACAATAGATGCAGAATAAGAAAAACACATAAATCTAGGTCTCCATAGCATAAAAATAATAGAAGCTAAAAATACTAAATCAATTCCCGAATTTTCGCTAAATGTTATTCCTAAATAAGAAAGTAATATACTTCCTAAAGTTCCTGCAAATATGCCTATAACTATTTCAGACATAGTTAATTCTAGTGAAAGATTTTTTTTATACCCCATTATCATTCCCTGAATTGCAGCTATTCTCTTATTTTTTTTGTATAAAATAATAAATATAATAGAAAGTATTAATAAAAAATAAGGATGAGTCAAAGCAAAAGCTATAGACTTTAATGTATACTTAAATATATTCATCAATATAAATCCTCCCCAAAATAAATCAGTTCCTTATATAAAGGTATTACTTTATTTTATCTTTTGCAAGTTGTAAAGCTTTATTAAATTGAGGATCTTCTTTTCTATCGTAAGTTTTAATTAATAGTTCTTTAGGATAATCTATTTGTACATCAGGTTCAATTCCCTTTTTATGAATGTTTTTGCCACTTGGAGTATAATATTTAGATACGGTTACTTTAAGTGCTGTTCCATCTCCTGTATCTAGTATAGTTTGAACTACTCCTTTTCCAAAAGTCTTTTTACCTACTAAAGTTGCTGCATTATAATCTTTCAAAGCTCCAGCAAATATTTCAGATGCACTGGCAGTACCTTCATTAGTTAATACAATTAATGGTATTCCTATAGCATTTCCACCTTTTGATTTATATTTCTTTTCATTTTTATACTTATCAATAGTAGATACTACTAATTTACCTTTTGGTACAAAATTAGATACCATATCTACACATTCATCTAATAAACCTCCCGGATTTCCTCTTAAATCTACAATTAAAGATTTTATTCCTTTAGATTGCAATTCATTTAATTTATTTTTAAAATTTTTAGAAGTATTTTCATCAAACATATATATCTGTATATATCCTATGTTTCCTTCAATTATTTCTGATTTAACAGTAACTAAATCAATTTTTTGTCTTTTAATATTAACAGTATAATTTCCTTTATCTTTTCTGTAGAGGGTAATCTTAACTTTTGTTCCTTCTTCTCCTTTCATTAAAGTAACTGCTTTTTCTAATTCCTTTCCCGATACATCTTTATCATTCACCTTTTGAATTTCATCTTCTGGTAAAATCCCTGCTTTCTTAGAAGGTGAGTTTTCAAATACATCTACTACAATTATTTTATTATCTTTAGCTTGAACTTGTAATCCTACTCCGCTGTAATTGCCCTCTGTTTGAGAAGAAAATTCTTCAAATTCTTTTTTATTCATAAACACAGTATAAGGATCATTTAATGCAGAAGTCATTCCTTTAACTGCACCTTCTAATAAAGAATTTTCATTGATTTTTCCATCATAATATTTATATAAAGTATTTCTTACTTGAAATAGTTTTTGAAACTTCATAATATTATTATACTCTTGTCTATTTATAACAACCTTTCCATTAGGCATATATAAAGAAAATGTAGTAGTTATAAAAAAAGTAGCAAGATTAGTTAATAATACTATTATTATGGTCCACTTAATAAACTTTTTTCTATCACTCATTAAATTCACCTCTTAATTTTAAATTAGCCTACTATATATTATTAATTAAAGTCTGCAATAATTATAACATTAAAAATTAAATTTGTGATTTAAATAAAATAATTAACACAACAATTACGTAAACTGTTGTGTTAATTACTATAAGCGTATATAATTATTTCCTATCTCACATAATAGGATAAAGAATCTACAGTTTCTCCTGTTGATTTTCTTATTTCAAAATGCAAATGTGGTCCTGTAGACATACCTGTATTTCCTGAATAACTTATCACATCACCTTTTTTTACATTTTGTCCTTCCCTTACACAAAGTGAAGAATTATGAGCATACAGACTAATAAAGTCTCCATGGTTTATCATAACCACATTTCCATATCCACTCATATTACCAGAATAAGTTACTACACCATCAGCTACGGCATATATAAGAGTTCCGCTTGGAACACCTATATCAATTCCTGAATGAAATTTTTTAGTATGTAAAACTGGATGCTCTCTCCATCCATAATTACATGTAATAGGAAAAGCATTTCCTGTTACACAACATAAACTTCCTTTAACTACTGCAGAACTTTTTGAATACTTAGAATCATTTTTTATCATATTTACTATATTATTAGAATTATTTTCTTGCTCTTTTAGCATTACCTCATAAGTGTTTTTATCTTTTTCCAAAGCTAACATAATTTTTTCTTTTTCATTAGATTTATTTTTTAAATCCTTAAACTTATTATTATACTTTTCTTTTAATTTAATACTTTTTTGTTTATTAATTTCTAACTTTTCCTTTTTATTTTCTATACTTTTTTTATTTTTACATATATCATCCATTAAATTTTTATCATAATGTATTATTTTTTTTACTAATTCTATTTTATCTATGGCATCAGAAAAGTTCTTTGAATTTAATATTATATCTAAATAAGCTGTATCTCCACAAGTATACATAGCTCTTACTCTTTTTTTAAACATATCATCTTCTAATTTTAATTTGTTTTCATGATACTTTATTTCTTTAGAAGTACATTCTATATTTTTATTTAACTTATTTATTTCTTCATTTAATTTGTTTATACTACTAGATGTTTCTGTTATTTCTTTATCCAATTGCATAATTTCACTTTTAAGGTTTTGTTGAGTATTTTTTATATTTTCTAGCTTTTCCCTTGCATTATTAGCACTAACTTTTAAATTAAAACTTAACATTAAAATTATAGTTAATACTATACTCAATTGTCTTTTCAATTTTAGTCACTCCTATATTAAACTTGTAAAAATCTCCTTATAGATAATATACTACCTAAAGTTCCAATTATTATTCCTAAAATTATAAATATCCACAAAATTCCGCTTAATATATATATAGGATTCATCAATTGCATTATTATTAATCCTGAAGACATTCTTGCATAAACAAAGTTATAACTATAATAAAGAATTATGGTAGATATTAGACCACCTAAAAGTCCTATTATTATTCCTTCTAATATAAAAGGCCATCTAATAAACCAATCTGTAGCCCCTATATACTTCATTATTTTTATTTCTCTTCTTCTAGAGTATACAGTAAGTTTTATAGTATTTCCTATTAAAAATAATGATACTCCTGCTAATACTGAAAACATTACTACGCCTATCCATTTTATAGTTTTTGTAATAGACATTATCTTATTTACAATTTCTCTTCCATATCTTATAGTATCTATACCTTTCATATCTTTTACATTACTTACTACATTATTAACCTTATCTGGTGTTTTTACTTTTACAATATATGAACTAGGCATAGGATTTTTTTTATCATATCCCTGAACTAAAGTTTTATTTTGTTCTCCTAGTTGTTTTTTAAATTTTTCTAAGGCCTTTTCTTTACTTTCATATATTACTTCTACCACTCCATCAGTATCTTTTATTTTATTCTCTAGTTGTTTTTTCTCATTTATAGTTATATCATCTTTTAAAAACACCTTAACTTCAACTTTAGATTCAACTTCAGTTATGCCTTGTTTTACATTTAACACAGTAAGCATAAAAACTCCTAGTATAAAAAGAGTAGCTGCTACTGTGGCTATTGAAGCAGTACTTAATGTTCTATTCCTTTTTAAATTTTTAAATGCATCAATTATAAAGTGCTTAAAAGTACTAATCCTCATATCCGTATACCCCTCTCTGTTCATCTCTTACTATAGTTCCTTTTTCTATAGCAAGCACTCTTTTCCTCATGTTATCTACTATATCTCTTGCATGAGTAGCCATTAAAATAGTAGTTCCAGCATGATTTATATCATTTAATATTTCCATTATTCCCATAGAAGTTTCCGGATCTAAATTTCCTGTAGGCTCATCGGCTATAAGTAATGATGGATTATTTACTATTGCTCTAGCAAGTGAAACTCTTTGCTGTTCTCCACCTGATAATTCATTAGGAAATGCCTTATATTTATCAGATAAACCAACTAATGAAAGCACCATAGGTACTTTTTTTCTTATTTCTCTTTGAGGACTTCCTACTACTCTCATAGCAAAAGCTACATTTTCATATACATTTAATGTAGGTATAAGTCTAAAATCTTGAAACACAACTCCTATTTTTCTTCTATAATATGGAATATCTTTTCTTTTTATTTTAGTTAAATCCATTTCATTTACTAATATTATTCCATTAGTAGGTTCTATTTCTTTTAATAATAGCTTAATAAACGTAGACTTTCCAGCTCCACTAGGTCCTACTAAAAAAACAAATTCTCCATTGTTTATTGTTACATTTATATCTGATAGTGCAAATATATTGTCATTATATACTTTATTTACATTTCTAAATTCTATCATTAGAACATCTCCTTGTTATAGTATCTTTATCCATATTTTTTGCATGCTTATGATTATTATAGCATAAGAAATTGTCAAATGATAAGTTATTTTTATTAATTTATTATTAAAATATCAATAAAAAAACATACATAAATACCATAAAATCCAAGTGTATTTATGTATGTTTACTTTTTACTTAAATATTATTAAACTTTCTAAGCAATAGGATAATATTGTAATGATTAAGGAAATTATTAAAATAACCCAAAATAAATTTAGTTTTCTAAAATATTTTCTCCATTCTTCATTATAGTTTAAAGGTCTTAATAGTTCTGTTTTTGTAAAAGCTAATGCACAAATTATCATACCTAAAATAGATAAATATTGTACTATACGACATCCCCATAATAATATATCTCTAAAATTAAAATTAGCTAACAAAATTCCTATTACTATCCCAATTCCAAAAAATATAGCAAATATGTATATAGATACCTTAAAACAAAATACTATATCTTTTAAATATTCTTTCATATTTATTTTATAGATATACCTTTTTTAACTGCTTTTACTATATCTTTAGCTGTTAATCCATAAGCATCTAATAATTCAGATGGTTTTCCACTTTGACCAAATACATCTTTTATTCCAACTCTAATTACTGGAATAGGATACATTTCGCTAGTAACTTCACATACAGCAGACCCTAATCCACCTATTATACTATGTTCTTCTGCTGTTATTATTACTCCTGTTTCTTTAGCTGCATTTACTATTGCTTCTTTATCTATAGGTTTTATTGTTGCCATATTTATAACTTTAACTTTTATTCCTTCTTCTGCAAGTATATTATATGCTTCTATAGCAGCATCTACCATTATACCTGTAGCTATTATAGTAGCTTCTTTTCCATCTCTTATATTTACTGCTTTTCCTATTTGAAATTTATAATCATCATTATCATTTATAACAGGTACTCCAGATCTTCCAAGTCTTATGTAACATGGTCCTTCATAATCTACTATAGCCTTAATTACTTCTTCTGTTTCTACAGCATCACTTGGGCATATAACAGTCATATTAGGTATACTTCTCATTAATGATATATCTTCAATAGATTGATGAGATGCTCCATCTTCACCTACTGTTACTCCTGCATGAGTAGCACATATTTTTACATTAAGGTTTGGATAACAAATAGAATTTCTTATTTGCTCAAATGTTCTACCAGTAGCAAACATTGCAAAAGTACTAACAAAAGGTATTTTACCACAAGTAGATAATCCAGCAGCAACTCCCATCATATTAGCTTCTGCTATACCCATGTCAAAAAATCTTTCAGGGCAAACCTTTTTAAATTCAATGGTTTTTGTAGATTTAGCTAAGTCAGCATCAAGTACTACTATATTTTTATTATCCTTACCTATTTTAGCTATTGTCTTTCCATAAGCTTCCCTTGTAGCTATTTTATTACTCATTATATTCACCTCTTATTTCCTTTAATGCTTCTTCACACTGTTCTTTACTAGGTGCACTACCATGCCAACTCACTTGGTTTTCCATAAATGATACACCTTTTCCTTTTACTGTTTTAGCAACTATAGCTGTTGGTTTATCCATAGATTTCTTAGCTTGATCCACTGCATTTATTATTTCCTCATAATTATGTCCATCAATCTTTATTACATTCCATCCAAAAGCTTTAAACTTTTCATCTATAGGATCTGAGCTCATAACCTCTCTACATGGTCCATCAATTTGAAGTCCATTATTGTCAATAAAAGCTATTAAATTATTTAATTTATAATGTGCTGCTGCCATAGAAGCTTCCCAAACTTGACCTTCTTCTAATTCTCCATCTCCAAGTAGTGCATATACTTTATAATCTTTATTATCTATTTTACCAGCTAAAGCCATACCTACAGCTGTTGATATACCTTGACCTAAAGAACCTGTTGACATATCTACTCCTGGAACGTCATTCATGTTAGGATGTCCTTGAAGCATAGAACCATATTTTCTTAAATTTGTCAATTCACTAGCATCAAAAAATCCTTTTCTAGCTAATATACTATATAATAAAGGTGCTGCATGTCCTTTTGAAAGCACAAATCTATCTCTATTTAAATCTTTAGGTTTATCTGGATTTATATTCATTTTTTTAAAATATAATGTTGTCAAAATATCTACACCAGATAGTGATCCTCCTGGATGTCCTGAATTTGCCTCTGCAATCATCTTTACTATGTCTTCTCTAATTTGCTTAGCTACTTTTTTTAGTTCATCAGTAGTTCTTTTCATAGCATACCCTCCTAAGTTATTTACAACAAATTTTCTCTTTTATTTTACCACAAAACAATACTTTTATATACATACAAAAGTAAGGACGATATCGTCCTTACTTAATTTGCTTATACATTTACACTTATTCTTAATGCTTCATCTACTTTAACCATGTCTTCTTCTGTCATGTGTCCTATTTTTTCTTTTAATCTTCTTTTATCTAAAGTTCTTATTTGTTCCAACAAAACTACTGAATCTTTATTTAATCCATATTCTTCCGATGATATTTCTACATGTGTTGGAAGTTTTGCTTTATTTATTTGTGAGGTAATAGCCGCCACAATAACTGTAGGACTATATTTATTCCCAATATCATTTTGAATAATTATAACGGGTCTAATTCCTCCTTGTTCTGAACCCACTACTGGGCTTAAATCAGCATAAAATATATCTCCTCTTTTCACTATGGTTATCATTATTAAAATCACTCTCCGAAAGCTTTGCTTCATATTCTAAAAATTCTTTTATATCCCTTGCAAAGCCCATATCTGAAATCTCTAAATTTATTTTAGCCATTTCACTATAACCACTTTTCATTTGTTCTAATCTTTTAAGCCTTTTTTTCTCCTCTATATATAATACTATTGCTTCTTTAATAAATTCACTTCTTTTTTTACAATCTTCTTTAAGTGCTTCATTAAACTCATTGTATAGTGCTTCAGAGAGGTCTATAATTAATTTTCTTGAATTTGACATATATAATTAACCTCCTACTTTATCTAAACTCATTAGTTTGTACTTTAATTATATTTCTATACGTAGTTATATGTCAAAGAAATTATTTGTTTACTTTTCATTTATTTTAACAATTTACTTAAATTTATAACTCTATCCTCTATATGTATATAAATTTTCATCCAACTCTATATTAGGAGTAAAATTTTCATAAGTTATTTTTATTTTTTCATTATTATTTAAATCGTATATAATTAAATACTTAGGAGCTTTATCCTTACATTTTATATACATATATGCTTTATTTATATTTTTATTTTTCCCAGGTATCATTAATTTTATAACCTGATATTTATTATTATTTATAGTTTTAAAATAAGACTTAGTATTTCCACTAGAAAATACTGAATTAATATATTCTCCTATAAAACTATATTTAAATACTTCATCGAAATCTCTATCTGTAGTATATTGAACTTGATTTTTTAAATCTTTAATTAATATATTTTCTCCTTTATATATTATCACTCTTTCTTCTTTTATATCAAATCTAGCTCCTAAATTTTTAGTATAGTATTGCTTACATTTATATTTATTTATCTGTTTATGGTTTTTTATTTCAACATAAACATTGCATTTATAACTTTTTAATTCTCTTAAGTAATTTAAAACTTCCTCTTGTTCATTAGAATGTTTAAAGCAAGAAATAAAAATAGATGAAAAAAATATTATAACTATGAAAAAAATTTTAAATATTTTTTTCATAATACAACCCCTTTAAAATTATTTACAATATTAATTTATTAAAATATACTCTATAATATTCATCTAAAAATTATTTTCAATATTTTTTATTACAAAAGGAATATAATTTATTATGTGATTGGCATTAACACAAAACATTTTTTTAGACAAAATATCTCCACAATATCCATGTATGTATGCTCCTAAATATGCACTTTTTAAAGCACTATATCCCTGTGCTATAAAGGATGCTATAATTCCAGTTAAACAATCTCCCATGCCACCAGAAGCCATAGCACTATTACCTGTAGTATTAACAAATACAGATTTTCCATCAGTAATTATAGTATTATATCCTTTTAATAATACTATAATATCATGTTCTTTAGCAAAATCTTTTGCTACTTTAATTTTGTTATTTTTTATATATTCAATATCTAAATTACATATTCTAGCCATTTCTCCTAAGTGAGGAGTAATTACTATATGATTTTTTTTATTTTCTAATATAGAAATTCCTTTTGAAAGCACATTTATTCCATCTGCATCTATAACTAAAGGGCAATTAGAGTTTGTTATTACGCATTTTAATATATTAAATGTGTTTTCATTATTTCCCATTCCAGGTCCTATAGCAATTGAATTACTTTTTTTAATAATTTCAATAAATCTATCTTTATCTTCATAAGAAGCTGTCATAGCTTCTTCAAGTTTTTCACTTAATATATTTTGTATACTTTTTTTACAGCATAATGTTACTAAGCCTGCCCCGCTGCGAACTGCAGATTGAGTACTTATATATGCAGCACCTGTAAATCCATCACTTCCTGCAACAATGGAAACTTTTCCAAAATCCCCTTTATGAGAATATTTATTTCTAACTTTTATATTGTTTTTTATAAAATATTTATCCATTAAAAATTCATTTTCATAAAATGCATCTATTATAAATTCAGGTATTCCTATATTTTCAACTATTATTTCTCCAAAAAAATCCTTTGAATTAAAATTTAAAAATCCTTTTTTATACAATTGAAAGGATATAGTTTTATCTGCCTTTACAGAATTACCTAATATTTCTCCTGTATCACTATTAATTCCTGAAGGTACATCCACAGAAACCACAAATTTACTGTATTCATTAATTGTAGATATTATAACATCATATATGCCCTCTACATTTCTTGATAGCCCTGTTCCAAATATAGCATCAATAATTACTTCTGTTTTTAAAATTTCTTCCTTTAATGTTTTTATATCTTCATTACTATTTATGTTTTTAATATCCATATCCATGTTTTGCAATATTTTATAGTTTACTTTACTATCACCTTTTAATTTACTTATATCTCCTATTACAAATACTTTTATGCTTTTTCCCAATACACTTAAATGTCTAGCAATTGCAAATCCATCTCCACCATTGTTACCTTTACCACATATTATAGTAAAACTATTATATTTACTTAACTCTAAATTTTTTATAACTTTTAATGCTGCATTTTCCATTAACACACAGCCTGGTATACCTAAATTATTTATACAAAAGCTATCTATATTTTTCATAGAACTAGATGATATTATTTTCAATTTTATCAACCTCCCATATGACATAAGCTATAGCATAATCTCTTTCATGAGATATAGATAAATGTATTTTATAATAACCATACTTTTCTGCCAATTTTTTAGCTTGTCCTTCTAATATTATATAAGGCATACCAGAGCTATTATTTTTAATAATTATATCTTTAAATGAAAAACCAACAAATCCTGTTCCTAAAGCTTTAGCTACTGCTTCTTTAGCTGCAAATCTTGCTGCAATGAATTCATATTTATTTTTTGTATATGGTTTAGTATTTTCTATATTATTTAATATCTTTAAAACAAAATTATGATTTTTTTCCATAGCTTTTCTTATTCTATTTATATCTACTATATCTACACCTATACCTGCTATCATACAACACCTCCTAATATTATAATAATCTAATTTATGCATTTCATAAATATATAAGCAAAAAAAGAGGATTTAACCTCTTTAATTTGCAGCAATATTCTTTAATACATTATCAAAATCAATAATATATTCATCTATATATTCACCTAAAACATCAACTAAGTGAATTGGCGATACACTATTATCTCGTAATAATTTTAATAGCTTATGTACCTTATACCTTTCAGGACTTATATTTTTTATATAATTTCTTTCTATACGCACTATATCCCCATTTATTATATCTTGTCTTTCTACTTCAATACCGTAAGATTGAACTTTTATTTCTTCATCTTTTAAAAAAAGTGAAACTTTAGATTTTATTATTCTGTAAAAATAAAAATATTTTATATTTTCTAATTCCTCACTTTTAACTAAGTTTTCAACAATAACCATTATATACAGCTCTTTGTCTATAGAGCCTTTCCCCTCCCCATTTATTTATTTGTAATAATATAATACCACCTATATTTAAAAAATAATGTCAGTTCATGATAATATGTTTATTATTTTTATCCTTTTAATATGACATCTTTGTTCTTTAAATATTGAATAGATTTAAATTCAATAAATTATTTAAATAATTACTGTCAAAATAAGAATTATTTTAGTATGTATATTTTAAAAATATTTTTAAATACACAATTTTTATATTTTTAATTTTTTTCATAATTAAAATTAATATATTAACACTTTATTACATTTATACTGTCTTATAAATTAAATATATAGCCTTAAATTTTTTATTTACATAAATTACTTTTTAAATTCAATATAGTTGACAAAATCTGCAGAGTTATTTATACTTATGGTGGTTTAATAAATATCATTAATATAATTTATATTTAAATAATAATTAATAAGGAGGGTATTATTATGCCAAAGAAAAAACTAGGTCTTATACCTAAATTAATTATTGCTATCATTCTAGGTATTATTATTGGTAAATTTGCTCCAGAATTTGTTGTAAGAATATTGGCA
>NZ_LZFO01000004.1 GCF_001758365.1 Clostridium acetireducens DSM 10703
ATGGAATAACTTATATAAAATCAGAACTATTACTGAAAGAACCAACAATATTATTAAACACCCACTAGGTCTATCGACCTTAAAGATTAATAAGACGGATTCTTTAAAAGCTGAATTATTATTAGCAGGTATAACCCAATTAATTACTGTAATTATTAGCTATAAAATTAATAATAAAGATAATATACTCTCAATAAAATCATTAGTTGCTTAATCTATAGTTTGTTTTTTAAAAATTTAATATTTATAACTTAAGGTCAGTATTTAATTTTTTAAACTATTAGTTTTGCAATCAACTATTATAACCCCATTTATATAAAATTAAGCAGATACATTTTTATCTTCGACTTTTTTTTCTTTACTATACATAATTCTACCTATAGCAATGGTTCCAAATACAGAAGCTATTATAAGTACCCATCCTGGCAATTTTGTAGTTAATCTAAGTATTATAGGAATTCCTATTCCGAACACTGCTAATTTAGGATATTTCAATGAAAATTGACCAAAAACTGCTCCAAATATAGCTGGTACTGTATAATTTTTGAATGCATCTGCTATAACTGGAGGAAGTATTTTTATAAGAGCTGTACCTATAAAAGCAGCTAAAGTTACTGCTACTAAGTTAGTAATTATGGAACCTGTAATTCCTAGAGTTGATACTACTTCTGCTTCTTTAGTTGCAGGTTTTGTCTCTGTAGCTTCTAATGCCATAGCTGCACAAGGCAATCTTACATTAGATATGTTTCCAGATAAAAAAGATAAATAAGTTCCTGCTAATCCTAAAACTGAATAGTAAGAAATTGGCTCTACAATATATAAAGCTCCAAATAAAGATGCAATCATTCCCCATCCTTTTAATATAGTTGGTATATTAGGAATAATCCCATGCGCAAAATATAGATAAAAACAAGGTAAAAAACTCATAAAAGTTCCTGTTAATACAGTTATCATTCCTATTTTTATTACAGGTTTATTCCATATTTCATTAAATTCTCTGTTATCCAATATTCATACCTCCTAATTTAACTAAACAATATAGCTGCTGTCATACCTATTAACATAGCAATTCCTAAAGTATATTCTTTTAGCTTTGGTACTTTTTCTGCTATTTTTATGAGTAACATCATACTTATAGCTCCCATGATTACTGCTACTAAATTTCCTCCACCTTTTACTACATCTCCAGAATTTAAATATCCAAATACTCCAAGCATTGCAGCACCGCTTAAAACAGCAAGCCACTTTATATCATTTCCCCCTACTTTTTGACGTATATTTTCTAATTTATGAGTAAACAATCCAACAACTAAAAGCCAACCAGCACCATTTAAAGCCATAGTCCACCATGATGTAGCTAAAGCATTTAAACCATAATCTGCTCCTCCAAAACTCACTCCTGCAGCTTCAGCTCCTACTTTTGCAGCAGTAAGTTCTGTAGGGGCTGATCCTATTATAGAAAGTCTAAGCCAACTTATAGGACCTCCTATAACTGACATCATTCCTACCATTACTATGAATACTGCTACACTAGGACCTATAGCTGTTACAAGACCTGTCCTAAAAGCTTTTTTACAAATAGACTTCTCCATACCTATTTTATTTGCAGTATTGTTAGCAAGTTTAGTAAACATTACCGCTTGTATTGCTACTACAATTATAGCTAGAGAAGCAACTGCCCATACTCCAAATTCATTGGCTATTTTTAAAATTTCTGCTTTCATATTACACACCCCCATATTTTTATATAAATTTTTTTAATCTATAATATGCATTTATTCAAAAAATATAATTATATAAATATAGTGTAATTTTTAATCTATTTAATTTATTGTTTTAATGTGAAAATTGGAATAATATGTAATTAATTATAATTGTGTGTGCTGTTATAGATATTTTGTATTAATAACCTTATAAAATAGTAAATGTTACAATGAAATGTTTTACTTAAGATAAGTTCTATACTTTAATATTAGTATATTAAAGTATATTTGTCAATATATTTTTTATATTCTGAATATTTCCTAAAATAAAATTATTTTTATTTTACTTGATTACAAGTTATGTACTGGCAAATTTAAAATTATTTGTCAGTACATATGTATATTTTAACTTAATACTGATATAGTAAGCTTTTTTATTCTTTTTTCTTCTGCACTCTCTATTTTAAATTTTAAATTCTCGTACACTATCTCATCTTCATTATTTTCAGGAATACTTCCAAGTAAATCAATTACAAATCCTCCTATAGTATCAAAATTTTCTGTTGGTAAATTCAAATTAAGTCTTTCGTTTAATTCATCTATAGATAAAAGTCCATCTACTAAATAAGTATTATTATCTATTTTCTTTATATATTCATTTATTTCATCATATTCATCAAATATATTTCCTACAATTTCTTCAATTAAATCTTCAATGGTAACTATTCCAGAAAAACTTCCATATTCATCTATAAGTATGGCAATGTGATTTTTGGTTTTTTGAATTTTTTTAAATAGCTCATCTATATTTTTGGTTTCTGGTACAAAATATGCTGGTCTAAGAATACTTTTTAGGGTTTCTTTTGTTAAATTTTTTCTTTTTACTTCAACAAATAAATCTTTCATATATAAAACACCTATAATATTATCTATTTCACCTTCATATACTGGTATTCTAGAGTATTTTTCTTCTACCACTTTATTTATAACCTCATCTATAGATATATTTACATCTATAGCAAATACATTAGGTCTTGGAGTCATTATTTCCTTTGCTAAAGTATCATCAAATTCAAAAATACTATCTATCATTTCTTTTTCTATTTGGTTTATAACTCCTATTTCTTCACCTGCATCTATCATCATTCTTATTTCTTCTTCTGATACCTTTTCATCTAAGTTTTCAATATTAATTCCAAAAATTCTTAAAAGTAAGTTAGTAGAAGATGTTAATACATTAACAAAAGGACGTAGTAATTTAGAAAAAAATAAAATAGGCTTTACACTAGCTAAAGCTATTTTTTCAGAATTTTGCAATGCAACTCTTTTAGGAAATAATTCTCCAAATACTAATGTTATATAAGATAACATTATTGTTACTATTATTAACGAAATTTTACTTGCCGCAGGAATTTTAAATTTATGAAACGCATGAGCTACTGGTTTAGATATAGTTGTAGCAGCAGAAGCACTAGCTAAAAATCCTGCTAAAGTTATTCCAACTTGAATAGTTGCTAAAAATTTACTAGGCTCTTTTAAAAGCTTTAAAAGATTTTTTGCACTTTTATCTCCTTTTTCCGACAAATTATTTATTTTAGATTTATTTAAAGATACAATAGCCATTTCAGAAGCAGCAAAAAAAGCATTTATTAATATTAAGATTAGTATTAGTATAATTTCTAATACAATATTATTTTCCATGTATTATCACCCTTTATAATTATTACAACATTTTTAAAGTTTAAAAAATCCTAATACTTAATTTAAAATATAAATGTAATTATTAAGATTATTATCTATATATTAATTATTTCCTAAAACATTATTTTTATGGCATGAAATATAAGTTTCAAGATATAGTATAGAAATAAATAATCTTCCTAAATCTTTCAAAAAGTTTAAGGTTGTTTATGTATCCCATTTACATGGAAAAAATTTTGGTAAAAATAAAAAAACTCCTACCCAATTTATGCAATGTCCTTGGTGCGGAAACTGGGTAGGGGTTTTTTTATTTCTTCTTATTAGAGTGTCTTAGTGAAATGATTTATTTACAAACTTTATTTATGCTACTGGGCTTATTATTTTTGCAAAGCCTATAACTAAAATTATTCTATTTTATGTTTTTGTTTTCCTCTTCTTGCTTTTTCTTATGATAAGGACACATAGCAGAGCAGTTGCTACAATTACAACCAGTGCTTTTTTTCTTGATTCCGCTATAAAGAAACCAAAGTGCTAATAATACTAATATGCCGCCAAATATCATCTCAAAAATATTTCTAAAATACATAATAAAACCTCATCTCTTATATAAAGTTTAAAAATATTATATAATTAATTTAACATTAAATTAATTATTATACAATAGTTATTTTTACTTAATATGTTTTAGACACCATTTATATTGAATTAAATAGTATTTTATTATACAATATTCATTATATAAATTAAAAAGAAATGGGTGCAAAATATGTTTTCTTTAATACAAAATATAGACTTATATATTCTTAGTTTTATCCAAAATCACTTTCATAATACTATATTAAATAAAGTAATGATACTTTTTACTAAGGTAGGTAACTTAGGAATTGTTTGGATTTTACTTTCTATAATACTTTTTATAAACAAAAAATATAGGAATGTAGGACTACTAATGATAAGTGCACTGCTTTTAGGAGGAATTTTGGGAGAAGTTTTTTTAAAAAATATTGTAAAACGTGCTAGACCTTTTACATATTTAAAAATGGCAAATTTATTAATATCCAAACCTTTATCTTACTCTTTTCCTTCTGGTCACACTACAGCTTCTTTTGCTGCTGTGGGAATATCTATGAGTAAATTAAAAAAATATAGATTTTACATATTAACGGTAGCTATTTTAATTGCTTTTTCTAGATTATATCTTATGGTGCATTATCCTACAGATGTACTATTTGGCATAATACTAGGTTTGCTTTCTTCTAAAATAGTATTAGAATCCAAATTAGAAAAAAAGTTTAAAAAATCTTCTCTGTAAATTTTACACAGAAGATTTTTTATTCTTTTTAATCTAATATATTTTATAAATTATTCACCACAATTACCTTCATGCTGATGTTCTCTACATACGCTACCTGTAGATTGTAAGTTTCCTGCAATATACTCTTCTATTACTTTATCACATTCTCCTTCAGCTCCAACTATTACTTTAATATTATTTTCTACAAATAATTGTTGAGCCATTTCTCCCATACCACCAGCAATTATTATATCTACATTTAATTCACTTAAAAATACTGGTAAAAATCCTGGTTTATGGCCTGGATTAGCAACAAATTCCTTTTTTTCTATTTCCTTTCCTGCTAAATTATATAAAGTAAAACCTTCACAATGACCAAAATGTCCACTTACAAAATTTCCTTCACTTGCTATTGCTATTTTCATATAAAATTCCTCCTCAACTTAAATTATTTATTTTGTTTTAAATTATTTATATAATTTTTTATATTATTCCACATAGCTCTTATAGCTTTATTAGCTTTACTATCTTCATAATAAATAATAGGCTTTAATTCATTAATAGAATTTATAACAGTATCATCATAAGGTATTTTACCAACTACTTCAATATTTCCCTTAGTACATAAATCATATATTTTTTCTGCTACTTCTTCGTTAATATCACACTTATTAATACAAACTAACATAGGTATCTTAAAATATTCACAAAGTTCTTTTACTCTTATAAAATCTTCCATAGCTGACATAGTAGGTTCTGTAACTATTAAAGCTAAATTAGCTCCTGTTATAGAAGATATTATAGAACATCCTATGCCTGGAGAACCATCTACTATAATAATGTCTTCTTTATTAGTAAATTCTCTACTATTCTTCTTTAGCTGAGCAATTAAAAGACCTGAACCTTCACTGCCTATCTCCATTTCTGCTCTTGAAATAATCCCTTTATCCATTTTGCTTATAATAACTTCTGCACTTTTTTCTTCTTCCAAAGTTATAGCTTCTTTAGGACAAACTAAAGTACATGCTCCACAACCTTCACATTTATAAGGATTTATATTACAATTTTCTATAGCATCAAATTTACAATAACTTTCACATTTACCACATTTTATACAAAGGTTATAGTCAATAATTGCTTTTTTTTCTCCATAAAAATCTTCTTTTTTAATATCTTTTCCTTTATAAAATAAATATAAATTAGATGCATCTACATCACAATCTACTCTTACAACATCTTTTGCAAGTTCTGATAAAGCAGTGGCAATTGTGGTTTTACCTGTGCCGCCTTTTCCACTTAAAATTACTAATTCCACAAATACCCCTCCTTTACCTTAGTAGCTATATTATCAAATATTTTTTTATATTTCTTATTGTTAACAAGCATATTTCCTGAGGAATATTCTTTTGCTATATCTCTTGAATAAGGCAAACTTCCTACTATAGGAATTTTTTCTTGTATACAATAGTTATGAACTATACTATCTTGTGATACTTCTTTATTTATTATAATAGCCATTGGTATATTAAATTTTTTAACTAATTCTACTGCCATTTTCAAATCATGTAATCCAAATTCAGTAGGTTCTGTAACTAATAATGCTAAATCTACATATTGAAGTGAACTTACTACATTACAAGAAGTACCTGGAGAACAATCTATTATATTAATGCCCTCTTTTATGTTTTTTAAAAGTTCTCTTATTATAGGCACTGCCATAGGCTCTCCTATATTTAATATACCTCTTTTGCAATTTATATTATTTAAAATTCCTTCTTCAATAACTCCAATAGGTCTTTTTTTATAATGCAAAGCATCTGTCTTACATACTATTTCACAAGCTCCACAGCTATGGCATAATTTTTCAAATAATAATACATTTTTTTTAGTTTTAGCTAAAGCATTAAACTGACATACACTAGCACAATCCCCGCAATTATTACATTTTTCATCATTTATACATGGATAATCTACATTAACTTTTTTAGAATTTACTATTTCTGGCTTTAAAAAAATAAATCCATTAGGTTCTTCCACATCACAATCTATATAATTTGCACTCATAACTAAAGCTAAATTAGTAGATATAGTAGTTTTCCCAGTTCCCCCTTTTCCACTTAATACAGCAATATTCAATTTAAATTCCTCCCTTAAATCATTTTCTAATGCCACCATGTTCAGGACCTGATTGAATAATTTCTTCTAATTCTCCTTTTTCATAACATTTCAAAACATCTTTAATAGTAGCTTTATTAGATTTAAACATTTTTATTTCAGAACCTTTTAATAATCTATAAGCATTTGGACCTAAATTTCCTGTAATAACCACATCTATGTTTTCATCTATAACTTGTTCTGATGCCACAATTCCAGCTCCTCCACTAGAAACAGCACCCTTGTTTTCAACACATTTAAACTCTTTTGTTTCAGTATCATAAATTTGAAAATATGGACATCTTCCAAATCTTGCATCAAGTAAATCAGTATTATTTTTACCTTCTGCTGATATAACTATTTTCACAAAAATCACCTCATTTATATTATTGGCATTTGCCAATTATATTATATATCTAGATATATTAATTGTCAAATGCCAATAACATTTTTAATATTTTATAAAATTACTTAATAATTAAGTTTGTTTTTTATAAAATTCGCCACAATTTTACCTAATATTTTATGACTTTCAACAGTTAAATGTACTCCATCTATTTTACTAGTTTTTATAATATTGGTAGTATCTAGTAAATAACATTGATTACCTAAAACATCTTTAAATTCCTTTGAAAATTCTTTGCTTTTTTCTACTCCACCTATAAACATTTTAGAGTTTTCACTTAAAGGTCCTATAATTGGCGGTATTATAACTAAAATTTTAGGTGATTTAAAAATTGGGCTAGTTTCACTATTTTTAATTATTTTAACTAGAGTTTCTACTCCTTTAGCTATATCAAAAGCTGTTAAAGAAAACTTGTATTTTAAATCATTAGCACCTAAAAATACTATAACTAAATCTAAAGGCTTATGTGAATGCAAACAAGCCATAATATGCTTTTTTCCATTTTTAAATTCTCCTTCAATAGGATCATCCCATACTGTAGTTCTTCCATTTAAACCTTCTGAAATCACATCAAATTTTTCACCTAATTCTTTTTTTAAAACACTGCTCCATCTATCTTCTTTAGCATATCTACTTCCATCTAATGGATTATAACCCCAAGTGTTTGAATCACCATAACAAAGTATTGTTTTCACTTTATCATCTCCATTGCTATTTTTTATATAAAAAATAACCCTAATTAATATTATCAATACCCAATTTAAAAAGTCTTATAAATTAAGTATTGATAATATTTAGAGTTTTATTTTGTTAATTTAAATTTTATTTTTTGATTATCTACAAATAAATTATTTTTATACACAAGAATTTTTTCTCCATCTCCCTCAGGTACTTCAAAAGCTATTGTACCTGTTATTTGTTCTTTAGGATCTAGCTTCCCTAATTTTAAATAGTTACTACTGTTTATTGTAGTAAGTGCCTCATCTATTGTTTTTCCTTTGCTATCTTTTATTTTAAAATAAGAAGGATTGTATTCTAATTCTTCTTTTCCTACATTTTTAATTTCTATTGTTATTATAACAAATTTATTCCCTTTTTTAGGCTTTTCAATGTCATTTCCTTTTGACATCTCTACATCTACTACAGTAATAGCTTCATTTTTTAATTTAGCTTGTTCATTTAATTTGTAAAATTCTTTTACTTGTCCATTAGACTTTGTATTATTTTTGGTTTTACTATATGCTATAAATCCTATAGTTACTATAATTACCACAATCATTAACCAAAACCACCATTTTTTATATACTGTATTATTTTTTTCATTTAGTTCCATGTAAATCCCTCCATAAGCTATATTATATATTATTATTTCTTCTAATTTAACCTATAAATTTATTATTCAAACTATATTAACAAATTATTTTCTAATTTTGTAATATTAAAATATTATGTAAATTTCAATTAATTATTTAAATATTTCAATTACAATTATACCATATGGAAAAATATTTCTATGATTGTATATAAAAAATAAGAAATTTATATTTTTTAAATTTATATTTTAGTATTTTAAACAATTTGTAAAGTGTTTTTTTAGGATTTGATTTATATATACACCAAATATTGTAAAACAAATAATTGGATAGAGTAAAAAAAATGAAAAATCATTAAAAATCATAGTCTATATTTATTAATTCAATTGCATTGTACATAATAATCTAATTAAATTCATAAATATGATATATGAAAAAAATTCAATTTTATAATTTTCTTAATTTTGTGAATATTTAATAATATGATATACTTATCATAAATTATTTATAAATCAGAAAATTCTAATTAATAGATAATACTTAATTGTAAAAATTTCTATGTATATCTTGATAAATTTGTTTTAGATATATGTATTTATAAAATACTATAAAATATTTATTTATTCTTGAGACTGCTTATAAAATATACTTCCACTTATTTGTAATTTTGAATTTATTATTTATATTTTGTATTATAATGTATTATTAAAATAAATTTAAAACTTATCAAATATTTTCAATATAATTAAAATTAATTTATTTAGGAGGCTTTAGTATGTTTAATTGTTACAGACCCGTTTGGGAAGAAATTAATTTAGACAATTTAGCTTATAACATGAAAAATATAAAAGCTAAATCTGGAGCTAAAGAAATTTTTGGAGTAGTAAAAGCTGATGCTTATGATCATGGTGCTGTAGATGTATCTAAAGTACTTTTAGAAAACGGTGCCACTAGACTTGCTGTAGCTGTGCTAGATGAAGCTTTAGAACTGAGAAGGGCTGGCATTAATTGTCCTATTTTAATTTTAGGTCTTACTCCTGTTACTCTTTTAGATAAATTAGTAGAAAACCAAATTGAACCTGTGGTTTTTTCTTATGACTATGCTGTTGAACTTTCAAATGTATCCAAAGAAAAAAATAAAATTACAAAAATTCATTTAGCTATAGATACAGGTATGGGTAGAATTGGATTACTACCTACAGAAAAAAGTATAGAAGAAGCTTATAAAATAAGTAAACTTCCCAATATAGAAATAGAAGCTCTTTTCTCTCATTTTTCTACTGCAGATGAAAAGGACAAGAACTATTCTTATGAACAGTTAAAAAAATTTAATTGGTTTTACCATAGTCTAACTGCCAAAGGAGTTAAGATTAAAATTAGAAATATAGCTAATAGTGCAGCTATTATGGAACTTTCAAATACCCATTTTGAAGGAGTTAGACCTGGAATAATTCTTTATGGATATTATCCTTCTAATGAAGTTAATAAAAACGAACTTGATATTAAAAGAGTTATGAGTTTAAAAGCAAATATAGTTCACATTAAAACTTTAGATGAAGGTGAATATATAGGTTATGGTAGAAAATTTAGGACAACCAGAAAAAGTATTATAGGAACTCTTCCTGTAGGTTATGCTGATGGTTACACTAGAATGCTTTCTGGTAAAGCTAAAGTTATTGTTAATGGTAAATTTGCGCCGGTAGTTGGAAATATATGTATGGATCAATGCATGATAGATTTAACTGATGTAGGAGATGTTAATGTTGGAGATGAAGTAATTTTATTAGGTAGCTATGGTGATTTAAAATTCGATGCAGATGATATGGCAGAAATTTTAGGAACTATAAATTACGAAGTCATTTGTATGATAAGCAAAAGAGTTCCTAGGCTTTATATTAAAAATGGACGAGTAGTTAGAATAAGAGAATTAGCTGATTGTGTAGTTTAAATTAATTATATCAACAATTCGCAGCTTTCTCTAAAAGAAAGTATCGAATTTATATATAAATTAAAATTTATTTAAAACAAAATTGTTCCGCAAAAATTTATTACGACACTCAAAATTAAGGAGGTAGAATCATGGATAAGATAATGGCTATAAACAGTTGGCTCAATGGTATTGTATGGGGACCTTATATGTTAATTTTATTATTAGGTACTGGAATTTATATTACTTTGGGTAACAAGTTCTTTACTATTAGAAAATTTGGAATTGTAATGAAAAATACTTTATTAAAAATGTTTAGTAAAGAAGGCTCTGGCGAAGGAGAAATATCAGCATTTCAAGCAGTTTCTACTGCTTTAGCATCTACCATAGGTACTGGTAACATAGTTGGTGTAGCAACTGCTGTTGCTCTAGGTGGTCCTGGTGCTATATTCTGGATGTGGATGTCTGCTATATTTGGTATGGCTACAAAGTTTGCAGAAGTTACTTTAAGTATTAATTATAGAATAAAAAAAGATGATGGAAGCTTTGTAGGTGGTCCTATGTACTATATAGAAAGAGGTTTAAAACTAAAATGGCTAGCTGTAATATTTGCTATTATGACTTCTATAGCAGCATTAGGTACAGGAAATATGGTTCAATCTAATTCAATAGCTAGTATACTTGAATCTACTTTTGGATTTAATAAATTAATTGTGGGAATAATATTAGCTGTAGTAGCTGCTATAGTTATGATAGGTGGAATTAAATCTATATCAAAAGTTACTGAAAAACTTGTTCCTTTTATGGCTGGATTTTATATAATAGGTGCTCTCGTAATCATAATAGCTAGAGCTGATCATATAGGGTATGTTTTTGCTCTTATATTCAAAGATGCTTTTAAAGGTACTGCTATGGTTGGTGGTTTTGCTGGTTCTACTATGGCTATGGCTGCTAAATTTGGAATAGCTCGTGGAATATTTTCAAATGAAGGTGGTTTAGGTAGTGCTCCTATAGCTCACGCTGCTGCTACAACTGATCACCCTGTACGCCAAGGTCTTTGGGGAATATTTGAAGTATTTACTACATTAATAATTTGTACACTATCTGGATTAATATTACTAGTTACAGATGTTTGGAAATCTGGTTTAAATGGTGCAGATTTAAGTGCTGCTGCTTTTAACTCAGTTATACCAGGAAGCCAAGTAGTTATTGCTATATCCATATTATTATTCGCATTCTCTACTATATTAGGTTGGTCTTATTACGGTGAAAAAGCTTTAGAATATTTATTTGGTGAAAAAGTAAGTAAATTATATAAATTTATATGGATTCCTTTAATAGTGGTAGGTTCTGTAGGTGGATTAGAATTTGTATGGGCATTAGCTGATACATTTAACGGAATGATGGCTATCCCTAACTTAATTGCAATACTAGCATTAAGTAAAGTAGTATTTAAATTATCAAGAGAATTTTTCTCTGAAAAAGTTAAAAGCCCTCTATAATAATTAAATCTCTCCTTTAATTATAGATTATAATATTTAAAGCTGTTAATAAACGGAATTTATTAGCAGCTTTTTTTTAATAAAAAAAATACCCTTACAATAGGGTATTTCTAATCTTTTTTATGCGACTAAGTCTATAAGCGGAGTTCTGTATTAAACAGTCATCTATCTAGGCCTAAAGTTGCCAGTAGGCTCCAGCGATACTACCCGGAGACGGGACGGGCAGCCCCTTTTATTGTCTCCCTATTCGATCTTGCTCCAGATGGGGTTTACACAGCCACAAAGTCACCAATGTGCTGGTGAGCTCTTACCTCACCTTTTCACCCTTACCATGAAATCTTAAATAAAAATAAGATATATTCATGGCGGTATTTTCTGTTGCACTTTCCTTAGAGTCGCCTCCACTGGGAGTTACCCAGCACCCTGCCCTATGGAGCTCCGACTTTCCTCTCCTGCAAAATTGCAGCAGCGACTGTCTGGCTTACTCGCAATGATTATGATATCACACTAAGTAAAAAAAATCAATATATTTTAAAATAATAGTAGAAGAAAAAATTAAATATATATGAATAAAAAACCATTGAATTAATTTGCACATAGAAAATAATTAAAAATAATCTATATAAAAATAATAACTCCAGTAGCATAAAGAGAGTTTGTAAATAATTGAAATGAATTTTAGACACTCTTAGAAGAAAAAATAAAAAAACTCCGTAATTCATCACAGGACGTGATGAGCCAATTTCCGCCCCAAGGACGGGGCATAAATTGGGTAGGAGTTTTTTTATTTTTTATTATTAGAGTGTCTTAATGAAATGACTTATTTACAAACTCTCTTTATGCTACTGGAGTTATTATTTTTATATAGATTATTTTTAATTATTTTCTATGTGCAAATTAATTCAATGGTTTTTTATTCATATATATTTAATTTTTTCTTCTACTATTATTTATATAGTATTCTTCCACAGTTGTCGCAATAAACTATTTCTTTTGCTATGTTTAGTTTATCTAAAGTTTGGGAAGATACTTTCATGCTACAGCCTAAGCATACGCCATTTTTAACTTTAGATATAGCAGTTTCTCCTTTTTCACATTGTATTCTTTTAAATTCTTTTAATAAAAGTTTATCTATACTTTTTTCTAATTTTTCTATGTCTTCTTTAGATTTTTTAATGTCTTCTTTTGCTTTGTTAATTTTATTAATGCTTTCTTCTTTAAAATTATTAAAACTATCTCTTAATTTTTCAAGCTCTTTTCTTAAAACTTTTTTATCATTCTCTATTTTTTCGTATTTTTCTAATATTTTTATTTCTTTACTTTCTATTTCATTTAATTCTAATTTGCTTTTTTTTATTCTTTCTTGAAGACTTTTTATTAGTTTAAAATCACTACCTGCATTATTATATAAGTTGTATTCATCTTCTTTTAATTTTTGGTTTAGTTCGTTTTCTTTTTCGTTTATGGTTTCATATAAACTTTTCATGCTTTTTAGTTCTTTTTCTATTTCTTTATATTTTTTCTTTTTTTCTTCAAATTCTATTTTTAATTTTTTTAATAATTGTATACAATAATTATCCTTTAATACTTTATTACATTTTATAATTTTATTGTAGTTTTCTTGAATTTTTAATAATTCATTAATATACATAATTTCCCCTCCAATAATATTTTTATATAAAAAAATAGAAATAAGCTATTTAAAAGCCTATTTCTATTTATATTTATAAGGTGTTTTACATGTTTTAGACATAATTACAGAATTGTCAAATCCCATTAATTTTAATGTATTTTCTAATAATTTTCCTATTACAATTAATGCAGGCCATTCTGTTTCAAAGTGACCAGCATCAATAACTGCTATGCCTTCTTCATTGCAATCGCTGATAAAATGATATGTAGTGTCACCGGTTATAATACATTGTGCTCCTAATTTTTTAGCCTTTTTTATGTACTCTTCACCACTTCCATTAATTACAGCTACTTTATTTATTTTCATATTATCTCTTCCACAATATCTTAAATAGTCTAGTTGAAGTTTGCATTTTATATTTTCGCATATTTCTTCTAGTGTTAAAGTTTTATGTAATGGTGCTATTCTTCCTATACCTGCCTTTTTAGAATCGTTACTTAATGGAGAATATTCTATTATGCTAGCAGTTTCTAAGTCTAATATTTTCATAATAATATCATTTATTCCCCCACTAATGGAGTCTAAGTTAGTATGACTTGAATAAACATTTATATCATTTTTAATTAATTTTAATATTTTTCTTCCCAATAAAGTCTCAGTAGTTATAGAATTGGGCTTATTAAATAATAACGGATGATGTGTAAGTATAAAATTACAGTGTTTTTCTTTAGCTTCCTCTATTACTTCTAAAGTACAATCTAAAGCTACTAAAATAGAGCTTACTTCTGCTTCAGAATCTCCTATCATAAGTCCTACATTATCGTAATTTTCTTTATACTTTAAAGGTGCTAATTTTTCCATTATTTTTTCTATATCATTAACTTTTAAAGACATTTTACTAACAGCTCCTTTAATTTTTGAATATTACAATTGATTTCTTTTTTTCTATTTGAAGCTAACTTTGTATCTTCTTTTATAAATTCAAGAATTTTATTATATTTATTTATCTTTTCATTTATGTATTCTTTTAAAAGAGGATGCTTCTTTTTTAAAAGAGTATCACTTATTTCATAATATATATCATCTTTTTCTCTTTTATTTGTATTGTACTTTACTTTTATTATCTCATAAAACTTATTTTCGTCAATACATAGTTCCTCATCCAATATGTCAAATCCTTTTTCATAAATATATTTTCTTAACACTTCAGGATTTTGTACTGGTTGTAGTACTGCAAAATCAAAATGTTTAAATATATCTATTCTTTCTTCTATTATATCTTTTATTAAATTTCCGCCCATACCTGCTATAATTACTCCTTGGGCTTCTTTTATTTTTAATGTATTTAATCCTGAACCTAATCTACATTCTATGCTTTTTTCTAAATAATTGTTATTTATGTTTCTCATCGCCTTTTCTAAAGGCAATTTATTTATATCTGAAGCTATAGATTTAATACATATATTATTTTTTAGTAAATAAACGGGTATGTAACCATGATCTGTTCCTATATCAGCACAACAATAGCATTTATCCACCATTAATGCTATCTTTTCTAGCCTTAAACTTATTTCCATATTTTACTTCTCCATTCTAATAATTTATCCAAATACACTAATAATTCTTATTTGCATTATCAAAAATGCTACTGCTATAAATAAAGATATGTATATATATTTGTAAGCAGACCGTCTGTCATATTTAGAATAAAAATAGGAAGTATAGTACATACAAAACAATATTGCTGCATTAAGCACTCCATAGAAAAATTGTTTAAATGCAAATTGTTTTCCTGTGCCAAATTTACTTGGATTAAAAGAATGTTCAAAAGCAAGGGGCATTCTTGCAGGTAATTTGTCAAATATATATAAGAAAAAAGGTATTAAAGTTTGCATTGCTATAATTACTGTTATTATGAAAAAAGGTATTATAAATCTTTTATCTTTATTCAAATTTGTGTTTTTAGTTGGCTTGTATTCCCAGTCTATAGTAGAAATTCCTTTTTTATTTAAATAATTTTCAAATTTATTAAAATCCTGAGGGGATAGCCCATAGCTCATATCTCCGGCTTTTATATATATAATATTTTTACTTGAAGTAACAAACATATTAATAAGCCCTAGTTCTTTAATTAAAGATTTGCCTAAAGCAAAATTATCTCTTCCATAACCAGAAATTCTAATGCCTTTTAATTTTCCACTATATTTTTTATATCCTTCTATATTATTGAAATATATTTTAATATTTCTTAAGCCAAATATTCCTTTAATATATAAATTATCTTCATCTAAATAATAAGTTAAACTAATAGCTAATAGAATATAATAAAGTTGATATATATTAAAAATTATTAAAGTCAAATTTATTAATTTTGATAGTTCATAGGAATTCACCAAATAAAATAGTGCTAAAAGGAAAATATCTAAAACCACAGTTATAAGTATAATATTAATTACCCCTTTGCACTTTATGGGCTTATATGTTTCCATACCATCACCTTCCCTTAAAATATTATATCATATTAGTAAAACTTAAAAAACTAGAATATTAGTTAAATGAATTTTGATTCAATTAAAGAAAAAAGCACCAACTTTTCATGGTGCTAATCTAAATAATCTTTTAATTTTTTGCTTCTACTTGGATGTCTTAGCTTTCTTAGAGCTTTAGCTTCTATTTGTCTTATTCTCTCTCTTGTAACATTAAATTCTTTTCCTACTTCTTCTAAAGTTCTAGCTCTTCCATCATCTAAACCAAATCTAAGTCTAAGTACTTTTTCTTCTCTTGGGGTTAACGTATCTAAAACATTTATAAGTTGTTCTTTAAGCATTGTAAAAGCTGCTGCTTCTGCTGGAGCTGGTGCTTCATCGTCAGGTATAAAATCCCCTAAATGGCTATCTTCTTCTTCACCTATAGGAGTCTCTAAAGAAACAGGTTCTTGGGCTATTTTCATTATTTCTCTCACTTTATCTACAGGCATATCCATGTGTTTTGCTACTTCTTCTGGATGAGGCTCTCTTCCAAGCTCTTGCAGTAGCTGTCTTGAAACTCTTATGAGCTTATTAATTGTCTCTACCATATGCACTGGTATTCTTATTGTTCTTGCTTGATCCGCTATAGCCCTTGTAATAGCCTGCCTTATCCACCATGTAGCATAAGTACTAAACTTATATCCCTTTCTATAATCAAACTTTTCAACAGCTTTAATCAATCCTAAATTTCCTTCTTGTATAAGATCTAAAAATAACATTCCTCTTCCTACATATCTTTTAGCTATACTAACTACTAATCTTAAATTAGCTTCTGCCAATTTCTTTTTAGCTAATATCTCTCCTGCTTCTATTCTTTTAGCTAATTCTATTTCTTCTTCTGCTTTAAGTAATGGAACTTTTCCTATTTCCTTTAAATACATTCTAACAGGGTCATCTATAGCAACACCTTCTGGCACAGATAAATCTATTTCTTCCTCTTCTTCTTTTTCTTCATCTATACCTTGCATATCCCCTGCTACTTCAATGCCCATTGATTCTAAAATTTCATATATTTTTTCTATTTGTTCAGGACTTAAATCTACATCTTGTAATTCATCCATTATTTCTTTATATGTCAAAGTACCTTTTTTCTTTCCTGTTTCTATAAGTTTTTTTACTATCTGCATTTTTTCACTTTTATTTTTAGATTTAGCTTTAGTATTCTTTTTTGCCTTCATTTTCTCTTATACCTCCCTTCACTTATTTACTTCTCTAGCTTTTTTCTTATTTCAATAAGCTGTTGTGCCAATTTTATGGATTCTTTTATTTTTCCCTCTAATTCATATTGCTTAATTTTATTCATAATTTCTTTTTTCGACTCCTCTAATTTAAATTTTTTTATTTCAATTAAGTATTCATCAATAGTATTTTTAGCATTCTCTTCATCATATATTAAATTTAAAGCTAATATATTGCTCCATTCTCTTAAATCATTTAAATCTGTAAGATTTGATTCAATTTTCATTCTTATTTCCTTATGGTTTATATATTTATTTTCAATTATATATTTATAAATTTTATTGTGACTTTCTAAAATTAAAGTATCTTCTTGTATTTTATCAATTGCATATTTAAGAGCTTCTTTATCTTTTAATATTAATTTTAACAATCCTCTTTCTGCTTTTAAATAAGAAGGCTCTAAGTATAAATTTTGTCCAGAATAACCTTGTATATTCATATTTCCATGTTTTTTAGCATTTTTTCTCATTTTATTCTTTATTGCTTCATAAATAAATTTTTCTGGTATATCTATTTCTTCAGAAACCTTTTTAGTATATACTGCCCTTTCAATAGAATCTAAGTCTTTTAATACTTCTGCTGCATTTTCTATATATTTTACTTTCATTTCATAGTTATTTATAATATCTAATCCATCTTTTGCCTTATTTAATCTATAATCTACTAAAGGTACAGCCTCTTTTATAAGCATATTAAAAGCTTCCTTGCCATTGCTTTTAATAAAATCATCTGGATCCTTTCCTTCAGGTATTATTAACACTTTTACATTAAATCCTTGTTTTTTTAAAACATCAAGACCTCTTAATGTAGCTGTTTCGCCAGCAAAATCTGCATCATAAGCTATTATTACATTATCTGCATATCTTCTTAAAAGCCTAGATTGCCTTTCAGTAAGAGCAGTTCCTAAAGACGCTACTACATTGGTAAACCCCTCTTGATGAAGAGATATACAATCCATATATCCTTCTACTATTATAAAAGTATCTAGTTTGTTATTTTTTATAGAAAAATTTAATCCATATAAATTTATTCCTTTTTTAAATATTACTGTTTCTGGGGAATTTAAATATTTAGGTTTAGAATCATCTAATACCCTTCCACCAAAGCCTATTACTCTTCCTCTGTAATCAAATACAGGAAATATGACTCGATTTCTAAATCTATCATAAAATGTTCCTTTAGGACTTTTAGTAATAATCCCTGCTGAAATCATATCTAGTTCTGAATAACCTCTAAGTTTCAAGTAATTTAAAATACCATTCCAACTATCCAGTGCATATCCAAGTCCAAATTTTTTTATAGTTTTTTGACTTATTCCTCTATCTAAAAAATAATTCATTGCTTTTTTATTTTTTTGTAAGTTTTTAAAAAAATATCTTGCTGCTTCTACATTTATAGCATATACCTTATCCTTTATTGAAATCTTTTGTGTATTTTTATTGCTATTATCTTCTACATCTATATTTACTCTATTTGCTAGTATTTTAACTGCTTCAGGAAAAGATACTCTTCTAGTTTTCATAACAAAAGTAATAACATTTCCTGCTTCACCGCAACCAAAACATTTATATATCTGTTTAGTAGATGATACACTAAAAGATGGTGTTTTTTCATTATGAAAAGGACATAAGCCAAAATAATTACGTCCACTTCTTTTTAGTCTTACACTTTCTGAAATAACACTTACTATGTCATTTTGTTCTATAACATTTTGAATTACATCTTCAGGTATCAATAAAATACCCCACCTAACTTAATATTTTTTAACTGCCGCAACTTAATTCATATTCGACATTAAATTTTATATTCCTTCTTCAATTTTAATTTTTTTTAACAATATTTTTTAAGATACTATATATATTCTTTATAAATGTTAAATATCCTTCAAAGTTTAGACTTTATTTTTTATAAAGGTTTACGTATAATGTTTTTTATAAAAAATTACTGATTTATTTATGCTCTTTAGTAAATAATCAATTTAGGCACATAAATTTCATTAAATAAAAATAAACAATAATCATCACTCATACCTGATATATAATCTGCTACTCCTTGATAAAGCCCCTCTTGTATTACTATATGTCTATAAAATTCAGGCATTTTTTCTGAATTATTTAAAAAATATTTAAATACCTGTTTTAAAACAAATTTTGCCTTTTTTCTTTCAGGCTTTAATTGTTCACCTTTATATATTCTTTCAAACATAAACTCTCTTAATTCATATAAAGCCTGCTCTATATCCTTGCTTAGAGAAACTTTTATTATACCTTTTTTTATATTTTCTAAAGTATTGTATACACAATCTTTAACTAAAGTATCTATTCTTTCACTATGGCTTTTTCCTAATATATCTACAATACTTTTAGGTATGTGCTCTTCTTTTAAAAGAGATGCCCTTATAGAATCATCAATATCATGATTTACATAAGCTATTTTATCACTGTATCTAACTACTTGCCCTTCTAAAGTTGCTGCTGTCTTACATTGTCTTGAAAAACCACTATGATACAATATTCCATTTAATACTTCCCATGTAAGATTTAGACCTTTCCCTTGCTTTTCAATTCTAGTTAAAACTCTTATGCTATTTTTATTGTGTTTAAAGCCTTCCGGTAGCAATTCATTTAAAACTTCTTCTCCATTATGAGCAAAAGCTACATGCCCTATATCATGCCCTAAAGCAATTGCTTCTATTAAGTCTTCATTTAGCCCTATTCCCCTACCTATAGTTTTAGCTATCTGTGTTACCTCTAGTGTATGAGTAAGTCTAGTTCTATAATGATCTCCAAAAGTTTTTATATATACTTGTGTTTTGTGTTTTAATCTTCTAAAAGATTTACTGTGAATAATTCTATCCCTATCTACCATAAAGCAAGTTCTAATTTCATCTTTATTTTCTTTTAACACTCTCCCTTTAGATTTTATAGAAAAACTTGCATAAGGCATTAAATTTACTTTTTCCCTATTTTCTATATTTTCTCTAATATTCACCAAAATCACCTTTCACAAATTAAAATTTAAAAACAATATATAAACAAAACAAGTAAATTATTTTATATATTATTTATGTATTCTATATATTAGTTTAAACTCCTTTTTTTAAGTTTAAATGTATATTATTAAAACTTTTTTAATATCATATAGAGAAACAAATTTTAAGGAGTGTTATTATGCCTTCTGGGGCTGATTTATATACCTCAATTTTATTATCTGAAGAAAATGTCAAAAAATACGTTTTACCAGCATATAATTTAGAAGATTCAGAAATTTCTCAAATAAAATTTAAAAACACAGAAAAACAAAGGGCTGTTTATAAAATTACAAATAAAAATAAATACTATTGCTTAAAAAAAGTTTACTTTGGACTAGAAGAACTACTTTTCGTTTATTCTGCTTTAGAATGGTTCTTTAGACATGAAATTAATGTTCCTAAAATACTTCCTACTACAGATGGAAACAGATATGTATTTTATAATAATATGTTATTTATGTTAACACCCTGGGTAGAAGGAGAAAAATGCAATTATGACAATTTATTTGATATGTTAAAAGCTAGTCATAATTTAGGTAATATGCATAAGTTAGGAAAAAACTTTAAACCTATAGAAGGAAGTGCTTTAAGAAAAGATTTTAATAATATTTATAATTCCATGAATAGAAGACTTGAAAAATTTTTATTTTCTTATAATTCTGCTTCTAAACACAATGATAAATTTTCTAGATTTTTTTTAGATAATTTTGATAATAACTTAAATTTAGCACAAATAGCATTAACTGTATCTTCTAATATAAACCATAATAATTTAAGTAAGTCCCTTTGTCATTTAGACTATGTGAACAAAAATCTTATAATTGATATTTATGACAATATATGGGTTATAGACTTTGACAAATGTAAATTAGATTATTGTGCTCATGATATATCTTACTTTTTAAGAAGATATATGCGAAGAAATAAAACAAAATGGAATGTAAATTTTGCTATAAGTTGTCTGGAATCTTATGAAAATGCATATACCCTTAATATTGATGATTATAAATATATTTTGGTTTATTTAAGTTTCCCACAAAAATTTTGGAAGATATCTAAAGACTATTATAATAATATAGATAAATGCAATAAAAAAGCTTTTTTAAAATTAATTATAAATTCTAACAAAAATATAAAATACAAATTAGACTTTATTAATTTTTTTATAGATTATATAGAAGATAAATTTAAGTGTAAAATTATATAAGGATAAGTTGTTTTAAAAAATATACCCCCTTGCAAAAGCAAGGGGATTTAGTATATATATATTATCTAGGATTTTTTACTTGAGCTTGAGCAGCCGCAAGTCTAGCTATAGGTACTCTAAATGGTGAACAAGATACATATTGTAATCCTACATTGTGGAAGAATTCAACTGAAGAAGGGTCTCCTCCATGTTCTCCACATATTCCTAATTTTATATCTGGTCTTGCACTCTTTCCAAGTTTAACAGCCATATCTACTAATTTTCCTACACCAGTTTGGTCTAATTTTTGGAAAGGATCAAAATCATATATCTTTTTATCATAATAATCTGCTAAGAACTTTCCAGCATCATCTCTAGAGAAACCAAAAGTCATTTGAGTTAAATCATTAGTTCCAAAGGAGAAGAATTCCGCTTCTTTAGCTATTTCATCAGCAGTAAGTGTTGCTCTTGGTATTTCTATCATAGTACCTACTAAGTATTTCATTTCTATATTTGATTCTTTTATTATTTCATCTGCAACTCTTGTAACTATATCTTTTATATATTTAAATTCTTTAATTTCTCCTACTAGAGGAATCATTATTTCTGGAACTATATTATATCCTTTTCTTTTCTTTACATCTATAGCAGCTTCTATTATAGCTCTTGTTTGCATTTCTGCTATTTCAGGATAGGATACAGTAAGTCTACATCCTCTATGTCCCATCATAGGGTTAAATTCTTGTAGTGAAGCTATAACTGCTTGTACTTCTTCAAAAGTTATTTCTAATTCTTTTGCTAATTGTTCTATATCTTCCTTATCCTTTGGTAAGAATTCATGTAGTGGTGGATCTAAAAATCTTATTGTAGCTGGTCTTTCTTCCATAGCTTCATAAATTCCTATAAAGTCTTCTCTTTGCATTGGAAGAAGTTTTGCTAAAGCTTTTTCTCTTTGTTCTTTATTATTTGATAATATCATTTCTCTTACGGCTGGAATTCTATCTTCTGCAAAGAACATATGCTCAGTTCTGCAAAGACCTATTCCTTGTGCTCCAAATAAAACAGCTTGTTTTGCATCTTTTGGAGTATCCGCATTAGTTCTAACTTTTAAACTTCTTATATTGTCTGCCCAATCCATGAAAGTTTCAAAATATCCTGATATTTGTGGTTCTACAGTTTTAATAGCTTTTCCATATACTTTTCCTGTACTTCCATCTAGAGAAATATAATCTCCTTCTTTGTATACTTTTCCTTGTACCTTAAATAATTTTTCTTCCTCATTTACATCTAATTTGCTACAACCTGCTACACAGCATTTTCCCATACCTCTAGCTACAACTGCTGCGTGAGATGTCATTCCTCCTCTAGCTGTAAGTATTCCTTCTGCAGATACCATTCCTTCTATATCTTCTGGTGATGTTTCAAGTCTTACTAATATAACCTTTTCCCCTTTATCATGATGTGCTTTAGCTTCTTCAGCAGTAAAATATATTTTACCATAAGCAGCACCAGGAGAGGCAGGAAGTCCTTCTGCTATAACTTCTGCTTCTTTTAGTTCTTTTTCATCAAAATTTGGATGTAATAAAGTATCTAATTGTTTAGGTTCAACTTTTAATATAGCTTCTTCTTTAGTGATTAATCCTTCTTCAACCATATCTACTGCAATTTTTAAAGCTGCTTGAGCTGTTCTTTTTCCATTTCTAGTTTGTAAGAAATATAACTTTCCTTGTTCTATAGTAAATTCCATATCTTGCATATCTTTATAATGATTTTCTAATTTTTTAGCTATTGACATAAATTCTTCATAGCATTCTGGTAATTCTTCTTTTAATTTTTTTATAGGTTGAGGTGTTCTTATACCAGCAACAACATCTTCTCCTTGAGCATTAATTAAATATTCTCCAAATATCTTATTTTCTCCATTAGCTGGGTTTCTTGTAAACGCAACACCTGTGCCAGATGTATTTCCCATATTACCAAATACCATGGATTGAACATTAACAGCAGTTCCCCAATCCCCTGGAATATCATTTAATCTTCTATAAACATTAGCTCTTGGATTGTCCCATGATCTAAATACAGCAGTAACTGCTTCTATTAATTGTTCTTTTGGATCTTGTGGAAAATCCTTTCCTATTTCTTCTAAGTATATTTTTTTAAATTTAACTACTATGTCCTTTAAATCTTCTGTGTCTAAATCTGTATCATATTTTACATTTTTGCTATTTTTAGCTTCATCTAATACATTTTCAAATTTTCTTTTATCTATTTCCATAACAACATCAGAAAACATTTGTATGAATCTTCTATAAGAGTCATATGCAAATCTTTCGTTATTTGTTAATTTAGCCACAGATTTAACTGTTTCATCATTTAATCCTAAGTTAAGTATAGTATCCATCATTCCTGGCATTGAAACTCTAGCTCCAGATCTTACAGATACAAGTAGTGGATTTTCTTTGCTTCCAAACTTCTTTCCTGTTATTTCTTCTATTTTAGCTAAGTTTGTATAAATTGATTCTATCATACTATCAGATAGTTTTTTTCCATCTTCATAGTATTTTGTACAAGCTTCTGTAGTAACTGTAAATCCTTGAGGAACTGGAATACCTAAATTAGTCATTTCTGCAAGATTAGCTCCCTTTCCTCCTAGGAGATTTCTCATACCTGCATTACCTTCACTAAATAAATATACATACTTTTTCTCCATTTTAAAAAAACAACCCCTTTATATAACTAAATTTTATTTATCCATTTTCGCCTAGCCTAACAAATAATCTTGTAATATTTGTTTTTGACACTTTTCCTATTATTTTAAAAGATTCTTTATTATCTTTAAAAACTTTTTCAACTACAGGAAGGCTATCTACCTCATGTTCTATAATTTTTTTTGCTATAGTATATGCATTATCATCTTTTCCTACGTATACTATATTTGGCATTCTTGTCATTATAACTCCTACAGGTACTTTATGAGTATCTGTTCCTCCCATAGCTATTTTCAGAAAATCTTTTCTAGAGACAGCACCTACTAGAAAATTATCATTTTCTATAAATAGTGTGCCTACATCATTTAAAAATAAATTTACTATGGCATCGTAAACTGTAGTTTCTTCATTGACTACTACTGGTTTTGACATTATATCTTTTGCTTTTATTTTTCTTATATAATCATATATTAAACTATAAGAGGGCTTTTGAGAGTATATATATCCAACTTTAGGTTTAGCATCTAATATCCCTGTCATAGTAAGTATTGCTAAATCTGGTCTTAAAGCTGCTCTAGTAAGATTTAATTTTGAAGCTATTTCCTTACTTGTTATAGGCTCATTTTCTTTTACTAATCTTATTATCTCCTCTTGTCTTGGTGATAGCTTTATTTTTCTCACCCTCTTTCATCAATATTATATAATGGTATTATACCACTATATTTAAATAAATAGTATAGCACTTTTAAGCTATTTTGCTTAATTTTATACAACATTTCTCTTATTAATATGCGTATACTTTTTTTTTCACTACATTTCTTTATTTTTTTATATTAAAAAGCCAGCAGTTAATTATCCGCTGGCAAAATTTCTATTTTTGGGTTTAAATAGAAAAAGTATGTGCTTTCTTAAATTTAGTTCGAATAATATAGTAATTTATTCTTCATTTTCTTCAGTATTGTTATTTTTTTTAGAATCCATGTCATCAAAATTTACAGTATATTTAAATGCATTTTCTTCATCAAATTTTTGATTTTGTTGATTTTGATTTTCAAATTTGTCTTTAATATCCTTTGCCTTTTCTTTTACATCATTTACTGTATTTTTAATTATTTTATTAACTACTTCTACAGAACCATCTTCTTTTGTTATTTCTATTGTTAATTTAGTAACTATAGCAGTTAATACTCCTATGGCTATTAAAGGTGGCCATATTAAAGCTGTTAAAGTAGCTGCTACTCCTGCATTTATTGGTATATCTACTATTAATCTATTATCTTTTTTTATTCTTATTCTGTTTACATTTCCCTTTTTAACAATATCTTTAAGCCAATTTATAAACTCATCTTTTGTAGCGTATAAGTTTTCCATTCCTGATTTTTTATTTTGTTCTATATATATTAAAGCATCTACTACATTACCATTGCAAACCTCTAAAGCTTCTTTAGCTTCTGAATAATTTACTCCTGTTCTTTCTCTAATAATATCAATTTTTTCTAAATTAATTTCATTCATATTTTTCTCCTCCTTCTAAACAATTTAATAATTTAAGACTTTTTGGCTTTCTAAAGTAATTTTCAGATATAAAAATATATAATACTTTATAAATTTCATTTTTTACTTCTTTAGATAAGGATACTCTATAAACCCTCTCTAAAGGCACTTTATTTAAAAACTTCAATGCATTGTAAGCTGCATAACTTATTTTAATACCATTTATCCTTTTGCAACTTTCACAAACTCCTCCTAAATAATTAGTATTTATATAATTAGAAGAATTTATATATTTTTTACAAATACAACAGTTATTAAGATTTAATCCATAGCCTGTAGCCTTTAAAATTTTTACTTCAAAGGCCCTAATTAATACTTCTATATCTACTGCTTTATTTTTAATTAAATAAAAAGCTGTAACTAGTTGTCTAAATACATATATATTGGGTTCTTCTTCTTGAAGACATATATCTATTAATTCACATAAATAAGAAGCATATGTAATAGTATTAAAATCTCTTAAAAGTTCTTGAAAAGAATCTATAATTTGGCATTCACTTATGCTATATAAACTTTTTCCTTTATAAAGAACATATTCTCCAAAACAAAAATTTAAAGTAGAAGATAGAAATTTACTTCTATTTTTTTTAGCTCCTTTTGCTATGGTAGATATTCTCCCTAATTTTTCAGAAAAGAGCCAAACTAATTTATCTGATTCTTTATAGTCTTGAGTCTTTATAACTACAGCTCTTGTCTTTATTATACCCAGAAAATCATCCCCAAACACTAAAAATTAATAAAATATTCTTTAATTATTATACACCTATTTTATTATAATATTTATTTATATCCAAATTCTTTTAAATTATTAAAATTATCTCTCCAGTCTTTTCTAACCTTTACCCATACTTGTAAATTTACTTTATTCATTAAAAACTTTTCCATATCTTGTCTAGCACGGGTAGAAATTCTTTTTAGCATTTCTCCATTTTTTCCTATTATTATTCCTTTATGAGACTCTTTTTCACATATTATATCTGCATTTATGTTATATATGCCTTTTTCATTCTTTTTCATAGATATTATATCTACAGCAATTCCATGCGGAACTTCTTGAGATAAAAATCTCAATGCCTTTTCTCTTAATATTTCTCCTATTATAAATCTTTCCTGTTGATCTATTATCATTTCTTCAGGGTAATACTGAGGACCTTCTGGTATATATTTTATCATAAGCTCTAAAAGTGTATTTACATTTTTACCTTTTATAGCTGACATAGGAATATATTCAGCAAAATCATATATTTGTGAATATTTTTCTAAAGTTTGTGCAGTTACTTCTGGTTTATATTCATCTATTTTATTTACCACTAAAAATACTGGTATATCTGTATTCTTTAATTGTTCTAATATAAATTGGTCTCCTCTTCCCACTTCTTTAGAAGGATTAGTAATAAATATTATTAAATCTACTTCTTTTATTGATTGTTCTGCAATTTTTACCATGTACTCTCCCAATTTATGCTTTGGTTTATGTATTCCTGGTGTGTCCACAAATATTAATTGATATTCATCTTTTTTAGTTAATATAGTTTGTATATTGTTTCTAGTAGTTTGTGGTTTGCTAGAAACTATAGATAGTTTTTCTCCCATTATTTTATTTAAAAGTGTTGATTTACCTACATTCGGTCTTCCGATTATTGTTATAAACCCTGATTTCATACATCATACTCCTTATTTTAAATCTTTTTTTGTAAATGCTTGCGGTAAAATATCTTCTAAAGTTTTTATTATATATTCATTTTTACTTTTTACAATTATTATTTCCATATTCTTTAAAGCAAATTCACTTATTACTTGCCTACATATACCACAAGGATAAGTAAAATATTCACTATTACCTACTATGGCTATTGCTTTTATTTTTCTATATCCTTCTGATACCGCTTTAAATATAGCAGTTCTTTCTGCACAATTAGTAGCTCCATAAGAAGCATTTTCTATATTGCAACCACTATATATATTATTGTCTTCTGTAAGTACTGCTGCTCCTACATTGAATTTTGAATAGGGTGCATAAGCTCTATCCTTAGCCTTTATAGCCTCTAATATAAGCTTATCATACTTCAATTAAAAATCTCCCTTCAAATTACACATTTAATACTATGTAATTTAATGTAATATTATTAAAATATTATTTTATATACCATTTATAACTGTAAATAAATTATACCATTTATTTTACTTAATGCAATAATGTAATTTTAAATTTATTTTTAATATTATCCAAAAATCTTAAAAAGAAAAATTGTTAAAAATGTACCTAATAATCCTCCTGCTAAAACTTCTAATATAGAATGTACTTCAGAATCTACTCTGCTTTGTGCTACAATAATTGCCATTACATAACTTAATATTATAACTAGTGGGTCTTCGGAAATTAATGCTATACTTGTAGCTATAGAAAATCCTATAGTGCTATGACCACTTGGCATTCCTCCTTTTAAAGGAGTTCCTTCCCCATATATAGCTTTTATTATTATGGTAACTATGCTTACAATAGCTAATATTAAAAATATAGTATAAGTGTTGGTTTCCTTAACTTTAGATATTAACATAAAATTAACATATTTTAATTTATCCCAAAATATTATATACCCCACTACTATAGCGTTAACAGCTGTCATTAATACTCCTCCAGCTGCCGCGTTTTTAGCTATTTTAGCTAAAGGATGATAGTAATTTGTAGTAGCATCTATGGTAAATTCAATAGCTGTATTTATAAGTTCTGTTGCAATTACTAAAGTTATCGTTATTGTTATTGTTAGCACTTCTACTTTTGTTAAATCATAAAAAAAACATGCCGTTAAAACTAAGAGAGCTACTACCATGTGTATACGCATATTTCTCTGAGTTCTAACCGCATATATAATTCCTTCTAAAGCATAATTAAAGCTATCTAAAAATTTTTTAACTTCCTTCATATGATTCACCTCAAATTGAAAGGTTTATTAAGTGAATAGTTTTTATCTATTCACTTAATAATTTTACCTAGTTATATTAAAATTTTCTAGTATATTTTCTTCTCTTTTTCTCATTAATTCTTTTTCACTTTCTATAATATGGTCATATCCTAATAAATGTAGTATAGAATGAATTGTAAGATAGCATACTTCTCTTATAAAAGAATGACCAAATTCTTCACTTTGGGCTAATGCTTTTTCCAAAGAAATAGCTATATCTCCTAGTACAAGCTTTCCATTATTTAAATCTACATCTTTAAATTTATAATCTTTATATACTTCTTTATATACCCTTCCTGAAGGATATTCCAGCATAGGAAAAGATAATACATCTGTTTCTTTATGGATGCCTCTATATTCTCTATTTATTTCTTTTATTTCATTATTATCTATAAAAACAACACTTATTTCACATTCTATTTTTACTTCTTCTTCTTTTAAAGCATAATTAATTATATTTATTATCGTATCTTTTAATTCTTGGGTAACTTCAATTTTATTCTGTCTATTACCTATGAAAATCATTTTTTATCCTCTTTTCTTTTTTTGTTATTCCATTTATCTTCTGGATATTCTATTCTTTGATGATATATACCATTTAAAACTTTTAAAAATGCTTTTCTTATTTTATTTATATCTTTTAATGTTAAATCACAATTATCAAGTTGTCCCTCATCTAACCTACTTTTTATTATGTTATTTACCATTTCTTCTATTTTTCCTTTAGTAGGAGAATTTATAGACCTTACTGCTGCTTCTACACCATCTGCTAACATAACTATAGCTGCTTCTTTTGTAGAAGGCACCGGCCCGGGATACTTAAAATCATCTTCTCTTATATCTTCTGGTCTTTCAGCGGAATTCTTCATAGTAATGTAAAAATACTTTACTAAAGAAGTTCCATGGTGTTGTTGTATTACATCTATTACTACTTTAGGTATCTTATATTCCTTAGCTAATTCAACTCCATCTTTTACATGAGAAGTTATTATTAAAGTACTCAAGTTAGGAGTTATTTTATTGTGAGGATTTTCACTTCCCATTTGATTTTCTTTGAAAAAATAAGGTCTTTTAACTTTTCCTATATCATGATAATAAGAAGATACTCTTGCAAGTACAGAATTTCCTCCTACTTCATCTGCTGCTACTTCTGCTAAATTTCCAACTAATATGCTGTGATGATAAGTACCTGGTGCTTCCATTAATAATTTTTTTAATAAAGGGTTATTAGGATTAGAAAGCTCCAATAATTTAACTGTAGTAACTATATCAAATGCATTTTCAAAGAATGGTAAAAAACCTATAGTAAATATACCTGACATTATACTTCCTGTAAAAGCAAAAGCTCCCTTTTTAGCTATATCCAATACATTATTAGTTAGTAAAAATCCCGATGAAAAAATTAATATTATGTTTATTAATGCAATGTATATAGAAGAATATAAAATATCATTTCTTTGTTGCATCTTTTTCAATATATTAGCTCCTATAATAGTATTTAAAATAGCTAATATGGTAATTTCTACATTAAATCCTACTGCACTACTTATAAGTATACAATTAATTAAACTTATATTTAAAGAAATTTTATCATTTATAAGTAATGTTCCCAACATAGGAGTACAAGCTAATGGAATTAAAAAAGGCGATATTATATTAAATATTCTAGCTAATACCAAAGATATTCCTGTAATAACTCCTATAAGTATAAGTTTTCCTATATCATTGTACACATCTTTATAACTCCTATATAAATACATCCACTGCAAGCTCATTACTAATAATACGAAACATGCTAAACTAAAGTAAATATACCACTCTGAACTTTCATTGCTATTTAAAAGTCCTAAGCTTTTAAGCACTTCTATTTGAGATTTTGTAACCGGTTCTCCTTCTTTTACTATTATTTGATCTTTTTTTATCATAACAGGAGCTTTTTTCATTGCTTCCTGTCTTAACTCCTCTGTCTTTTCTTTATCATAAAAAAAGTTTGGTTTTATTTGAGAATATCCTATATTTAAAGCTAGTTCTCTTAAATACTTAGGAAGTCCAGAAGTATTTACACTTAACATTATACTCTCTTGTGCCTTCTTCACATCTTCTAAATTGCTACTTTGACTATTATCACTTATGTTATTGTTATCGTATAATTCCGACATAGTTTTAACTAAAAAATTTTGTAGTAACTTTAAATTTTCTTTATCCAAATTTATTAATTCTATATAATCATCATCAGGTAACTTTATATAATTTTCATTTTTTAGTTTTTGTATTTTTTCTTTTTTGCTAATATTAAAATTTTTTATTTCATCTATTTTAGTAAAAAACTCATTAATATTTCTTATAACATCTGTCTTAATTTCTATTTTTTTATTATATTGAATTGGCACTGTTTCTACTGATTGCTGTATTCTAGTATTAGTAGCTATTTCATCTTTAACTTCTCTAGGAGCTTTTATATCTATTTTAGCTATATCTCCCTCTTTTATATTGTACTTTTTAGTAACTATAGAAGTTATTATTACAGAATATATAAAAATAAAAATCAATATAAAAGTTATTATTCTTTTTGTCCGTTGTTCTTTAATAAAATCTTTTATTATAGTTTTTTTTATCATAAAAATACCACCTTTTGCCCTATAAAATAATATAAGTAACTATTCTATTTTACTTGGCATTGCAATGTTTTCTTCTGCTACTACTAAAATTCTTACATTATAGTAGTCATTTTTACAAGGTTTATAATCAACTATTTTATCTACTACTTTTACAGATTTATCAAAATTAGAAGTTATTTTATCATAAAGTTCATTACTTGTTTTTTCTACTAATTTATTTATATCTTTATTATAATAAGTTTCTTTAACTTCATAATATATATCTTTTCCTATACAGTATTTATTATTTTCTATTCTATCATATTTATCAAATTTATTTTTATTCTTTTTAATATAAAACTTTTTATTTTTAAATTTAATATATATATTTTCTAACTTTTTGCCAGTTTTCTGCCTCTTTACAGCTTTATTATTTACTTCTTTTATTTCCTCGTAAAAAGTTCTGCCAATTACGTTTCCCTTAGCATGTACCAAATAACTCATTTCTTCTTTCCCTTCTTCTCCTTTTACCAAAACTTGCCCCTTTTTAATTATATCACCTGGTTTAACTACAGAAGTTCCTGCAGTAGTATATATTCGTATAACTTCTGCATCTCTTTTAGCAATTAAATCACAAGGAGTATCCTGAGAAATTATTTCTGGAGGTGACTGCCTTTCTGCTGCTTTTATTTTTAACTTCGCCCCCTCTATCCTAGCTCTTACCCACATTATAGAATCATTATTTCTAATTAAATCTTCTTCTATATTATAAACATTTATTTGTTTTTTTCTTACACCTGGTTTTATTCCATAACTCATAAGCTGTTGTCTTATTTCATAAGGAGATATAGTTCTTTCAGAAGATATATCTATTACCCATATAAAAGTAGATAAGTAATATATAATACTTATAAATACTATCAATCCTAATACTAGAGCTACTCTTCTTTTAGCTTTAATTATAAGAAATGATAATCCTCTTCTTTTTAATATTTTTATTTTTACTCCTATAGATTTTGCTATCTTATCTATTTTATCATAATCTTTTAATTTTGCACTAAACACTATAGTGGTTATACTCTTTTTAACTAGGTTTTTTATATGCACATTGTTTTTCCATAATAAATTTATAAATCTTTCCGGGATTAAACTTTGGGCTTCTATAATAACAATTCCTTTTTTAAATTTCTTTAAACTCACCCTAATCATCCCCTTCATATACTAAAGATTTAAATTTTCCACTTAATGTTATTGTACTTCCGCCCATAAATAATATTTCAAAGTTTTTTCCATATATAGATACTAATCCTACATTGGAATTAATTTTTATTTCATTTGTTTCAAATAGTATTACTCCTTTGTGATTTTCTATAGTTATTTCATTATTTCCAGTTACTGTTATTTTAGGCAAGTTCAATATTACATCTCTGGGTAAGTCCAATTTATTTGCAGCAACTTCCTTTGTATTATAAAATTTTTCATCCATATTTTCACCTCATAAAACTTTTCTTCATATTAATTTATGAATATAAGTATGAATTAATTACAAAATATGGACTTAAATTAAAAAATAAAAGAGGTTGAAAATCAACCTCTTTATTTATTCAAATATTCTTTAACTATTTGACTTACAAGTTTTCCATCTGCCCTACCTTTTACTTTAGGCATAACAGCAGACATAACTTTTCCCATGTCTTTAATACTATTTGCACCTACTTCATAAGCTGCTTTAGAAACTATTTCTGACACTTCTTCTTTAGTTAACTGCTGAGGAAGGTAACTCAACAAAATATCTATTTCAGCTTTTTCTTTATCTATTAAGTCTTGTCTATTGCCTTTTTCAAATTCACATATAGAATCTCTTTTTTGCTTGATTTCCTTAGATAATATTCCTATTACCTCATCATCATCAAGCACTCTTCCGTCAGTCTTTTCCACTAACAATATTGCTGACCTAGCCATACTAATAGTATTGGCTTTAAATTTGTCTTTCGCCTTTAAAGCTTGCTTCCAATCTTCTTGCAGTTTTTCTTTAAGGGCCATTACTTAAGTACCTTCTTTCAAAATAATTATTTTTTAAAATATTAAATTTAATATTTATTTAAACTTTCTCTTTCTTGCAGCTTCGGATTTCTTTTTTCTTTTAACACTAGGTTTTTCATAGTGTTCTCTTTTTCTAACTTCTGAAAGAACTCCGGATCTTGCACATTTTCTTTTAAATCTTCTTAATGCACTTTCTAAGCTTTCATTTTCTCCAACTTTTATTTCTGACATTTAATTCTCCCTCCCTCCGCTAGCTCGATTTAATTTTTAATAAAATTAAATGCAGCTAAGTAGGCTTATAGTACATAGGTAATTATACAATACTAATTTAGAAACTGTCAATAACTTCATTAAAGGCTATTTGTGTTTTATAATTTTTTTTAGCCTGGTGGCCACTGTAATACCCTTCCTCCTAACAGGTGGAAGTGTATATGATTAACTGTTTGACCACCATCTTCTCCGCAATTAGTTACTATTCTATATCCTTTTTCATCTATTTTAAATTCTTTTACAAGTTTTTTAGCTATCATAAACACATGAGCTATAATATTTTCATCTTCTTGTTTTAATTCATTTAAATTACTTATGTGTTTCTTAGGTATTATCAGCACATGTACAGGAGCTTCTGGACTTATATCTTTAAAAGCGTATACTATATCATCTTCATAAACTTTTTCACTTGGTATTTCTCCTTTAACTATTTTGCAAAATATACAATCTGACATAACATCACCTCCTTATGTATATAATTCAACAAATATTTTATTTTTCCTTCTTCTATAGTTTTATTTATATAATATTAATGCAGTAAAAATCTTTTTATTTTATGTATTAAAAACAACTTTAAATACTTATTCTATATTGCCAAAAATAATTTCTTCTTTTATTTCTGATAATTTTGTGTTCATTATATTACCAGATATATCTTTTAAATATGGGGAAACAACTTTTATATAATTAGGAGTGTATCCTTCATAATTTCCTTTTATTTTGCTATATTCTTGTTCATATAATACAGGCATTTCTCTGCCTATAAATTTACTCATAAAACATTTTTCTAATTTTATATCTAATTCAATTAATTTTTTACTTCTTTCTTCTTTTACATTTCCATTTACTTGATTTTTCATATTTGCTGCTTTAGTTCCTTTTCTTGGACTATACTTAAATATATGCATCTTAGATAATTTTATATCCTTTAAAAAATTATATGTTTCTTCAAATTCTTCTTCTGTTTCTCCTGGAAATCCAACTATTACATCTGTAGTTATAGAAACATCTTTTATATTTTTTCTTAAATCTTCTACTATATTTTTATATTCTAAAGTAGTATATCTTCTATTCATTCTGTTTAATGTTTTATCACAACCACTTTGAAGCGAAAGATGAAAATGAGGACAAAGCTTTTTTAGATTTGATATTTTCTCTACAACTCCCTCTGTAAAGAATTGAGGATCTATAGAACCAATTCTTACTCTTTCTATACCAGGAATTTTATCTATTTCTTCCAGTATTCTTACCAAGTTCCAATCTTCACCTAAATCACTTCCATAAGAAGCTATATGTATTCCTGATAATATTATTTCTTTAAAACCATGTTGTGAAAGTTGTGTTACTTCTTTTAATACTACTTCTGGATTTTTGCTACATACAGCACCTCTTGCAAAAGGTATTAAACAATAAGAGCAAAATCTATTGCATCCATCTTGTATCTTTAAAAAAGCTCTAGTTTTATCCACATACTCTTCTATATTTAAATTTTCGAATTTTTTGTATTTAATTAAATCTTTTACTTGAATTATTTGTTTCTTTTCTTCTTTAGCTCTATTAACCCAGTATACTATTTCTCCTTTATTCCTATTGCCTAGTACTATGTCTACTCCTGGTATTTTAGCAACTTTTTCAGGAGATATTTGAGAATAGCATCCTACTACTGCTATAATAGCATTTTCATTTTGTCTTCTTGCTCTTCCTATCATTTGTCTAGATTTTTTATCACCCATATTAGTAACTGTGCAAGTATTTATTACATATACATCTGCAAACTCATTAAAATTTACTATTTCATATCCTTCTATTATGAATTTTTCTGCCATAGCTTCTGTTTCATATTGATTTACTCTACATCCCAATGTGGAAAATGAAACCTTCATTAATATATTCCCCCTATATCTCCTATTTCATACATTATTAAAGAAGCAGCTATAACTCCTGCTGTTTCCGTTCTAAATATTCTTGGACCTAAAGTTACTATATAAGCTTCTAAGTTTTTTAATATTTGTATTTCTTCTTCTTCAAAACCTCCTTCAGGTCCTATTATAATAGCTACCTTATTAATATCTTTTTTATTTAATTCATTAAACATATTTTTTATACCATAACCAGTTTGATTTTCATAAGGCACTACTATAATATCCACTTCTTTTAACTCTTCTATTATATTTTGAAAATCCATAGGATAATTAATAGTTGGTATTATACTTCTTTTGCACTGTTTACAAGATTCCAAGGCTATTTTATTCCATCTATCTACTTTTTTAAATTCTCCTTTTTCATTTTTCACTACAACTCTCTTTGTAACTATAGGAGTTATTTTTTTTACTCCTAATTCTGTGGACTTTTGCACTATTAAATCCATTTTATTTAATTTAGGTAGTCCTTGATATAAATATATATCTATATTGCTTTCATTGTTAATTGGAAGCTTTTCTAGGATTTTAACCACTACTTGTTTTTTATTTATTTCTTCTATTTTTCCTAAAAATTCACTTCCTTCACAATTATTAATGCTTACATTTTCACCTGGCTTTAATCTTAAAACTTTATAAGCATGTTTAACATCATCACCTTCAATAAAAGCTTTATTTTCTATTATATTTTCTTTATTTATAAAAAATTTATTCATACAAATTCCCTTTCTAAATATAAGCTGTTATTTCAATTTAGCAACTACACAAGCCCATTCTCCCTCTACATTAACTTCTTTAATTTCAAATCCACTTTTTTCTAATTCATTAACTACTTCATCTTTTCTTTCTTTTATTATTCCAGAAGATATAAAATACCCTCCTGGCAATATAAATTTCTTAACATCCTCTGCAAGCTGTATTATTATATCTGCAATAATATTTGCTACTACTATGTTTGCCTTTTCATCTATAACTTCCATTAAGTTTCCTTGTTTAATTTCTATATTATCTATATTATTGTACTTTATATTTTCTTTAGCAGAAGCTACTGCTACTGGATCAAAATCTACTCCTATAACTTTTTTAGCTTTTAACTTTGCTGCAGCAATAGCAAGTATTCCAGAGCCTGTTCCTATATCAAATACCTTATAATCTTCTTTAACATACTTTTCTAAGGCTTGAATACACATACCAGTAGTTTCGTGAGTACCTGTTCCAAAAGCCATACCTGGATCTAATTCTAATACAATTTCATCTTCTTTTTTATCATAAATTTCCCATATAGGTTTTACTACAATTTTATTTCCTACTTTAGTAGGCTTATAGTACTTTTTCCAATTGTTTTCCCAATCTTGTTCATTTATAGTACTATAACTTACTGTTGCTTCTCCTTTATCTATACCAAAATTATCTAAATTATTAACACTTTCTTTTATGTATTTAATATATTCATCAAAGTTTTTATCTTGTTCATAATAACCTCTTATTATAGCAACATCCTTAACTTTTAATAAAGTTTCATCAAAATAATCCCAATCTCCTGGATGTTTCTTTTTAAATTCTATATCTTCAGGGTCTTCTATAGCTACTCCTTTAACTCCTGTATTATAAAAAATACCAGATACTGCCTCTACAGCTTCACTAGTAGTTACTACTGTAACTTCTATCCAATCTTTATTCATGATTACTCCTCCAAATTATAAAATTTTACATAAATAAATTTTTAAAAGGTATTACATTTTTATAAGGCATCCAAGGCTTATTTATAAAAAATAATAATATCATAATAACACAAAATATATACCTTTCTATGTGCTTATAATACAATATATTATTTTCTGTGCAAACTTTATTAAAACCTATAGTTCCTCCTAATAAAGTTCCCAAAATAGTTAAACTAAATACTGAGTCTCCCACCTTTACTAAGTTTTGAAATAATAAAAATATGTATGCAAAAGGCGAATAAATTAAAGCTAAAATATATATAAATATATTTGAAACAATTTTTGCTATAAATTTTAATATAAATTCTATAAATATCATAATTAATGAAATTATAACAGAGATTATATATTCAAAAACAATCAATAGCTTATTAACTATTTTTTTTGTATTTTTAAATTTATTTATTACTTTTTTATTTTTTAATTCTTCCTTTATTTCATCGAAATTTTTAAAAGCTAAATACTTTTTTATATTAGAACTTTTTTTAATATGCTTAAAAACATCATTAGGTGTTGGCGTAGGCAGTGAATATCTTTCAGTATATTTCTGAGAAAAATCACTGTTTTTAAAACCTACAATAGGCGAAACTAATAAATATTGAAAAGCTAAAAATATAAGTATAAATACAAAACTTGTACTTAAAGACTTTATTAAAGCAGTTTTTACAGGAAAATTAACACTAACTTTAATTGGAATAATTATATCTTCAGAATTACTATTACTCTTTATTATAATATCTGTTTTTATTTCCTTATTTAAAAGTAAATCTTCCTTTATAATTTTTAAATTTATACATTCTTCTTTTTTTTCTTTAGTATTAATAGCAAAATTATTTTTAGATAATTCCATTCCCTGAATTTCTTTTTCTATTTCAATAGTACCATATAAATACCCTCTTCCATTATTCTCAATAGTTATAGGAATATTTAATTCCTTTTCCTGCATTTTTATATTAATTTCTTTTACATCTACATCTATAGTAGGATAGGGTATTTTATTTTTTATATCCATAATATTACAAATAGTATGTGAAAATTCTTCTAAAGCTGCATTAAAATCATAATCTCCATTGTCATTAAAAAATTTTTGTCTAATTTTGTTCCAATTATGTACTATTTTATTGTAACCACAGCCTTCTAACCACCACATTATACTTCCACTATGAAGTTTTTCACAAGTAATATCCCATAATTCTTTACTTTTATCTGCTAAAAAAACTAATTCTTCAGGTGTGTAGGCTACTAAATCATTCGAAATTTTATAAGGTGCCATAGGATTTAATAAATAAATAATTCTTTCATAAGCTTCTTGAATAGAATAAGATTCTTGTTGAATTTTATTTACTTTATAAGCTAATTCTTCATTGTACAATTTTATACCATTATATAAAAATCCTCTTGCTATATGATGTTTGGCATTATATTCATCATTATACATAGTATTAGCAAGAGATTTTATGCTATAAACTTCTTTATTTTCATCAAATTTATAATAAAATAACTCTTTATATTCATATAAATTTATATTTTCACCTAATAACCACCTTTTTACTTCATTATAACCCCATCTTTTATTTTTATCCTTACACAATAATCCCCTTATTAAGTTTTTTATTCTTTCAGAATAGTTTTCAGGTATTATTATATCTTCATTACTATGCACATTAATTATTTTTTGCATTTCCATTCCTGCAAAAGGGCTTCTTCCAAGTAATAAATATAAAATTGTAATACCTAAAGCATAATAATCTACTTCTTTTCCAAAAATATTAGTAGATAACTCTGGAGCTGCAAAATCCAAAGTAAATTTTGTAGAAGTTGTTTGATGGGTTTCTTCTTCACAAATAGATGATATTCCAAAATCTCCAATGACAATTTTATTATGAGCATTATCTTTATAAAAAATATTTTCAGGTTTTATATCTCTATGTACAATACCTTTTTCATGCAAAAAATTTATACCTTCTATTATTTGAGGGAGTATATTGCTAATACATTCTTCTGAAAAAGGCATGTATTGAGCTAAAGTTCCTCCTTCTGCATACTCTACTACTTCAAAAAATCTATTATTGAAAACTCCATAATCTATTAAAGAAATTATATTGTAATGTTCCATATTTTTTAAAGTTGTTAAAACTTCTTTTTTAGGTTTTAAATTTTTTCTATATATTTTTATTATGTATTTTTGTTTACTATAAATATCTTCACATAAAAATACATCGGATTCTCCACCTAAAGACAATTCTTCTCCTAATATCTTATATTTTTTATTTATTATTGTTTCTTTTTCCTCATTAAAATTATATTCATTATTAACATATTTATAAGATACTCTTATTGTTTTATCATCCATATATATATCCTTTCTTTTATGTAATGATTAATAATTACAGTATACAATATGTTATAATTTATAACAAACTAATGTAATGTATCAAAAAATATAAAAACTTCGTACTCTAAGTAAATAACATAGAGGAACGAAGTTTTTTATTTATTTAAATGTTTTTTTTATTTTATCTACAAAAGATTCTCTTTCTTTAGAATCTATTTCTTCTCCTGAAGCCTCCATATAAGCATATAAAGCTGTTTTTTGTTTTTCATTTAATGTTTTAGGAATATCTACTATTATCTTTACATATTGATCTCCTCTGCCACTTCCATTTACTATAGGCACACCTTTTCCTTTAAGCCTAAATATAGTTCCTGGCTGAGTTCCTGCTGGTACTTTGTATTTTACATCTCCGTCTACTGTAGGAACTTTTAATTCTACTCCTATAGCAGCTTTTGCAAAACTTATATGCTGATCAATATATATATCAAATCCATTTCTCTTAAATTCTGGATGAGGAGATACTCTTATACTTACATATAAATCTCCTGGAGGTCCTCCATTATTCCCATGTTCTCCTTGTCCTCTTAAAGGAATTATATTTCCTGTATCCACACCGGCTGGTACAGTTATTTTTATTTTTCTTGCTTTTCTTATTTTTCCTAGCCCATGGCATTTACTACAAGGAGTAGATATAACTTTACCTTTTCCTCCACATTTGTCACAAGTACTAACATTTATAAAATTCCCAAAAGGCGTTCTCCTTTGGGTTTTTATTTCTCCTGTTCCACCGCACCTATCGCAAGTTTTAGGAGTTGTACCTGGTTTTGCACCAGTTCCGTTACAAGTTTCACACTTTTCATTTCTATTTATTTTTATTTCCTTTTCTGTTCCAAATACTGCTTCTTTAAAAGTTAAATTTAAATTATATTGAGTGTCAGCCCCTCTTTCAGGTCCATTTCTTCTTCTGCCACCGGAATGACCTCCTGTAAAAAAGCTTTCAAATATATCTCCAAAGCCAAAATCCGAAAAATCAAAACCACCAAAACCTCCAGCACCATCAAATCCTGAAAAGTCTGTAGTTCCAAATTGGTCATACTGAGCTTTCTTTTGAGGATCTGATAATACTTGATAAGCTTCATTTATTTCTTTGAACTTTTCTTCTGCTTCTTTATTACCTTGATTTTTGTCTGGGTGATATTTTAAAGCTGCTTTTCTAAATGCTTTTTTAATTTCTTCATCACTTGCACCTTTTTTTAGACCAAGTATTTCATAATAATCTTTGCTTGCCATGTTACTTCACCTCCTGCTCAATAAATGAAGTTTATATATTATAAATTTCCTTAAATAAAGCAATGGTTAATTTAAGGCTTATTTATAACCATTGCTTTAATAATACATTTTTTTACTATGAAACCTTCTTAATTGTAATTTATATAGTGATTATTGTCAATTATTTGTCATCTTCCACTTTGTAATCTGCATCAACTACATTATCATCTTTACTTTCATTATTATTTGCTGTTCCTTGTGCTCCACCCATATTTTGTTCTGCACCTGGAGCACCTTGTTGTGCACTAGCTTGATATATTTTTGATGATATTCCATAGAATGTTTGAGTTAAATCTTCTGTAGCTTTTTTAATAGCTTCTAAGTCATCTCCATCTTTTATATCCTTAACAGCTTTAATTTTTTCTTCTATTTGAGATTTATCTTCTGCAGATACTTTATCACCTAAATCTTTTAATGCTTTTTCTGTTTGATATACAACTTGATCTGCATTATTTTTAACTTCTATTGATTCTTTTCTCTTTTTATCTTCTTCTTCATGAGCCTTTGCTTCTTTAACTGCCTTATCTATTTCGTCATCACTTAAATTAGTTGAGGCTGTAATTGTAATATTAGCTTCTTTTCCTGTTCCCTTATCTTTTGCAGAAACATTAACTATGCCATTAGCATCTATATCAAAAGTAACTTCTATTTGAGGTACTCCTCTTGGTGCTGATGGTATTCCTGATAAAGTAAATCTTCCAAGAGTCTTATTATCTGCAGCCATTTTTCTTTCACCTTGAACTACATGAATTTCAACAGAAGTTTGACCATCTGCTGCTGTTGAGAAAATCTGACTCTTCTTTGTTGGTATTGTTGTATTTCTTTCTATTAATGTAGTTGCAACTCCTCCTAAAGTTTCTATACCTAAAGTAAGTGGAGTAACATCAAGTAATAATACATCTTTAACGTCTCCTGTTAAAACTCCTGCTTGAATAGCAGCTCCCATTGCAACACATTCATCAGGGTTTACTCCTTTTGAAGGCTCTTTTCCAGTAAAGTTTTTAACTGCTTCTTGTACTGCTGGTATTCTTGTTGAACCACCTACTAATATAATTTTATCTATTTCACTAATTGAAAGTCCTGCATCATCTAGAGCTTTTTTCATAGGTTCTATAGTACCTTCTACTAAATCAGCAGTTAATTCGTTAAATTTAGCTCTAGTTAAAGTCATGTCAATATGTTTTGGACCAGTAGCATCCGCTGTAATAAATGGTAAATTAATGCTTGTTTGCATTGATGATGATAGTTCTATTTTTGCTTTTTCTGCTGCTTCTTTTAATCTTTGAATAGCCATTTTATCATTTCTCAAATCAATGCCATTATCTTTTTTAAATGTTTCTGCTATATAATCTATAATTCTTTGGTCAAAATCGTCTCCACCTAATTTTGTATTACCATTTGTTGCTTTAACTTCAAATAATCCATCACCTAATTCAAGTATAGATACATCAAAAGTTCCTCCACCTAAGTCATAAACGAATATCTTTTGGTTTGTATCCATTTTATCAAGACCATAAGCTAGAGATGCTGCTGTTGGCTCGTTAATTATTCTCTTTACTTCAAGTCCAGCAATTTTTCCAGCGTCTTTAGTTGCCTGTCTTTGGCTATCATTAAAATATGCTGGCACAGTTATAACTGCTTCTGTAACTTTTTCTCCTAAATAAGCTTCAGCATCTGCTTTTAATTTTTGAAGTATCATAGCAGACATTTCCTGTGGTGAATATTCTTTTTCATCTATTTTTACTTTATAATCAGTTCCCATATGTCTCTTTATTGATATTATTGTTTTATCAGGATTTGTTATTGCCTGTCTTTTAGCTATTTGACCTACTAATCTTTCTCCATTATCTTGGAAAGATACTACTGATGGAGTTGTTCTAGCACCTTCTGCATTAGCTATAACTACTGGATCTCCACCTTCCATAACTGATACACAAGAGTTTGTTGTTCCTAAATCAATTCCTATTATCTTTGACATACTAATTACCTCCTAAACGAAATTTATATAGTGTTTATAAAGCTTTTATTAAAATTTAATTTGCAACTTTTACTGAACTATATCTTAAAACTTTATCCCCTTTTTTATATCCTTTTATAAATACTTCTACTATTTGATTTTTATCATATTTATCATTTTCTACATGCATCATTGCCTCATGATACTTAGGATCAAATCCATTTTCTGTTGAAATTTCCTCTACGCCTAATTTATTTAAAGAATTTTTAAATTGACTTATTGTCATTTCTATTCCTTTTCTTATACTGTCCACATCGCCATCTGCTTGCACTGCTCTTTCTAAATTATCCAATACTGGCAATAATTCTTTTAATACATCTCCACAAGCCTCTAAATATATTCCTTCTTTTTCCTTTGAAGTTCTTTTTCTATAATTATCATATTCTGCTACTGTTCTTTCAATTCTATCCTTTAAAGCTGTAATCTGGTTTTCTAACTTTTCATTTTCATCTGCTAATACAGAATTTGCTCCCTTTAATTCTTCTAATACATCTTCTAATTTCACTTGTTTTTTATTTTCTTCATTATTGCACTTTTTACTAAATTCTTTTTTATTTTCTTCTTGTGTATTTTTAGCTTCTTCTGAATTTTTGTTACTGTCATTTAAATTATCTTTTTTATTTTCTTTTTCATTATTATTTTTTTTATCAGTACATAAGTCTTCAACTTTTTTTTCCATTGACTGCCTTCCTCCATTCTGTTTTGCATTTTTACACACTCTATATCCAATTATATCCAAAATATATTTTATAATACTCAGACATCATCATACATTTTATTTAAAATATCATTTAGTGTATTAACCGTTCTTAAAAGTATTGATATAACTTTAGAATAAGGTATTCTTGTTGGACCTATTAACCCTATAGAGCCTAATAATCTATTTTCTAAACCATATCCAGCAGAAATAATTGTACATTGCTTAGCATCTGTAATAAAATTTTCTTCACCTATTTTTATACTTATATTTATGTTTTTAGGCTCTTCTAATAATCCTCTTAATTTATCTTTATTATCTAGTAAAGATAAAAATTCTTTTGCCTTCTCTATATCGTTATATTCTGGATAATTGAACATATTGGTAGTTCCTTCCATGTAGATTTCTGTATTATCTATACTTTTTAAACTTTCATAAACTATAGGAATTATAGCATTAAATATATCATCATACCCTATTAAATCATTTTTTAACCTGTTTATAACTTCTAAATTTATTTCTTCTATAGTAAGATTAGATAATCTTTTATTTAATATATTAGACAACTTTGTTAATGTATCTGTACTAATTGGTTTATTAAGCTTAATAATATTATTTTTAATAATATTATTATCTGCAATCACAACAGAAAGTACATTATTATCTCCTATATTTATAAGTTGTATGGATTTTAAATAACACTTTTTAGCAGATGGAGATTTAACGATACAAGTAAGCTTAGTAAGTTCTGATAATATGCTAGAAGTTTCTCTAATTATTTTATCAAGTTCATATAAAGCTAAATCTAACATTTTATTTTTTATAACACACTCTTCTGCTGACGATAGCTCTGGTATTTGCATAAGTTTATCTACATACAATCTATACCCTTTATCAGAAGGTTTTCTACCTGAAGAAGTATGAAGTTGTTCTAAATATCCCATTTCTTCAAGATCAGCCATTTCGTTTCTTATAGTGGCTGGACTAACTCCTAATTGATATCTTTTTGCAATAGTTCTTGAGCCTACAGGTTCAGCTGTACTTATATAGTCATTTATTATTGCCCACAATATTTTTATTTTTCTTGCATCTATCTCCATAAATTTTCACCTCTTTATTAGCACTCTATCATATTGAGTGCTAATGACTATGATTAAAAAATAACATTCTATATTTATTTTGTCAAATTGACACAGTTTACAAAATAAATACATACATGCATTATATGTATTTTATATTATATTTTATCACTTTTTCTCTGTTTTCCTTTGTTTTTCTTTTGTAATTTATTTTTATAACTTTTACGCTATTTTATATTATAAAATCACACATAATTGAATTAGAAATTTCTATACCCCTTTTTGATAAAAATAACCTATCCTCTTTTTGTATTAGCAAATTATTGTTTAGATATTTATTTATAATTTCCCCATATACATGATATATATTAACATTAAATCTTTTTTTAAAATCTTCCATAGATATACCCTTTGTTTTTCTCAATCCCATAAACATAAATTCTTCTACATTATCCTTTAAAGAATTATTATGTATTTCTTCTATGGGACTTTTTCCTTTATATATACTATCTATATAATTTTCTATACTATTAGTGTTTCTATATCTTTTATTATTAAAGTAAGAATGAGCTGCAGCACCACAACCTATGTAATCATATAAATTCCAATATGCTAAGTTGTGTTTACATTGTTTATTTTTTTTTGCAAAATTAGATATTTCATATTGAGTATAATTATTTAGTTCTAAAATTTCTAAACAGTATCTATACATTTCCCTTTCTAAATCTTCAGAAGGCAATTTTAATTTATTTGAATTATACATATTATATAATTTAGTCCCCTCTTCTATTATAAGGCTATAACAAGAAATATGTTCTGGATTTAATTGAATTATATTTTTTAAAGTTTCTTGCCAATTTTCAAATGTCTGATGTGAAAGTCCAAACATTAAATCTATATTTATATTAGAAAAACCTTCTTCTCTAGCTTTTTGAAAAGTTTGTAAAAATTCTTCTAAATTATGTATTCTACCTAAATTTTTAAGTAAATTATTCTGCCATGCTTGAAGTCCTATGCTAAGTCTATTTACTCCCATACTATTTAAAAATTTCAACTTTTCTCTACTAAAAGTGCCTGGATTACCTTCTACAGTAAACTCTATATTATTGGATTTATCTAATTTATCTATACTATTTTTTATAATATTCCAAGCTTCTAAAGGTAAATAGGTGGGGGTGCCCCCACCTATAAATATTGTTTTTATTTTTACATCCTCAATTCTATCTATTTCTTTTGATAAAGCTTTTGCATAATCTATCATTAAACTTTCTTTTCCACAAAAGGATGGAAAGTCACAATAAAAGCATTTACTTTTGCAAAAGGGTATGTGAATGTATAAAGCTACTTCTGAATTTAACATATGTCCACCTCATTACTCGTCAGTTTTAAGTACTGCCATAAATGCTTCTTGAGGTACTTCTACACTTCCAACCTGTCTCATTCTTTTCTTTCCTTGTTTTTGCTTTTCTAGAAGTTTCTTCTTTCTTGATATATCTCCACCATAACATTTTGCAAGTACGTCTTTTCTCATAGCCTTTACTGTTTCTCTTGCTATTATTTTTGATCCTATTGCTGCTTGTATAGGAATTTCAAATAATTGTCTAGGAATAATTTCTTTAAGTTTTTGTGCTATACTTCTTCCTCTCACATAAGCTCTTTCTTCAGGTACTATCATAGATAATGCATCTACTACTTCTGAATTTAATAATATATCTAATTTTACTAGTTTAGATTCTTTATATCCCTTTAATTCATAATCAAAAGAAGCATATCCTTTTGTTCTAGACTTTAATGCATCGAAAAAGTCATATATTATTTCATTTAGAGGAATATCATAATTTACTACAACTCTAGTTGTTTCTATATATTCCATATCTATAAAAGTTCCTCTTCTATCTTGAGCTAATTCCATAACTGCACCTACATAATCAGAAGGAGTCATAATAGATGCCTTTACCACTGGTTCTTCCATATAGCTTATTTCTGATGGACTAGGCAAGTTTGTAGGATTAGTAAGTTCTACTATAGTTCCATCTGTTTTACATACTCTATACACTACAGATGGTGCTGTAGTTATAATGTCTAAATTAAATTCTCTTTCTATTCTCTCTTGTATAATTTCCATATGAAGTAATCCTAAAAATCCACATCTAAAACCAAAACCAAGTGCTATAGAATTTTCTGGTTCAAAAGATAAAGCTGCATCATTTAATTGAAGCTTTTCTAAAGCTTCTTTTAGCTCTTCATATTTAGCTCCATCTACTGGGTATATTCCACTAAACACCATAGAAACCGCTGGCCTATATCCTGCCAATGCTTCTTTTGCTGGATTGTTGTTATCAGTTATAGTATCTCCCACTCTAGCATCTCTAACATTTTTTATAGAAGCAGTTATATATCCTACATCTCCTGCTTTAAGTTCTTTTACAGGTAAGTATTGTGGTACAAACACACCTGTTTCTATAACTTCATAAATTTTATTTGTAGCCATAAGTTTAATTTCCATTCCAGGCTTTACTTTGCCTTCTTTAATCCTGACATGGCATACAACACCTTTATAACTATCATAATAAGAATCAAATATAAGTGCTTTTAAAGGAGCTTCTTCATCTCCTTCTGGTGCTGGTACTTTTTCAACTATAGCTTCTAATACATCTTCTATATTTAATCCTGTTTTAGCAGAAACTAAAGGTGCATCTTCCGAATCTATACCTATAGTATCTTCTATTTCCTTTTTTATTTCATCTGGTCTTGCACTAGCTAAATCCACCTTATTTATAACTGGTACTATTTCTAAATCATGATCTAAAGCTAAATAGCAATTTCCTAAAGTTTGAGCTTGTATTCCTTGTGTTGCATCTACTACAAGTACTGCTCCCTCACAAGCAGCTAAACTTCTTGAAACTTCATAATTAAAATCTACGTGCCCTGGAGTATCTATAAGATTTAAAATATATTCTTCTCCATTTTCTCTTTTATATATAAGTCTTGCTGCTTGAGCCTTTATAGTAATTCCTCTTTCTCTTTCTAAATCCATGTTATCTAAAACTTGGGTGTCCATTTCTCGTTTTGTCAATGTTCCTGTTTTCTCTAAAAGTCTATCTGCAAGAGTGGACTTGCCATGATCTATATGTGCAATTATTGAAAAATTTCTTATGTGCTTTTGTCTTTCGCTATGCATACTTTAACCCCCATTGGATTTAATTTATATTAATCATAGTAAATTATAACATAACATAATTGGTTTATGTCAATAAAAATATACAATAGCTATATTTTAAGGTATAAAATTTTTTATTCCTTTTTTTATATTTAAAAAAGTTTTGCTATTAACCTTAAATGTGTAGTCTTTAGTTTCTATTCTAAAATCAAAGGGATTTTGTTTACAGTAAATAGAAAAATTTGATCTTTCTTTTATAAAATTAGGAAGTGAATTATTTACTTTTGCAAATCCATATAATACTATAGATAAATAAAAAAATATAATTAAAAATGAATATTTTTTCTTCATAATAAAAAAGCCTCCTTATGATTATAAGGATGCTCTTCTACTTAAAATTTTATTCATTTTTTCCCATTTAAATATTCTGCTATTATTCTTCCTAAATACTTTCCTGTTGCTTTTGCTTCTTCTATAGTATTTATATCTGCTCCTACTTCTATTAAACAAGCATTATTGCTTTTATCTTGATTAAAAAATCTAGTTCCATAGTTATAATAACATATTTTATCTTTACATAATCCGGGGTATAATTTATTGGATATTTCCTTTAATTCCTTTACTACTTCCATATTTTTATTAAAATGAGGATTCTTCTTTGCCATAACAAACATAAACTTAGCTACATTTTCCCCATTTATTTTAGTAGTTACAGCATTTTTATTAGTAGCACCATCTCTATGCAAATCTATTACTAATTTAAAATCTTTATAATCTTTAAGATATTTATCTACTGTCTTTCCAGAACGTTCATAACTTTTAGTATATGCTTTGGCATTATGAACAGTTTTATCATGAATTACATTTACACCATAATTATTTAACTCACTGGCAATAATATCTCCTACTGCACAAACATTTTTATTTTCGTCAAAGTTATCTGCAGGTCCAGGCTTGTATGCTTCTGTAGTATGGGAATGGTAAATAAACACTTCTGGTACAGCTGATTTATTTTTTCTCTTCAAATTTGGATTATATATACTAACTACTTTATTATCTAATTTATAAGGCTCTAAATTTATTTTTTCTTTTGATTTTTTGTAATAACTATTAGCTTTTAAATAGGATACCTCTTTACCTAGTATAGTTGAGGGATCTTTTATATCTATGCCAAATATATCTAAAGCTTTGCCTTTTACTGAAAAAGTGTTTTCTGCCATATCACTTTCATCAAAAGAAGTTACTTTTACTACAGGCATAGTATAATTTAGCAACTGAACATAAAACATATTGCCTTTCATGTTCTTATTTTGTTGATTCGCCCTAACAACACAAGGCAAAGTAATGCTTAAAATTAAACTTGTTAATACAAAAATCAAACATATATGTGCTTTAATTTTGTCTATTTTTCTTTTAACCTTTATCTTTTTGTAAATCAATATATATTCCCTCCCCCTTACGTACAACTAATTATTTAGTATTTATATGAGAGAAGAAATTATTATATTACTTTAATTTATATATTTATTTATATCTTTTAAAGTTAATGCTGGTTGAAGAGCTATATTTATTCCATTAGCTATTATTTTTGATACACAATCTATAATCATATCTACTTCTTTAGGAGTAACCATTAAGTTTCCAAAGTAAGGATCTAATATTTCTCTAATCATAATTTGCTTTTCATCTTTATTTATGGATTTTAGCATATTATAAAATTCACTACCTGAAGAAGAACTTTTAATCATTTGTTCTAATACCATATCAATAGTGTCATTTGCCATAGTAGCTGCATCTACCACAGTAGGCACTCCAATAGCTATAACTGGTATCCCTAAAGTTTTTTCGCTTATTTCCATCCTTTTATTTCCCACACCAGAACCAGGAGATATGCCTGTATTTCCTATTTGTATAGTTCTATTAACTCTATCCATTTTTCTAGAAGCTAATGCATCTATACAAATAATTAAATTAGGTTTTATTTTATCTACTAAAGATTTTATTATTTCTCCTGTTTCAATACCTGTAAGTCCTAAAACTCCAGGAGCTATAGCACAAACTGGTCTTATCCCTTCATCAATACTATCTGGTATAAATTGTTTTAAATGCCTAGTAACCATAAGTTTAGATATTACTTTTGGTCCCAAAGCATCTGGAGTTACATTCCAATTTCCAAGACCTACTACTAAAGCTGTCATGCTTTCTTCCAGGTTTACTAAAGGACTTAGTGTTTTAGCTAAAGCCCCACTTATTTCATCTAGTGTATCACTATCATAGTTAGATACTTCTGGTATATCTATAGTTATATACTTTCCTTTAGGTTTCCCCATTACTTTTTCTCCAATGTCATCTAATATAGCCACTTCTGTTATCTTTAAATCTTCTTCATAATATTCCTTAATATCTACTCCTGGTATTTTTTCTTTATTTTTTTCTTCATATATTTGTTTAGCTTCTACTGCTAAATCCGTTCTTATATTATTTATCATTAAATCCTCTCCTTGTATATTTTTATACTTATATTTTTAGTAATTTTAATTAACTTATTCAAAAACACTACTGTTTTACTTAATTATTTATAATAAAGTAAATAATTACTTTAGGCAGCCTTACGAAAATTTACTTGAAGTACATAAAAATTAATGTTATAATATCTCTTGTTAAATACACATAATAAGGAAAGTTCCCCAAAACTTCTGGGATACAAGTACAAGGGGGTGAAAAAATGGCAAATATAAAATCAGCTAAGAAAAGAATAAGAGTTATCGAAACTAAGACTCATAGAAATAAAATTATCAAATCAGCATTAAAAACTACTATTAAAAAGTTTGAAAGTGCTGTAGTAGCTAACAATGTTGATGAAGCTAAAACTGCTTTTTTAAATACTGCAAAAGCTTTAGATATGGCTGTTTCTAAAGGAGTAATACATAAGAACAAAGCCGCTAGAAAAAAATCTAGATTAGCTTCAAAATTAAAAGCTTTAAATGCATAATAAAATAAATAAACCGGTTTTAAGGCCGGTTATTTATTTTGCCGTTATTAGATATTATTTTTAATATTAAAATCTCTAATTCTAACTTTTTATCTTTATATTCTATATATTGATTTTTTATATTTTCATCACAATTTATAGAAAATTTTATAGCATCTTCAATTTGTTTTAGAGTAAATCTTTTGCACTGATTTATAATAACTTCACAAGCATAAGGATGAAGATTAAGTTCTTTTGAAATAGTATGTTTGTTTTTTCCTTTTTCCACAGCAATTTTAATGTGTAGCATTTTTCTTAAATGACTGCTAATTATAGGCACTATACTTTCTATTTTTTGACCTTTTAATAATATTTCATTTAAACTCCTTATTGACTTTACAACATTTTTATTAAATATAAAATTTATTAAATCAAATATATCATCATTACTTCTTTTAAAAAACATAATTTTTATATCTTCTTTAGTTATATCTCTTTGAAAAGCATAACAACAAAGCTTTTCAACTTCATTTTCTATAACACCTAAGTTATAATCCTTTACATAAATATAAAAATTTTCTAATTCTACTTTTCCTATATCTTTATTTCTATTATTAAAAAACTTTTTTATTTCATTTTTTATTTGATTTTCTTTATATTTTCTTTTATACTTTACACCTTCTTCATCAAAGCTTACTTCAACTATACATGCATTTTTATTTAATTTATAAATATTACTACTGACTTTTTCCCTTTTATCTTGAAACGCGTAATATAAAATCAATACACAATGAGATGGAATAGATTTTATATATTCTTTTAAATCATTAAATACTTTATTGTTTTCATCACTTTCATTACTTTCTTTAGTATTTTTATTTAATTCATTCTTTTTAATTGACTTATTTTTATGTTTTAAAAAATTTGCTCTATATACACACACTACTCTTTTATTACTCATAAAAGGAACAGTCTCACAAGCATTTTTTATTTCTTCAATATCCTCTAAAGTATTACCATCAAACTCAGTATAATTTAAGTCTTTAAAATTTTTATCTAAAATCTTATTTAATATAATATTTATATTACTTTTTATTAAGTTCTCATCTTTTCCAAATAATATATAGCAATTTTCTATATTGTTTTTATTTAAATTTTTATGTAATTCACTTATATTCATAACTTCGCTGTATATCTACAGCTTATCCCTCCTACAAAATGGATAGTTTTTTATTAATAAAAATTCATCAAAAAATATTTTACACTTAGTGACCTTAAAGTAATTATAGCTATCTTTATTTGTTATTTCACACAAACTATAAAATGGTATATTTATGCTATTGTAATTTTTTACACATAATATTTTTGTATAAGGCTTGTAATATTGCCTTTTAAATAAATACTTTCTATTTTTATAATTTAACTGTAAATCAACTCTACTATTTAATTTTTTATAAAACTTTGCCTGAGTTTTATCATCTAAATTTATTTTTAAATCTGAAATTGGATTTGTAATTACATTATTTGAATTAAATTTTTCTTTTATATAAATAACATCTTTTGAAGCATTTATATTATAATTACAAAACATAATAGAATTAAATTTATTATTAAATATAATAAATTCAGATTCTTTTGAACTTATATAGTAAATTTCCGGAAATAAAGTATAGTTTTCAAAAACAAAAATTAATACTATGTATATTGGAATATATTTTGCTCTCTTATACCCTTGATTATATAATAAATATCCTAAATATAATAATATTAAGCATACTCCTTCTATATAACACAAATACTTTATATTAGGAAATATGTATAATAACACATAATTTACCCCCATACAAGTGGTTAGAATAATATTTAATATAAAGATTACACTATTAAATATAAAATCAATTTTAAAAAACATTAAACTTATATTTCCTAATATTATAATAATAGAATACAAAGGAACTAATAATAAATTTCCTAATATAAATCCTATGCCAAATTCTTTAATAGTAAAACATATGTAAGGAAAAGATAAAAATTGAGCACTCAAAGTTAAGCTCAAAGAACTATTAATTTTTTCTGGCAATTTATAAAGTATTTTAGATAATTTTTTATTAAATAATATTATACCTAAAGTAGATAAAAAAGATAATGCAAAACCTATATTTAAAATATAAAATGGTTTTATTAATATTAAAATTAAAGCTGAAAAGCTTAAGGCACATAAACTATTATAATTTTTAAATACTATATTAGCAAGTTTTAAAAGTGCTATCATTATAAAAGCTCTTAGTGTAGCTGCATTAGCACCAGTAAAAATTACATATATAAAAGACATAAGTATAGAAATTTTAATTCCAAATATACTCTCTAATGCCTTGTATATAATAGACATATGAAAGCCTGATACACTTATAATATGTATTACACCTAATTTTTTAAATTCTTCCTTTTGTATTTTAGATAAATAATCTGTTTCTCCAAAACACACTCCCATTATAATTCCTGATTTATTTTTGTCTAGACATTTACAAAATTTTTTATATACATATTTTTTAATAACACTTATATAATACATTGCATCTTTTTTGTATTTATCATATCTATCTATATTATAATTTCCTATACTTCCAAAAGAATAATTCATATCTCTTTGAAAATTACCATAAGCCTTTATTTTTTGTCCTTCTTCAATATTTTTTAAATTACCTTTTAATAATAAACTTCTTCCCTTATAATTTGCAATACAGTAATAATCTTTCTTTTGTTTTACCCTAACTTCAATTTTATTTTCAACTTTTATGTTAAAAAATAAATTAAAATCTATTACTCCTAATATAAAAAATAGACATATTATTATAAAATATTTTTTATCTACAGTACAAAAAATTATAATTAAAAAAGATGCAGATATGGCTGCACCTAGTATAATACTTCTTTCAAATATACATAAAGAAAAAATACAGCCTATAATTAAAGAAATAGTATAATATATTATAGGTTTATTCATTACTTGCTTTAACAATAGTTTCAAATACATTACTAAACAAGACTATCGCCTCCTTTCTTTATTTTCACCAATAAAATAAATGTTTAATCTTTTAAAATTTGAAAAATTCAAAATATTAAACACAAAAATAAAAGGCTGAACTAAAAACAGCCTTTTAAAATTCTAATTCTTGATTTTTTCTTTGAATTTTAAATAAAGTTATAATAGATATCCATACTAATAAAGCAACTAAAACATATATCCAAAATATTGAATTTAAAAACACATTAATGCCATACACTAAACTTATTGCTAATAATTGGATTAAAACTTGAAAAAACATAATAAAATTTGAAATTTTGCTATTAAATATATAATTATCAGAAAAATCATAAGCTAATACTAAAATAGCTAAATTTAAAACTGTAAATGCCAAGATATTAGTAAACTCTGTATTTACTAATTTAATAATATAACAAGGTATAAACGCAATTACACCTATAAAAAATCCTTTTATAATTATACTATTTTTATTTTCTTTTAAAATATTGCTATTAATTATTAATGGTTTATAACTAAAATTTTCCGTTTCATATTGAAAAATCAATGCTATAGATGAAGCTACTGCTGTTATAACATTTATATACAATATATAAAATGGATTTATTAATGCTTGATTATTAAATACTAAGCACATGAAAACAAATGAAATTTGTGCTGCACAAATTGTATATAAATACAAAATTATTTTTTTTAGTACATTAATTATTTTTCTGCTTTCTTTTAAAACTTCTAAAATGTTATAAAAATCCACATCTTTTAAAGCTATATCAGAAAGATTTTTTACTATATTACTTTTTCCAGAAGTTACACCTACATCTGCAATTTTAAGTGCTGGTAAATCAGTAATTCTAGTACCTTGTATAAGTATTTTAGCTCCATTATCTTTAAAAAACTTTGCTATTTTTGCTTTATTATTTGAATTTATTCTAGAAAACACACTGATAAAACCTAAATTTCTATTTAGCTCATCTTCCGTCATGTTGTCCATTTCTATTCCAGATAAAACCTGTTTCTGCTTGTCTAAAAGTCCAACATTTTTGCCTTGAGCAAAAGCTGTAATTTTATTATCTTCTGTAATAATTACAGGCTTTATTCCTATAGACTTACACTCTTGAATAACTTCCTTAGCATCAATTTTTTCAGGATTTTTAAATCCTGCTATACCTACAAAAACTAAATTACTCTCTATATTTTCTTTTAAACTAGGCTCATAATTAAAATCTCTATATGCAAATCCAATAACAGATAAAGATTCATAAGACATTTTAATATCTGCTTTTTTTATATTTCTAATATCTTCTTCTGTTATAGGCATTTCTACTCCGTTTTTTACAATATAAGTACATTTACCAAGTAAAGTATCTAATGCCCCTTTTACATTAGCTCTATATTTATTATCTGCTTTTTTATTTATAGTGGTCATTATTCTTCTTTCTGTATCAAAAGGAATTTGTAAAATTCTTTCCTGTTCTAATTCTAATTCTACTTTATTTATAGAGTTCTCTATACCATATTGAAATAAAGCTATTTCCATTAAATCTTGTTTGGGATTTACAATTTCATTTTCATTAAATTTAGTATCATTACAAAGCAATCCTATTTTTAACATCCTTTGTATATTACTATTTAATTTATAATTTTTATCTTCTATTAATCTAACTTTTTCTTCGTATATATCAATGTATTGTTCGCTGGAATACACCTTTTCTAATTTCATTTCTTCCTCAAATAAAGAACCTATTTTATCCAAACATATTACTGATATTTGAGATAATGTCTCTAATGTAGATAAATTTTTAAAATGAACACCTCTTTTTTTCATATTATTAAATATTATTTTAAACATTAATAATATTATTAAATTTATACCTTCAGGTACAGATGCTGTTAAAAATAATAATGTAAATAATAAACTGCTACTAAAATTCACTCCAAATGTAATTAATATACCAAAACAAACTAATGCTAGCATTAAAGACACTATAGCTAATTTATTAATTATTTTTGTAATTTTTTTATTTAACAAGTTTTTTGTATTTTTTTCTTCAAAAAGCATACTTATAATATTAGCTATTTGAGTATCCATGCCTGAAGTTATAACTATGCCTGTAGCACTTCCATCTAACACTACAGAAGATCTAAATAGTATATTGCGCATTTCAGATAAACTTAATTCTTTTTCTTCTATTTTTGTTTCATACTTTTCTACTGTGTATCCTTCTCCTGTTACTGCACCTTCTACAACTTTTAGACTATTGCTTTCTATTATTCTTAAATCTGCTGGTACAATATCTCCTTTTTCTAAAAATACTATATCCCCTACTACTAATTCTTCAGAAGGTATAACTATATTTCTTCTATCTCTAATCACATTACATTCTTTAGAATCTATTCTTTGAAGCTCACTTAATCTTCTTTCATCTTTATATTCATATGAAGACATAATAATAGCATTTAATACTGCCATAATAAATAAAATAATAGAACTTATTGAATTAAATTTAAAATATAATACTACTGATATAACTATAATAACTAATGTCCATAATTGTATTAGTGCTTTTAAAAATAAAATTATAAAGCTTTTACTTTTAGGAATCATTATTTCATTTTTTCCACATTTCTTTCTCATTTTTTCTATTTGATTATATTTAAGACCTGTATATATATCACTGTTTAATTTTCTTACTACCTCTGTCCAAGTTTCATTACACCATTTAGACATATTAATACCTCCAAAGTTTAAAAGAAAAATTGCTACACTAATTATATTATAAAAAAGAAACAATTTCTATTGATTTCCTACTTAATAATCGTATTAAATATAAAAGTCTTTAATTTTTTATCTAATATCAATTTTATCTTTTATCTTTTGGAATGTTTTTTCACCTATTCTATCTATTTTTTTTATATCTTCTATAGAAGAAAAGTCTCCATTTTTTTCTCTATAATCAATTATCTTTTGTGCAGTAACATCTCCTATACCTGGTATAGTTTTAAGCTCTTCCTTAGAAGCCGAATTTATATTAACTACTATTTCATCTTTGCTATTAGGTGATATACTAGATCTAGACTTACTTGAACTATTTTTGTCATCTACATATACGTATTCCTCATCCTTTAATTTTTTTGCTAAATTAATCTTCAAATTATCTGCATTTTCTGTAAATCCTCCTGACTTTTCTATTAAATCTTTTACTCTGCTTCCATCTTTAAGAGCATATACTCCTGGTGATTTAACTTGACCATTTATATAAACTGTAATATTCTTATCTACTTTTTCATTATTTACTATATTATTATCTACAAACATATCTTTAGATTCTAAATTTTTATTAGGTTTTGATATAAAATATCCTACAATTAAAAACATAAAAAATACTGCTAATATAACTATAGATCCTATTAGTTTTTTTCTTTCTCTTAAATTCATGTAATATACCTCCATATTATTAAATTTCTATTTATTGTAATTATTAACAATTTTCTAAAATTTAATGTGCATTTACTTAATTTTTTTGATATAATATTCGTAACAAAATAGTTGGGAGGCGAATATGAAAAAAACAAAAGTTATATTAACAATTTTTATACTTTCTATTTGTTTATTTCCATTTAGTGTATTTGCTCAATCTGTAGAACCCAAAGTATCTGCTGATAGTGCTGTATTAATGGATGCTACTACTGGAGAAATTTTATATTCAAAAAATGCAGATAAAGCTTATCCACCTGCATCTACAACTAAAATAATGACAGCACTATTAACTTTGGAAAGATGTAGCTTAGATGATACAGTAACCATAGGAAAAACTCCTCCTTTAGCAGAAGGTAGTAAAATTTATTTAATAGAAGGTGAAAAATTAAAAGTAAGAGACTTATTATATGCTCTACTACTAGAATCAGCTAATGATTCTGCTGAAGCTTTAGCTGAACATATAAGTGGAAATATAAGTTCTTTCGCTAAAGAAATGAATTCTCGTGCAAAAGAACTAGGATGTGAAAATACTAATTTTGTAAATCCTAGTGGCTTATATAATCCAAATCATAAAATCTCCTCTAAAGATTTAGCCCTTATTATGAGAGAATTAATGAAACACCAAGAATATAGTCAAATAGCTAAATCATTAAATTATACAATTAAACCTAGTAATAAATCAAAAGAACCTAGATACATATGGAATAAAAACAAGCTAGTAATAAAAGGCTCTAAATATTATCTTGAAGACTGTGAAGGTGGTAAGACAGGATATACCATTCAATCGCAACATTCATATGTAGCTAGTGCTTGTAGAAATAATCATAGAATTATAGTAGCACTAGTACATGATAAGAATAAAACTTTTTTTGAAGATTCTTTTGAATTATTTAACTATGGTTTTAATAACTTTGAGCTTGTTCGTTTATGTTCAAAAGGAGAAGTAATTACTAAATATACAAATGAAAATTTAAATATACCTTTAGTAGCTGCAGAAGATTTTTATTACATTCGTAAAAAGGAAAATTGCAAATCTCCAAACTTTGTATTATCAAGAGGAGGAACTAGCTTAGCTTCCAAATCTTTTAAATCTGGTGATACAGTATTAAATGCAAATATAGTAATAGACAATAAATCTATAGGTACTATAAAATTAAATAGTGGTAAAGACCACAAAATAAATTCTGTTAAACAGACTATGCTTAGTTTTTCTAATAATACTATAATTTATTTAATCCCTATTGCATTATTATTATTATTAACCGCAGGATATTTGCATAAAAAAATGAATTAAAAATAATAAGCCCAGCAATATAAATAGAGTTTGTAAATAAGTCATTTCATTAAGACATTCTTATAAGAAAAAACAAAAAAACTCCTACCCAATTTCTGCCCCGTCCTTGGGGCAGAAATTGGCTCATCACGTCCTGTGATGAATTACGGAGTTTTTTTATTTTTTCTTATAAGAGTGTTTAAAATTCATTCAAATTATTTACAAACTCTATTTATATTGCTAGGCTTATTATTTTTATACAGATTATTTTTAATTCATTTTTTCATGCAAATATCTCAATTTAAATTATAATAATATATTATAATTTTGTAACAAATTTTTTGAAGTGCGAAAAAAATCCTCCTTCAATGTCAAATTATCAATTACCAACTAATTCATCTCTTAATATAGCCATATCCTCTGGTAATTTTGATTCTATTTCTATAATTTTACCTGTTTTAGGGTGAGGAAACTTTAATCTATAGGCATGTAAAGCCTGTCTTTTTATAAAATCACAATCTTCTTTTATACCATATAAAGAATCTCCATATATAGGATGACCTATATGGCTTAAATGAACTCTTATCTGATGAGTTCTTCCTGTTTCTAAAGTTAACTTAACTAATTCCCCCTTAGCATAACTTTCCAATACTTGAAAATGAGTTATACTTATTTGTCCTCTTTTATCTACTACTCTTTTTATTCTATCTTCTTCTGGTCTATAAATAGGCAAATTTATAGTACCTTTATCTTCCTTTAATTTTCCATGAACAATTGCTAAATAACTTTTTTCAAATTCCTTAAAATTCATATCTCTAGATAAAGCCATATGAGCAAATTGATTTTTTGCTATTATTATAAGTCCAGAAGTATCCATATCTAACCTACTTACTAATCTAACTATACAATTTTCTCCTTTTTCTCTAAAATAATATATTAGTCCATTAGCTAATGTACCTTGAGGATGGCTCCTAGTCGGATGAACTACCATGCCTGATTTTTTATTTACAACCATTACATCTTCATCTTCGTATACTACATCTATATCCATTTTTTCTGGTTCTATGTTTTGACTTTCATTTTTTACTATATCTAATTCTATTAAATCGTGTTTCTTTAAAATATAAGACATCTTTATTTTATTTCCATTTACATATATTCTTCCTTCTCTTGCTGCTCCTCTAATTAATCTACTAGATAATTTTTCAACTTGCTTTAAATAATCTCTAATTTTAATACAGTATTCTTCTTTTTCAATTTTAAATATAAGTTTATTTTTACTCATATGAAACTCTCCTAATAAAGTAAATTGGTGAGAAACATAAATTTTCTCACCAATTTATTATATATTAATAATTTTTAATTTTAAAGTAATTATTCTACTAATGCTATAATTTCTACTTCAACTGGTGCATCTTTTGGTAGTTTTACTTCTACACAAGATCTAGCTGGTAAATCTCCTTGAAAATATCTTCCGTAAACTTCGTTAACTGCTGCAAAATTATTCATATCACTTACATATAAAGTTGTTTTTATAATATTATCAAAAGAAGTTCCTGCTTCTTCAAGTACAGCTTTAACATTTTCCATTGCCCTTTCAGTAGCTTTCTTTATATCGCCTGTTACTAATTCTCCTGTTTCAGGATTTAAAGGAATTTGACCTGATGCAAATAAAAAATTTCCAACCTTTACTGCTTGTGAATAAGGTCCTAATGCTGCAGGAGCTTTTTTAGTACTAATAATTTGTTTTTTCATTTTACATCCTCCTATTTTACACATTTTTCTTTTATAAATTTATTTTATATTAATTGCTAGAAAAATCAAAATCATCTCCTAGCAATACTATTATATCAAATTTTTCATCTTTAAACTCTCTTTTTTCAACATTTTTTATAAAAAACTCATCTTTTATTGTCGAAATTTCATCTTTATTTATATTACAAACTATTATTTTTGAATTCAATGTATTTTTACCATTTCCAGTAAATACATTTATATATCCTTTTTCCTTTAATTTAGCAGCATACCTTGCTGCTAATCCATTTTTATTAGTACCATTTAACACTTGAATATTTAATTTTTCTTTATCAAAACTTTCTGTGTATCCACTAATTAAATTTCTTATTAATTCTTTATTTTTTTCTTTTTCATATATAAAATAAGAAGAACCATTTATATATTTAGTATGCCCTTTTAAAATAGTCATATTTATATTTTCTTTTTCCACTTTCATAAAAGCATATCCATACTTAACAATATGTTCAGGCTCCATATTAGTTTCTACATATTTAGGTATTGTAGTAAGTATAGAAGGTATTTTAGTTATTATTAATGGGCTTTTAATCTTTTCTAAAACTTTACTTATAAATTCCTGCTGGTTTTTTATTCTACCAATATCTCCTTCTGCTAACCCTGTCCCATCATTATTTTTTCTCCATCTAAAAAATTCTTCTGCTTTTTTTCCATCTAAATGTGCTACTTCACCTTTTTTAAAATTAATACTTAAATTTTGAGCAGGGTCATCGTAATACATATTATTTTTTATCTCTATATCTACGCCACCTATACTGTTTATTATTTCTCTAAAGCCTTTGTAATCTAATTTTACATAATAATTTATAGGGACTTGTATTAATTGTTGAACAGAATCTATTAAATAGCCAGGTCCCCCTAAAGCATGTGCTACATTAATTTTTTGTCTATTGCCTTTTAAATATATTAAAGTATCTCTAGGTATTGAAACTATATTTATTTTTTTTTCCATAGGATGATAATTTACAAGAATAATTGTATCTGTTCTTTTAGGATCCAAATTAGAATTTGCTTTAGGATCTCCTATATCTACACCCATAAGAAGTATATTTACATTATCACTGCTGCTTTCTATTGGAGTAGTATTTATTTCCCCTTCTCCTACTTGAGATTTATTATTAAACGTTTTTAAGTAAAAATAAAATAAACTAGCAGTTGTAATTATAAGTATAATCAAAATCCATATAGGTGATAAAAATTTTTTATTTTTATTTTTATGTGACATTAATTTCACCTACTAATTTTATAAATAATGTAGTTTCTAGCTTCTACAGTATCTGTATGCAATATTTCTCCTTTATCTATTACAAACTTTATTGTTTTATTAAAAGATTCCAACAAAGCTTTATCTAAATCCTGATATACTACCTTTCTTATATCTGTTACTCCTGGAAAATTTCTAAGAGGTTCAATATAATCTGCAATATAAATTATTTTTTCTAATATACTCATATCTTTTTTACCTGTTGTATGGTACCTTATAGCATTTAGCACATCATCATCTTCTACTTCCATTTTTTCTTTAGCTATAATAGCTCCAACTATTCCGTGCAATAATTGAGGATTTTTTTCACAAGCATCATTAATAGTGTACCCATGACTTTTGGCTATATTCAACAATTCTTCATTATTTAAATTTTTTGCACAATCATGAACAAGTCCTGCTATTCTAGCTTTATCTATACAGGCTCCATATTTTTCTGCAAGTTTAATAGCTGCACCCCTTACACTAACACTATGTTCATATCTAGTAGGTTTTAAATTATTTTTTAAATATTCTTGTATTATTTCTTCACTCCACATCCCTATCACTCCTAAGCTAAAATATATTAATAATATAAATTATGTTTATTAATGAATTTATAGACATTATACGGCACTAAGTAACTAATATTTTCATTTTGCTTTATTTTTTTTCTTATGTCAGTAGAAGATATTTCTAAAAGAGGAATATCTAAAAAGAAAACTTTTGTGTTATATTTTTTTTCTATATTGTTTTTTTGCTTATATATTTCTTCTTTAGTATATCCTGGTCTATTAAATACAACAAAATTACAAAGCTGAAGAACTCTACTTGGATTTTTCCAATTATCTAAATCCATTAAACAATCTACTCCTACTATAAAATACCACAAAACATTCTTTTTTCCCAAATTTAATTTTTCTAAAGTTTTATATGTATAACTACAATTTTTATTTTTTACTTCATAATCACTTACTTCAAAACACTTTTCACCTTTTATTGCTTCCTCTACCATTTTATATCTTATATCTGCATCTGTTATATCATTACAATTTTTATGCGGTGGATTTCCAGAAGGCATAAATATAACTTTATCTAAATTTAAATTATAAAGAGCTTCATAAGCCACATGAATGTGGCCATTATGAATAGGGTCAAATGTCCCTCCAAAAAGGGCTTTTCTCTCCATTGTCTCTCCTCCATCTTGTCTATTTATTTAATGCTTCATTATTTAGGTAATTCTATTTTGGATTTTTTCTTAGATTCTCTATATAAAACAAATTTATTTCCAATGCATTGTACTGCTTCACAGCCTAATTGGCTACATATAGCCTCTGAAGCTTCTCTAGCAGTATAAAAACTATTTTTAAGCACAGAAATCTTTATAATTTCTCTAGCTTCTAATGCCTCATCTATTTGCTTTAAAAAATTATCTTCTATACCTTCTTTTCCTACTTGAAATATAGGTGATAACTTATTTGCTAGTCCTCTTAAATAACTTCTTTGTTTACTTGTAATCATACTTTTCCTCCTATAGCACAAACTCAAATTCAAAATCGTTTAATCTTACATAGTCTCCATCTTTTATTCCCATTTCCATTAATTCATTTAATACACCTTTATTTCTTAGAACCTTATGAAAATATCTTAATTCATCTGGGTCATTTACATTTACACTAGCTAATAACCTATCTACAAAACTTCCTTCTACTACATAGATATTGCTTTCCTCGCCTTTTTCTACTTTTATAGTATAAGTAAATTTCTTTTCTTGTGGAATATATCTCTCTTTATCATCTATCTCTAAATCAGTAATAGGAATTGTATTTAAAACTCTAGCTGTTTCTTTCATTAAATCATCAATTCCCTTTCCAGTAGCTGCAGATATTTTAAAAATTTTATCATATCCTAACTTTTTTAATTTTTCTTCAAATTCCTTAAATACATTATCATCATATAACATATCGCTTTTGTTAGCAGCTATAATTTGAGGTCTATCCCAAAGCTTAACACTATACTTCTTCAATTCATCATTTATCTTTAAGAAATCTTCATAAGGATCTCTGCCTTCTATACCTGATATATCTACTACATGAATTAACACTCTAGTTCTTTCTATATGTCTTAAAAAATCAATACCTAAACCTACACCTTCTGCTGCCCCTTCTATTATTCCAGGAATATCTGCTATAACAAAATTTTTTATATTGGGCACACTTACTACTCCAAGATTAGGTTTTAAAGTAGTAAAATGATAATTAGCTATTTTAGGTTTAGCTTTTGTAACCTTTGACAATATAGTGGATTTTCCTACATTAGGAAAACCAATTAATCCTACATCTGCTAATAATTTAAGTTCTAATTTAATCCACATTTCTTCCCCTGGCATACCTGGTTGGGCAAAATTAGGAGCCTGTCTAGTAGGCGTAGTAAATTTAGCATTTCCTTTTCCGCCTTTTCCACCACGAGCTATAATACACTGTTCTCCTTCATGAGATAAATCAGCTATTATTTTATTGGTTTCTGCTTCTCTTACTACTGTACCCATGGGAACTTTTATATATAAACTTTCTCCATCCTTACCATAAGATCTTGATCCAGAACCATTTTGTCCTTTTTCTGCTTTATATTTTCTTTTATATGTAAAATCTAGAAGAGTAGTCATGCTAGGATCTGAAACTAGTATAACGCTGCCTCCCTTTCCTCCGTCTCCTCCATCGGGACCTCCTAAAGGTACATATTTTTCTCTTCTAAAAGATACAGCTCCATCTCCTCCATCTCCAGATTTTACAAATATTTTTGCAATATCTATAAACATATTTATGTTCCCACCTTTTCTTTAATTTTTAATAAAATTAATTCTATATGCTTTACTGTTATCATAATAGCAAGTATATAATTCTAAATCTACTATATCTATTTTTTCCTTATTCCAATTTTCCATCCAATTAATTTCATCTAACATTCCTTCATCGTCAGATATTAAAAGGCTTTGTCCTAAATCATCATGAAATATATATATATAAACACATTCTGTGCCGTTATTCTCTAATTCATTAAATATATTATTTACCAAAGTACATTTTTTATCATAACTTTTTTCAAAAATATTAAAATTAAAAAATTCTATTTCTATATCTATATCAAATTTTACATCATTTCTAATTAATTTTCTAATATTACTTTCTATACATAAAGCAAAGTTATTGTCTCCTAGATTATATATTTCACTTATAGCTTCGTTAATTTCACTAATTTTATTAATATACGTACAGGCTTTATCAATTTTATTTGTTTGTATATATCCATATATAATCTGAATATCATTCATAAAATCGTGCCTTTGTTTTCTAATTAAATTAATAAAATCACCCAGATTATTCATAATAACCCTCCATTTTTGTTTTAAAAAAAGCACCCCTCTGTATTAGGGTGCTTTAATTTTAACTTATTCAGCTAATGCATTTTCTACATCTACAGGATAAACACTTGCTTTTTTCTTATCTTTTCCCAATCTTTCGTATTTTACTACTCCATCAATTTTTGCAAATAAAGTATCATCTTTACCCTTTCCAACATTGTTTCCAGGATGAATTTTAGTACCCCTTTGTCTAACAAGTATATTTCCTGCTAAAACAAATTGACCGTCTGATGATTTAACACCAAGTCTTTTAGCTTCACTATCTCTTCCGTTTCTTGAGCTACCTACTCCTTTTTTGTGAGCAAATAACTGAAGGTTCATAACTAGCATAGGTTACACCTCCTCTATCTTCACTTTTATATATTTACCATAGTTTGCTTCCACACTTTTAAGTCCTAGTAATATAGTTTCCATTAAAACTTGAGCTTTATCTATATCTTTAGAAGAACAACTGCTTAAATCTATATTTAAAAATCCATCTTTAACATTCAATTGACAAGGAATTTTTAAAACTTCTGTAATGCCATTTGCTATAGTTAATGAAATTCCAGATACAGCACTACATACCATATCATATCCTTCATCAACAAAATTAGCATGCCCCTCTAATTTATAACTCAAAATTTTATTTGATTTCTTTTTAAAAATTACATTAATCATAACTATGCATTAATCTTTTCTATTTGTAATTTAGTATATGGTTGTCTGTGTCCTTGTTTTTTTCTGTAATCTTTTTTAGCTTTGTATTTAAAAACTACAACTTTTTTGCCTTTTCCCTGCTTTAATACTTTTGCAGTTACTTTAGCTCCTTCAACTACAGGTTTTCCAACAACTAACTCTCCATCTTCCTTACCTACTGCAAGAATTTCGTTAAGTTCAACTACTGCATCAACATCAGCTTCTAATTTTTCAACGTATAAAACGTCTCCTTCTTGAACCCTATATTGTTTTCCTCCAGTTTTAACTACTGCGTACATTAAAAACACCTCCTCTATCCAGTCTCGCCAGCTGGGGTATGTATAATAAAAATCACACAATTTTTAACCCTTCGTGTGCGGTCTACAAAAGCCATTGTACCACATCTAAACTTCTTTGTAAAGAAATTTTTAGTCACTAAATAATAGCTATATATTAGGATATACTTTATATTTTTCTAATTTTTTTATTTGATTTTTGAAAATAAGAGGCTCTACTTTAAATACTTCATCTAACTTTTCAAAATTTAAATACACATTCTTATCTAAAGCATTTATGTTTTCAATAAAACTATCTATATTTTTTTGTATAGGTATTTTATAGTAATCATCTAATATTATGTATATATCTTTTGCATTATCTTTTATTTTAAATATGTCATTTTTTATTAAAAATTCTATATAGTCTAACCTTAATAATTTTCCTCTGCCTTTACAACATATGCATTTTTCTTCTATATAATCATCTATAGATTTTCCTAAATTCTTTCTTGCAATTTGAACTAAATTTAATTCTGTAAAAGGGTATATAACCGTTTTATTTTTATCATCAATAAAGCCCTGTTCTAATTTAGATAATACATCTTTTTTTTCTTCTTCATCTTTCATATCTATAAAATCTATAACTATTATGCCTCCTAAATTTCTAAGTTTGATTTGTTTTACTATTTCCTCTGCTGCCTGCATATTAGTTATAAAAACAGTCTTTTTTATAGAATTGTTTTTAACATTTTTACCAGAATTAACATCTATAGTATACATAGCTTCTGTTTTATCTATAACTATATATCCTCCACATTTTAATGGAACTTTATTATTTCTCAATGCTACTATTTCCTTTTCTATACCATAACATTCAAATAAATCTCTATTATCAGTATGAACATCTATATCTAAACCTATTTCTTCTTTATCAGATATAAATTTCTTTATATATTCTGCATCATCTATATTATTAGTATGAACAATGTACGTTTCTTCATTTAATATATCTCTTAAAGCTTTGCCTAAAATTCCTCCATTATCAAATAATAATTTAGGTTTCAATGAATATTTAAAATTTTTAAATATTTCCTTATACACTTTGTAGATATTTTCTATTTCATTATTTATATTATCTATGCCAGCTATAACAGCATTAGTTCTTATAATTACTCCTACATCATTAGGTTTTTTTATATTTTTAGCTGCATACCTTTTAAAATCTTTATCTTGTAATTTCTTTGAAAAAGATAATCGTCTGTCTAAAAAAGTTAATACTGCATATCTTCCTGGTATACTTATTGCATTAGTAACCTTTGCACCTTTTTTACCGAAACCTTCTTTTAAAACTTGTACTAATACTTCTTCGCCTTTTTTTATATTAGTATTTTTGAATTTATTATCTAAATACATATAACAATTTTTATTATATCCTATATCTATAAAAGCACATTTTATAGCAGGAATTATATTTTTAACTATTCCTTTATATATTTCTCCTGGCAAAGGTTTTTTAACTTTTTCCTGTATTAAACATTGTTTTAATTTGTTATTATCTTTAATAGCTATTCTTAAAATACTCTTTTGTCTATCAATAAATACCTCTCTCATAATTATCTTAACCTCACTAACATTATTAAAAAATAATTATTAAATCATAGTAACATATTTATATAGAGGCACCAGCTCTTTATTTACAATACCATACATTTCCTCTCTTTTTATATTTATAAAAGCACATTTATTTACTTCAGTAGTATTTTCTTGAATATACTTTGCCAAAGTATCTGCAGATAAATTTTCTCTACTTCCACAGCTTAATAAAACTTGTAATTTCAGATTATTATTATCTATACTATAATTAAACTTTTTTAACAAAGGCTTTATATTTACTTGCTTTTCTACGCCCTTTTTAAATTTTTTTATAATATTCCACTCTTTCCGTTGATTCATTTTAATTAATTCTTCTTTAAGATTTTTTGTACTATTATATTTTATATTTATAGTATACTTGGCTGCATCTATAGCCGCCATGGATTTGGGTACCTTTTTTTCTCCTTCAGGTTTTTTAGGAACTTTTATTACTTCAATAAAATTAATTGCTTCTGGTGCGTTATTATTTAACTTATCTTTTATATACTCTTCATCTAAATCTTCAGTAAAAACTATATCTGCATACTCTCCTAAAGAATACATTCCTACTGATAGTGGTTGAGCTAAAGATATAGACATATGAGGATTAAAACCTTTTGAATATTCTATAGGAAGCCCGGCTCTTTTTATAATTTTTTGAATACTCCTCATTAAATCCAAATGAGATATAAATTTAATGTCACTTTCTTTACTGAACTTTATTAAATATCGCACCTTCAAAGCACTCCCCTTCTAGATTAACATTTACACCACAATTCTTACAGCCTAACCTACAATCTGGTGTAACTTCTTCTCTTTTTGCTTTTTCATTTTCATTTATCAAAAATTCTTTAGTAACTCCTATATCAATAAAATCCCAAGGTAATATTTCACTATAATCTCTTTCTCTATAAGCATAAAATTCACCATCTATATTACATTCTTCAAAAGATTTTTTCCATATATCATAATTAAAGAAATCCGACCATCCATCAAATTTAGCACCCTTTTCAAAAGCCTTAACTAAAACATCACATAATTTTCTATCCCCTCTAGCAAATATAGCTTCTAAATAACTTACTATAGAGTCATGCCAATTATATGTAACCTTTCTATTTTTTATAGTATCTCTCAATAAACTAATTTTTTCTCTAACTGTTTCTATTCTATCCTGAGGAGCCCATTGAAATGGAGTAAAAGGTTTTGGTACAAATATAGATGTACTTACTGTTACTTTAAGTCCTTTTTTCCTTTTCTCTTTTGGAACTTTATAATATTCTTGTACTACTTTATAAGCAAGTTCTGCTATTCCTATTACATCTTCTTTTCTCTCATAAGGCAATCCTAACATAAAGTATAATTTTATTGTAGACCAACCAGATTTAAAAGCACTGCTTACAGAATCTATAAGATTTTTTTCTGTTACTCCCTTATTTATAACATCTCTCATTCTTTGAGTACCTGCTTCTGGTGCAAAAGTTAGACCTGTTTTTCTTACCTTTTGTATTTCTTTAATTAAATCTACAGAAAAAGAATCTATTCTAAGAGAAGGAAGAGATACCCCTACTTTCTCATTTTCATACTTTTTTACTAATGAAAAAACTAAATTTTGTATATCAGAATAATCACATATACTTAAAGAAGTAAGAGATATTTCATCATATCCTGTACTTTTAATAAGATTATCTGCTAATTCTAAAAGCTTATCTGTTTTTTTCTCTCTTACTGGTCTATAAAGCATTCCTGCTTGACAAAATCTACATCCTCTAGTACAGCCTCTCATAGTTTCAAGCATTATTCTATTATGTACAATATCAATATATGGAATGATTAATTTATCTGGATAAGATACATTATTAAAATTACTTATTACCCTTTTTTTTACTTTATTAGGTACTCCTTCATAAATAGGTTTAAATTCTTTAATTGTTCCATCTTCATTATAAGTAATATTATATAAAGAAGGTACATACACTCCTTCTATTTCTTTAGCTGCTTTTAATAAAAATTCTTTTTTACTCATTCCTTGTTTTTTACAAATTTTATATAAATCTAAAATTTCATCTAAATTTTCTTCGCCTGCTCCCATAGAAAATATATCTGCAATATCGTAAAGAGGCTCTGGATTAGACGCACAAGGTCCTCCACATATTATTATAGGATGTTCCTCTCTCCTTTGAGATGTCCTTATTGGTATTCCTGCTAAATCTAACATATTTAGCACATTAGAAAAGCTCATTTCATATTGAAGTGTAAAAGCTATAAAATCAAAATCACCTATAGAGTCTTTAGTTTCAAGTGCATATAATGGTATATTATTTTTCCTCATAAGTTCTTCCATGTCTGGCCAAGGTGCAAATACTCTTTCACAAAATGTATCTTCTCTTTGATTTAAAGTGTGGTAAAGTATTTTCATGCCTAAATGAGACATTCCTACTTCATAAACATCTGGAAAACAAAATGCAAATCTAATATCTACTTTATTTTTATCCTTTTTACAGGAATTAAATTCCCCTCCAATGTATCTTGCTGGTTTTTCTACTTTATATAGTATATCATCGGAAACTTTATTCATTAAAATTCCTCCTCATTGGTTATTCACATTTTTATATTCTATCATATAAAAGTTAAAATTTAAAACAAATTTTAAAGTCTGTTTTCTATTTTAATAAATTTTTCTACACTTATATTTCCATATAACTTTAATGCCTCTATTACTTCTTCTTCGTAAATTATATCCATAACTTTCATATTATTATCTAAAACAGTAAATATACCATATTTACTTTTATCCAACATTCCCAGTATATCTAGTAATTTTGTTTTATAATAAATAGACATATATTTATTTTCTAAGTATCCTCTTTTTAAAAATTTATATTTCTTTTTAATAATATCTCCCATAATTATATATACTATCCTTTCTTTTTCTTTCAATGAAAAAATTATCATTATTAAAGAAACTAAACCAATATTTAAATTTACCTTGTTTACAAAAAATAAAAAAATAAAAAAGAACATCATAAAACTAGCAATAATTATACTTATATATACAGTAATTTCATTTGCCTTTTTATATAAAAATTTAGTACATAAAATATCTCTAATAATTCTCCCTCCATCTAAAGGGAAAGCTGGAATTAGGTTAAACAAACCAATAGTTGCATTACCAATAAATAAGGCTTCAAATATTAAAGAAGGTATTTTAAAATTTAATACATAAAAAATTAATGCTAATATTAAATTTGCTACAGGTCCAGATAATGATATTATTAAATCTTCTTTTACAGAAGCTTCCTCTAAATCTTTTAATTTTAAAACAGCTCCTACTGGTAATATTTCTATAGCAAATCCTGAAAATCCATAATATCTAGCTGTAATATAATGCACTATTTCATGAAATATTACAATTAAAAAATCTAAAAATATTTCACCTTTAAATCCCAAAATTAACAATATTAATATATAAGGAATAAAATACTTATTAACTTTTATCAATATTATTTCTCCATTCATAATTACTTACTTATTTTTATGTATTCTTCTGGATTTTCATTTTCTCCCATATATATAAATTCAAAATGCAAATGTGGAGCTGTGGATTTACCTGTACTTCCACTTTTACCAATAACATTAAGTTTATTTATATTTTGTCCTTTCTTAACACATATCTCATTTAAATGAGCATATTTTGTTTCTATTCCCTTTCCATGATCTATTAGTATATATTTACCTAAACTTTTATCTTCTCCACACTCTTTTACAATTCCATTAAAAGCCGCTTTTACTTCTGTATTTTCTTTTACATCAATATCTATACCTTTATGAAAGCTTTGTTTTTTAGTAAAAGGATCTTCTCTATTCCCATATTTAGACGTTACTGTTCCTTTTACTGGTAATACAAATTCTGATTTTACTTTTTCTTTTAAAGTGATTTCACCAGTAACTTTAGCTTTAAATACATCTATATAATCTATGGCTTTTTTTTGAATATTATTAAAATCCATTTCTCTTCCTCTTTTTAATAAAACTTTGTAATCATAATTTTTGTCAACTAATTCTTTAGAATAACTATACACTGCTTGAGTTTTAGGAGTAACTATTGTTTTACACACTATAACAAGTATAAACAAAGTAAATACCCCTATTAAATCAAATATCATTCTTCTCACAATAAAATTTTTTTTATTAGACTTTCTATTATTTAAAAAATATCTTCTGGAATTTCCTCTTCTAATATTTTTATAATAATCTTCATATTGCGAATTAAAATTTCCCACCACTATTCCTCCTTCCTAATAAATCCCATATAAAATATATATTTATATTTTGTTTTTTATATTACTTTTAGCTTATTAAATAAAAAATCATTGATATAATTTTCAGATAAAAAATAATTTGTATAAAAATAATAAGCAAAGCCTCATAAAGAGATTTTGTAAATAATTTGAATGAATTTAAGACACTCTTAGAAGAAAAAATAAAAAAATTCCGTAATTCATCACAGGACGTGATGAGCCAATTTCCGCACCAAGGACGGTGCATAAATTGGGTAGGAATTTTTTTATTTTTTATTCTTAGAGTGTCTTAATGAAATGATTTATTTACAAAATCTCTTTATGAGGCTTTGCTTATTATTTTTATACAAATTATTTTTTATCTGAAAATTATATCAATGATTTTTTATTTAACAACCTATACTTATTTTAAATTAAATAAGTATTTATTCATTATCATCAATATCTTCATGACTTCTTATAGCTTTCATAAATATTTCTGCGGAACCAACATTAGTAGCAAGAGGAACACAATATATATCACATACTCTAAGCAAAGCATTAATATCTGGCTCATGAGGTTGAGATGTAAGAGGATCTCTTAAAAATATTACAAAATCAATTTCTCCTTGTGCAACTTTAGCACCTATTTGTTGATCTCCACCTAATGGTCCTGATAATAATGTATTAATATTTAATCCTACTAATTTTTTTAATAATCTACCTGTAGTACCTGTAGCTAATAATTCATGCTGTTCAAATATATGCTTGTACCTTTTAGCAAATTCTATAATATCATCTTTTTTTTTATCATGAGCTACTAAAGCTATTCTCATATCTATTCCTCCTAAAAATTTATTTTTTTCCTTCTCATTCCAATATTAAGTATTAATCCAATAGACATAAATGTAGTAATTACAGAACTTCCACCATAGCTCATAAGTGGCAAAGTTATTCCTGTTATAGGCATAATACCTATAGTCATTCCTATATTTTGAAATATAGAAAATAAAAATGAAGATATAATACCTATACAAATTATTCTTCCAAATAAATCTTTAGACTCGGCAGCTATTTTTATAAATTTATATATCATTAATCCATATAAAGATAACAAAAAAATAGCACCTAAAAATCCCCATTCTTCTCCTACTACTGAAAAAATAAAGTCTGTATGAGATTCTGGAATAAATTGTCCTGCTATTTGAGTACCTTTTAAAAATCCTTTTCCAATAATTCCACCGGATCCAATTCCTATTTTAGATTGTATAAGTTGCATACCAGACCCTAGTTCATCTAATTCAGGATTTAAAAAAGATACTAATCTTTCTTTCCAATAGGCTTGCATTAAAGGCGAATTCCAAACTATAGCAATCAAAACAACTAAACTTGATAAACCACCAATAATTACTTTTTTATCCAATCCTGCAGCAAAAAATATACCTAACACTACAAAAAAGTAAACCATAGTCATTCCCATATCTGGCTGAATAACTACTAAAAGCATAGGTATTGCTGCATAAAAAGCTAATTTAAAAAAGTTTTTAGGCTCATTAATATTTCCTTCCATATCATCTAAAAGTTTTGCCAGCATTATTATTATACCTAGCTTGGCAAATTCTGAAGGTTGAAGTGTAACTGGTCCTATTTTTATCCATGAGCTAGCACCATTTACTGTATGTTTACACACAGTATCGTTTAAAATAAGCAAAAATACTCCAGACCAATATATTATATTAGCAAATCCTTTAAGCATAAAATAATCAAAACATACTATTATATACATAACAGCTAATCCTAAAAATAACCAAATAATTTGAAATTTCAAAAAGTAAATTCCTGACTTCATATGAGTAGCACTATATATATTTAAAGCTCCAAATAACAAAATTACTATAGTTGATATAACAACTGAAACATCTAACTCCTTTAATAATTTTCTATTAATTTTAAACTTTTCAATCATAGTTCTAACGCCTCCAATACAAATATGATTATACCATATAACTAAAAAAAAGCTATGCAAAATTATACATAGCTTTTAATTTATTTTTTTTTATTTTTAATTGGTATACTAGCTATTAAAGCTGGTGCAGTACAACCATCATCATCTATTTTAGTCATCTTTATTTCTAAATCATCTTTTTCTATATCAACATATTTTGATATTACTTCCATTAATTCTCTTTTAAGTTTTTCTATGATTTCTGGGGAAAAAGTAGCTCTGTCATGTATTAATATAAGTTTCAGTCTTTCTTTTGCTAGATCTTTAGAAGAAGGTTTTGTAGAAAACAGCTTAAAAAAGTCCATTTTATTCCCCTCCTATTTTTTTACAAAAAATTTTTTTAATGAATGCCAAAATCCGCTTTCCTCTATATCTAAATTCATAAGAGGAATTTCTTCACCTGTTATTCTTTTAGCAATATTTTTAAATGCTTTTCCAGATAAAGCATTATCATTAAGCACAACTGGTTCACCCTTATTAGTAGAAATTGTTATATTTTTATCTTCTGGTACTACTCCTATAAGTTTTATTGCTAAACTATCTAATATATCTCTAACATCTAACATATCTCCATTTTTTATCATGCTATAATTTATTCTATTAATTATTAAATCATGATTTTCTAAACCTTTTGCATCTAACTTTCCTATTACTCTATCTGCATCTCTAACAGATGTAACTTCTGGATTAACTACAATTAGAGCTTTATCGGCACCTACTATAGCATTTTCAAATCCTTGCTCTATACCTGCAGGACAATCTATTATTACATAATCAAATTCTTTTTTTAATTCATTTACAAGATTGTACATTTGCTCTGCACTAATATCGTTTTTATCTCTTGTTTGAGCTGTTGGAAGTAAACATAAGTTATCTGAAAACCTCTTATCTTTTATAAGAGCTCTTTTTAAAGCACATTCTTTCTCTACTACATCTAACAAAGTAAATATTATTCTATTTTCAAGACCCATTAATACATCTAAATTTCTAAGTCCTGTATCGCCATCTACTATGGCAACTTTTTTGCCTAAAGAAGCAAGTGCCGTACCTATATTAGCTGTTGTAGTTGTTTTTCCAACTCCGCCTTTTCCTGATGTTATTACAATAGCTTCTCCCATATGTATTCCTCCATTAAATAAATTTATTAGGTAAATATGGCTCTACAATAATTGAATTACCTTTAACCCTAGCCACTTCTGGGTACTGAGGTTTAACATTATCTTCTGGTGATCGAGTAACTATATTTGCAATTTGAAGTATTTTGGGTTGAAGATAAAAGGCTGCAACTATAGCCTTAGCATTTCCATTAAAACCTGCATGAACATGTCCTCTTAAAGCTCCAAGCACTATTATGTTACCTGCAGCATAAATTTCAGCTCCGTAATTTACATCTCCTATTATAACTATATTACCTGGGTAATGAATAATTTGTCCACCTCTTATGGTTTTTCTTATAAACCTTGTCCTACCTTCATAAATACCTGAAAAAACTTTAGGGGCAGTTTCTTTAATTTCTTCAAATATGCAATCTTTTATAAAAAATTCATCAAATAAAACATCTTTTAACTTCCTTAATTCTCTTTCATTTATATATTTTAGTTCTGCAGTTATTTTAAGAGTGCTACCTTTATAAAATTTTTTTCCTTTTTGTAGCTTTTCAGTTAAAGATTCTAGCATTTCATTAAAATCTTTAAACTTATTCATATTTATAACTGCATTTAGTCCTTCTTTATTTCCTTTTATAATTATGCTATCTTCTATCATATATAAACCCCCATAAGTTTCGCATATGATTATATTTCAACAAAACTTTAATAAATCCTTCTATTTTTTAAAAGTTAACTTTTAAAAATATGTAAAATGTGTAAAAAAGTTTAATGTTAAAGTGTAGAAATAATAAAATCAATTTACCTCTCTACACTTTAATTATAAAGATACATAATATTTAAATTACATTGTATTTTCTAGTCATTTACTTGTTGAGTATTTACTTCTTCACCGCTAGTTTGTTGTGTACTACTTTCTTCTTTCTTTTTAGTTTCTTCTTGTGTATTTGAAGTGTATTGTGAAGAATATCCCATTTTGGAAAGCTCATCTTTAAAATAAGATTCATACATAGCTCTTGCTACTGGAGCTACAAAACCACCATGACCACCATCAAATACTACAACACATACTGCTATTTTAGGATTATCGTAAGGTGCAAATCCTATATAAACTGCATAAGATGTCCTTCCTAAAGCAGCTTGATCATTGCTAAATGTAGCAGAACCAGTTTTTCCTCCTGTAGATATAGGAAAACCGCTAAAATAACTAGCTGCTGTTCCTCTAGAACCATGGTCTACTAGGTACATTCCATTTTTAACCGCTTCTACAGTTTCAGGTTTTAAATTAATTTTATCTAATATCTCTGGCTTTTCTTGTTTAATAAGATTTCCATCTGCATCTAAAATTTTATCTACTAAATGCAATTTATATCTATTTCCGCCATTTACTAATATAGATACATAATTTACAAGCTGGAGAGGAGTAAAGTTACTTATACCTTGACCTATAGATGCATTATACATATTAGCTCCTACATTTAATTGGCTATAAGCATCTGAAACAGTAACATAATATATAGCATTTATAATTCTACTTATATCTTTATCTGTAATATTTTTATCTTTATATAAATTATCAGAATTAATTAATGACTTTAAAAGTTTTTCATAATTTTCTTTTGAAAATTTCTTGTCTCCGTTTTTTATACATTCCTGTATTTCACTTTTTATTTGTTTTTTAATTTTTTTAACTTTTTCACTATCATTTTCATTATCATATAAATTTATTGAAGGAAAAGAATTTCCTCTTTGATCTGCACCGGCTTTAAGTGTAGACATAGTTTGCCACAAATACTGTGTTGAAAATATATTTTGAAGAGTCCAAGTATTAAATACCTGTCCATATCTTTCTGGTAATTCTATACCAGTGGAAGCTACTGCTCCTGAATTAGGTTTTACACCTAATCCAAATTTCCATGCATATTTAGCTAATATATCATCTCCATATTTATCTCTCATTACTTTTCCTAGAGTCATAAAAAATGGGTTACTAGAAACTTCTAATGCCTTTCCTATACCTACTGAGCCATATCCTCCAACAGCAAAACTCTTTTTAAATCCCTTTCCGTCATCAAAAAAACCTGGATCATATATACCAAAATCTGTAGTTATTGCTCCACTTTCTAAAGCTGCAATAGTAGTCATTGGCTTAAAAGTAGAACCTGGTGGAATAATAGACATAGTGGCATAATTATAAAAAGGTTTCGGATATATATCATATACATCTTCTCTTATAGTAGTATTATTTTTAATGGATTTATCTACTGGAAACATTATATTTAACACATCATCTAAACTTTTTCCAGGATAAGAACCCATAAGTCCTTTAGATAAAATATATTGCTTTCCAAACTCTCCTAAGTCTGGATTAAAATACTTTTTATATAAGTCAGGAGACAATTTTCCTGGAATAGCAAATAAATTTGGGTCAAAAGTAGGCTTACTAGCCATAGCTATTATTCCTCCAGTATTTACATCAATAGCTATAGCTGCTCCCCTAGTAGCATTGGATGTATTTACATCTCCTCTTCCAGGACTATTTCTAAGTTCCGTCATCACTGCATCTAAAGATTTCTCTGCTGCTGCTTGCACATCGCTATTTATTGTAAGTTGAATATTTTGTCCTGGGTAAGGTTCTCTTCTTCCTAATTCTTCAATTATTCTTCCGTTTTTATTTAACTTAACTATTCTTCCTCCCTTAGAACCTCTGAGTCTATCTTCAAACACTCCTTCAATTCCAGATGTTCCTACATAATCTGAATTTACATCATATCCTTTTTCTTCAAACTTTTCTTGATCCCAGCTTATTTTAGATATATATCCTAAAAATGCAGATCCAAGTTCTCCTTTAGGATACTCTCTCACAGGTTCAGTAGTTATATCTATTCCTGGAAGTTCATTTAGTTTCTGTAAAAATATAAAAGCGGTTTTTTTATTAATATTGCTTGCTATTACTACTGGCTTATATCCAGAGAAACTTTGCATTTTTATAGAATCTTTAATAATCATAAATTTTCTTTGTTCTTCTAAAGAATAATTAGACTGATTTATATCATAATCTTTTAAAAGTTTTTTGAAAGTTTCCTTAGGAGTTATTTTCAAAAGTTGCTCATCAACTTGTTTTTTCTGCTCCTCAGTTAATTTCTCTTTCTTATTTTTAAATAGCTTTTTTTCTATTTCTTCATTAAATCCTCTATCTCTTTTAAATCTTATCTCTAAAAGTTTTCTAGCTTCATCATTTTGTGCCTTAAATTCAAATCTATAAGGATTTATTTTTAATTCAAAGTCATCTTGTTGTTTTTCTTTGTTTTCTTCTAAAATCTCAAAAACTTTACTCATAGTTTGAAAAAACACTTCTTTATTTTCTTCCGTTTCATTGTAAACTAACATATATCCTTGCTTATTAGTAGCTAATATTTTTCCATTTACATCAGTTATATTACCTCTAGGTGCAGAATCTGGTATTTCTCTTATAGATCTATTATTTGCCTTTTCCTTAAATTCTTCACCTTTAACTACTTGCAAATAAGATAACCTTATTATTATTCCTGAAAATATAATAATCATTATTAATATGAATGAATTATATCTATTTAAATCAAACTTTTTTTTATTTCGCATAAAATCACCATTCCCCTAAAACTTCCATTTTCTCTGCATATATGGCTTTTCACAAAGTTTATACATGAATTTATACATAAAAATTCCTATTATCATGTTATATATACTACTAAAAAATATACTTGCAAAGGAAATACTAATTTTATTTATATATAAAATAACTAAAATTAACAATCCCTTCAATATGCTTAAGAAAAAGCAAGCAACTATAGGAATAAGACCTTTTTGCTTAAATATATTTTTGCCTATATACCCTGCTATAATGCCTATTATCATATTTGTAAACAAATTCATTCCAAAGCTGCTGTTAAAATAAATATCTTGAAGCAATCCTGCAGTTACTCCTATCCATATTCCTTCCCAACTTTCATTTATAATTGAATAGCAAATAACAAACACAAATAAAAGACTAGGGTAAAAACCTTTTATAGCGAAAAATGGTACACACGTATTATCTAATATTGAAAACAAAATTGATAAACCGCCTAATATAAATACTTTTCTCATTTTAAATCACCTAATATTTCACATCTATTTTATTTTTAGGTACAATTATAAAAAGCTCTTGAATTTTTCCAAAATCCACATAAGGCTTTATAATAGCATTTTTCATTACTTTTCCTTTATCTTCTTCTATATCTATAACTGAACCTATTCTTATTCCCTTAGGATAAGATTCTCCAAGACCAGCAGTTAAAACTATATCATCCTTTTTTATCTTTGAATCTAAAGGTAAATAATAAAGCTTTGCTAATTGCTTTCTATCTGTGTCTTTATATCCTCTTACAATACCTATATTATCTTCTGCTTTATGAAGCATACCACTTACAGCTAAGTTTTCATTACTTAAAGACTGTACTATTGCCCAGTTAGTTCCTACTGCAGTCACTTGTCCTACTAATCCCTCTGCTGTAACAGCTACCATTTGTTTTTTTATACCATCATCCGTTCCTCTATCTATAGTAAATTCATCTAAAAAATTTCCTCCACTCTTTCCTATTATATTACATCCAACATAATCATATTGAGTATTTTTAGATTTAAAATCAAGCATGCTCCTAAGCCTTTCATTTTCGCTTTTCAATGTATCATATTCTACTAACTTTTTTTCTAAATCTATGTTTCTTTTTATTAAAACTTCATTTTCATTTTTTACTTTTGAAAAATTTAAAATAAAAGTTATACTATTATTAACTTTATCGTTTAGAGAATAAACAACTCTTTGAATTGGATTTAAAGCTATGCCTACTCCATTTTGAACAAAACCCATTTTTTCTCTCTTTACACTGTGAGCAATTAAAATTAAAAATGTAACTGACAGTACAACTACTGCTACTGCCAGCTTATTTTTTAGTATCTTCATAATTATCTTCTCTTAGAATTAGTAATTTTGTCAATGGTATCTAATGCTTTTCCTGCACCTAATGCTACACAGTCAAGAGAGGCTTCTGCTATATGTACCGGCATATGAGTTTCTTTATTTATTAATTGATCTAACCCTTTTAACATAGCTCCTCCACCTGCCAGCATTATACCTTTATCCATAATATCTGAAGCAAGCTCTGGTGGTGTTTTTTCAAGTGTTGATTTAATAGCATCAATTATAGATGATACTGGCTCTCTTAAAGCTTCTCTAATTTCATTTTCATTAATAGTTATTACTTTTGGAAGTCCTGTTATAAGATCTCTTCCTCTTATATCCATAGTATTTTCTTCTCCCACTTCATAAGCAGAACCAAGTTCTATTTTTACAGATTCAGCAGTCCTTTCACCAATCATTAAACTATATTCTTTTTTTATGTAGTTTATAATTGCTTGCTCAAAGTCATCTCCTGCAACTCTTAAAGATTTACTTGTAACTATTCCACCTAATGAAATTATAGCTATTTCAGTAGTTCCTCCACCAATATCTACTATCATGCTTCCAGTAGGTTCATTAACTGGAAGTCCTGCTCCAATAGCTGCTGCCATCGGTTCTTCCATAAGCAAAACCTCTCTTGCACCAGCTTGTTTTGTAGCTTCGTCTATGGCTCTTTTTTCAACTTCTGTAACTCCTGATGGAAAACAAATCACAATTCTAGGGCTTGTAAAAGCACTCTTAGGGCTAATTTTTTCTATAAATTTTCTAAGCATTATTTGAGTAACATCAAAATCCGCTATAACACCATCTTTAAGTGGTCTTATAGCTGCTATATTTCCTGGTGTTCTTCCTATCATTTGTTTAGCTTCTTCACCAACAGCAAGCACTTTATTAGTATCTCTATTTATAGCCACCACAGATGACTCTCTAAGCATAATTCCCTTACCTTTTACATATATTAAAGTATTAGCAGTACCTAAATCTATTCCCATATCTCTTGACATTCCAAAAAGTCCCATGTTCAATTCTCCTTTCAAATTTTATACTATACCTTTTTCTTTTAAACTAATGTAAATTCCATCACCTATTATAATATGATCAATTAACTGAATGCCAATTATTTTTCCACATTCTATTAATCTATTAGTTACATTTATATCTTCACCACTTGGCTTCGGATTACCAGAAGGGTGATTATGACATATTATAATTGAAACACTATTATTTTTAATAGCTTCACAAAACACTTCTCTAGGATGAACTATAGAAGAATTAATACTTCCTAAAGACACATCCTTAACTTTAATAATTACATTTTTAGTGTTTAACATTATTACTCTCAATATTTCTTGTTTTAAATGCCTCATCTCCTGCATAACATAATTAGCAGCATCCTTAGGACTGCAAATTTTATATTCATTTCCAGATTTGTATGAATGAAATCTTTTTGACATTTCAGCTACAGCAAGAAGTTGACACGCTTTACTTCTTCCTATACCATCTATTTTCATAAATTCTTCAGCAGTTAAATTAAATAAGCCATTTATTCCTCCAGCTTTTTTTAAAATTCTCCCGCTTAAACTTATTATGTTTTCCTTTTTTGTACCTGTTCTAAGTATAATAGCTAAAAGTTCTGAATTAGACAACACTTCTGGTCCATATTTCAAAAGTCTTTCTCTAGGTCTTTCATTTTCTGGTAAATCCATAATTTTTAAACTATACAAAACATTTAAACCCCTTTCTACAGATTTACCCCCATCTCCTTTAGTATAAAATATAACTTATTTAAAGGAAGACCTACTACATTATAATAACATCCTTGTATTTCTTCTACGAACACTGCTGCATAATCTTGTATACCATAAGCACCGGCTTTGTCCAAAACATTTTCTCTATCTATATAAGTAGTAATTTGTCTTTCCGTTATGTTTGAAAATTTAACTTCAGTATGTACATAACACTGCTTTATTTTATTTGAAGCAGTATTTATAATAGTAATTCCTGAATATACGCTATGTATATTCCCACTTAAATTTTTTAGCATTTTAAAAGCTTCTTTTTTATCATTAGGTTTTCCTAAAACTTTTCCATTAAAATAAACCACAGTATCGCATCCTATTATTATAGATGGATTTCTAACTTTTTCACATACATTTAAAGCCTTACCTTTAGATAATTCCATAACATATAAGCCACAATCCCCTTGAAATTTTACTTTCCCCTCATTAAAATCACTTACAATAATTTGAAAATCGTCAATAATTTTCTTTAATAATTCTTTTCTTCTCTGAGAGGCTGAAGCTAAAATAATATCCATATTGCAATCACTTCCTAATGTTTCTTTGTTAATATTATAGACAAAACAATGCCAACTATAGTCATAATATTTATATTAAATTTTAGACCTATAGTTAATAAAATTACTTTAAGATCTAATATAATTGGATTTGACATACCTATATAGTAAGGAGTTTTTAAAAATGCAAGACTTCTTATATTTTCACCAAGTATATCACCAATTAAACTTCCACCTATAGCTCCAAGAAATATCATGAACCATAACAAGCTTTTGTTACCTTTTTCTACCCCTCTCATCAAAATTCCCACCTTATTTATACATCTTATATAGTTTATCATTTAATAAAAACTTAAACAAGTACTTATAATAATGCTTAAAAAAATTTTTTGTTAACAAAAAGCATCTGTTAAACAGATGCTTAACTAGATTTCAATTTATCTAATATATTAAATAAAAATATATAATTTTCTTTAACATTTTGTTTTGATATTTTTTTAGGCATTTTTTGTATATAATCTTTTAAATCTTCTAATACTTCTATATTTTTGCTTTTACTATTTACCTTTTTTAAATTTTTACACCATTTTTTAAGCTCTTGTGTTTCAATTGCCTCTACGTTTTGCTCTAAAAGCTTATTTAATACCTTTATATTAGCATTTATTATTTCAGCAATCTCTGCATTACATAAATCATCTTTGTATAAAACAAACTCTATTTTTGAAACAGGTATATTATCATCTTTAAGCTTTTGAATTTGTTTTTTTGATTCTTCTTCAGTATATATTCCTAATAATACTTTTGTATTTTTTCCCTGTTGTATGGTAAAAGGAATTCCATATTGATTAAATTTATTAATTTCTTTACCAGTATTTTCTAATGTGGAATATACTCCACATTGTATAGATACAAATTTTACAGAATCTTCTTCATTATTAATTATGTATTTGCTATTACTAACAGTTTTATTTTCTGGTTTTATTGCTTTAGAATTTTTTATAAAAGTATTGGATATTGCTGTTCCTATTATAAAAGCTAATATAACCACTAACATAATTATAATAAATAAAACCATATTATCTTTTTTTTTCCTTTTAAAATCATACCTAGTATACTTCACAAGTATTATACCCCCTAAATTAATTTTAAAATCCCCTATAATATAATTATTTTCCTTAATTAATTTTAGAATAAAAAAATCCGACTTCCCTGCCGAATTATATGTTTTTTATTTAAACTCTATATGATATTACTATGAGAAAAATTTCTTTTTAGTATAATCATATTTAATTCTTTCCCCTCAATATTATAAAAATCCTTAGAAATTCTTAAAATTTTAAACTTATTTTTTTTCCAAAACCCTATCTTTATATGACTTTTTTCCATTACCCCTGTGTAAAAGTGTTCTATACCATACTCCTCAAAAAAATGCCTTAAAACATTATTTATTATACTTGTGCCTATTCCTTGGTTTCTTAAATTATAATCTAAAAAAATGCTACCTATCCAAACTTCATTAGGATTTTTAATTTCTAATCTTCCTTTTATTATACCAATTATTTTATCATTCTTTACTATCTTAGAAAAAAATTCACACTCACTTACATAATATTCTAAAAACCTTTCATATAAATATTCTAATTTTATAGGTTCTCCATTTATTAAAAAATCCCCTTGAAAATCCAAAAATATCTTTAATGGTATTATATCTTTTTTTTCTACGCTTAAAATTTCTATATCATTAAATTTTAAGTCAACCTCAAACATAAATTCACCTCTTCATTCGGAAAGTATAACCAAAATAAACAGCCTACATATAAACAATTCTACATTTAAATTTTATTTCCTCCAATAATTTTTTAATTTAACTATTTTGTAAACATTTTATATTTTTATATTAATTATTTAAATGCAATTAGTTTGTTAAACAAAAAATCAAGGAAATAATTTGAAAACTGTACAAAAATAATAAGCAAAGCCTCATAAAGAGAGTTTGGAAATAAGTCATTTCATTAAGACACTCTAAGAATAAAAAATAAAAAAACTCCTACCCAATTTATGCCCCGTCCTTGAGGCGGAAATTGGCTCATCACGTCCTGTGATGAATTACGGAGTTTTTTTATTTTTTATTCTTAGAGTGTCTAAAACTTATTCAAATTATTTCCAAACTCTCTTTGTGAGGCTTTGCTTATTATTTTTGTACAGCTTGCAAATTATTTCTTTGATTTTTTGTTTAAGAAACTAATTACATAAAAAAGTAAAAGCGCTTAACCACTAGATTAAACGCTTCCCCCATTTACATTAATTTATAATCCAAAATACCGAAGTTCTAATTTTGACACCTATCTCTCCGATAGGTGGGTGTCCTCAAAGATGCTTCTATCTCTTTCTAAAAGAAAGTACATATCTACATCTAAATATTGAACTCCCTTTTTTATAATGTAGGTTCAAAATATAGAACCTCTCGAATATTTCAGAAGTTACTTTATTAAGTTTTCTTTGGATTTAAATTATATCAAACATAAATTTTATTTTCAATAGTAATTTTTGGTGCAGGTAATGGGACTTGAACCCATACGTCTTTTGACACACGCCCCTCAAACGTGCCTGTCTGCCTATTCCAGCACACCTGCAAAGTAATATAATACAAAGTTTGTGTTTACATTATACTACTTTTTTTAACATTGTCAAACTCAATTTAATGTAAATTTTTTAAATAAATTGTATACTGTTTTGTATTACTGCCATATAAAAATTTATATATTTTATAATTTAATTTAACCTTTTTTAAATAGTCCTCTGTTTCTTTAAATGGGATATTATGTAAGTTTTGTCCATCTAAAGAATGATCTGAATCATTAAGCCACTTTTGTACATTTCCCCTTCCTCCATTATAAGCAGCTAAAACTAAGTCCATATTTCCATTAAATTCTTTCCTTAAATTATCTAAATACCAGCATCCCATTCTTATATTAAATTGAGGATCATATAAAAGATTTGTATGAAAATCTTTTATTCCCATCTTTTCTGCTGCCCATTCTCCTGTATCAGATGTTATTTGCATAAGCCCATATGCATTTTTATTAGATTTAGCCTCTAAATTAAAATTACTCTCTGTTTTTATTACTGCTGCTACTAAATAAGGATCTAAATTAAATTCTTTAGAATAATTAACAACACTATTTTTATATTTTAAAGGAAAAAATATTTTTGCTACATTTTTTGCATTTAATATAAATACGAATATTATTATAAAAATAAGCAACTTTTTTATAAATTTCAATTTGCTTTCTATTTCAAAAGAAATTTTATCTTTTGAAATAGTTTCCACCCCCTATATATTATTTAATTTACCGATTAATTCATTTACTTGAGCTTTTGTGTTTTTTAAATCTTTACTATTATCAATTACAAAATCTACTATTTCTTTCTTTTCTTCTAGAGGCATTTGTGCTTTTATTCTATTTAAAGCTTCTTCATCATTAAATTTATCTCTCTTTTTTACTCTGTCTATTTGAGTATTTTTATCTGCCCAAACTAAAATATTAAAATCCATATATTTATGAACTCCGTTTTCTATTAAAGTAGGTGCATCTAATATACAAATTTTTTCACTTTTATTTTTATAAAAGTCTATCCTTTTAAATATTTCTTTTTTTATAAAAGGCATTATTATATTTTCATATTCCTTTCTTTTATTAGTATTTTTAAAAATATAGTCTCCAAATTCCCTTCTAAGTAAATCTCCTTTACTATCAAAAAATTCTTTTCCAAAATTACCTTTTATAGTTGATAATATTTCAGGATATAATTTTAACACTTCTCTAGCTACTATATCAGCATCTACTATAGGTATTTTTCTTTCCCTAAACATATTAGATACTGTACTTTTACCTGTACCTATTCCTCCTGTGAGACCTACTTTTATCATTTGTATTCCCCCTTAATTATTTAGCATCATACCAAGTGTCACCTAAACTTAAATCAACTTCTAATGGAACACTTAAATTAAATACATTTTCCATTTCATGTTTTACTATATATTTAACATCTTCCACTTCATTTTTATATACATTTAAAATTAATTCATCATGAACTTGAAGTATTATAGTGCTATTTAAATTTTTTTCTTTAATTTTTTTATGCACATTTACCATAGCCATTTTTATAATATCTGCTGCACTGCCTTGTATAGGGGTATTCATAGCTAACCTTTCACCAAAAGCCTTTTTGATTTTATTGGTAGATTTAATATCTGGAATAAATCTTCTTCTATTTAGTATAGTTGTTACGAACATATCTTTTTTTGCTTTTTCAATAGTTTTTTCCATATACTCTTTAACTTTAGGATATCTTTCAAAATAAGTATCTATATACTCTTTTGCTTCTTTTCTAGATATATTTAAATCTTTAGCTAAACTAAAATCTCCTATACCATAAACTATTCCAAAATTTACTGCCTTAGCATTGCTTCTCATAAGTGGAGTTACTTCTTCTATAGGTACCTTAAAAACTTCAGAAGCAGTTTTAGTATGAATATCTTTATGCTCTTTAAAAGCATTTATTAAATTTTCATCACTAGCAATATGAGCTAGTACTCTAAGTTCTATTTGTGAATAATCCGCAGATAAAATAATGCAATCTTTATTATTTGGAACAAATACTTTTCTTATTTCTCTACCCATTTCATATTTAATAGGTATATTTTGAAGATTAGGCTCTGTACTTGATAATCTTCCTGTAGCTGTTACTGTTTGATTAAAACTAGAGTGTATTTTTCCATCTTCATCCACTACAGATTTTAAGCCTTCTACATAAGTAGAAAAAAGTTTTGTAAGTTGTCTATAATAAGTTATTTTATTTATTATAGGATGCTTATCTGATAATTTGTCTAAAACTTCTGCATTGGTAGAATAACCTGTTTTTGTTTTCTTTATAACAGGTAAATCAAGTTTTTCAAATAATATTTTCCCTAGCTGCTTTGGAGAATTTACATTAAACTCTTCATCTGCTAAAGTATATATTTCCTTTTGAACTAAATTTATTTCTTTTTTAAATTTTTCACCTAATTCTTCTAATTTATTTGAATCTACTTTAAAACCTTCAGATTCCATAGATGCTAAAACACCTGTTAATGGAATTTCTATATCATACAACAAATTTTCCATATTAAGCTCTTCAATTTGCTTTTTTAAAATACCATATAAATCTTTTAAAAGGAAAATAGCCTTAGCATATTTTTCTTCATCATCTCCAGATATATTTTCTCTTAAATATTCATTTATCAGTGTTTCTAACTCATAATTTCCCCTAGAAGGATCTATTAAGTAAGCAGCTATTTTCACATCAAACTTTATACCTTTAAATTTTATACTAAATTTATTAAATATTGTAGATGGAATTTTCACATCATAACTTATTTTTTCTATATCATCATTGTTTATTATTTGTGAAAGTATATCTAAAGCTTCTTTACCAAAATTATCTACCATGTTTTTAATATATATATTATATATTTTTCCATCTATATTTATAAATATTTTATCTATTCCACTTTTAGAATAAGTATTTTCATTTAGTTTTTTAAATATTATAAATAATTCTTTTTTATAATTAATTTTTTCTAAAACTTTCTTAAATTCTTTAATATCATTTATATTTTTATATTCAACTTTTAATTCTTTTTTAATATCTTCTTTGCAATTTTTAACTTTAGGTATTTTATCTAATAAAGATTTAAATTGAAGTTTAAAAAATAAATCTCTCACTGCTTCTGCATCAAAATTTTCTTTTGATTTTATAGATTCTAAATCTATATCTATAGGGACATTTGTCATAATAGTTGCTAACTTTTTGCTAAAAATTGCTTGCTCACTATACTCTCTTAAATTTTCTTTCATCTTTTTTCCACTTATATTTTCAATATTCATAAGCACGTTTTCTACATTTTTATATTTTTTTATAAGTTTTAAAGCAGTTTTTTCTCCTATGCCAGGAACTCCTGGTATATTATCCGATGTATCACCCATAAGTCCCTTTACATCTATAAATTCTGTAGGAGTAATTCCATATTCTTCAATCATTTTATTTTTATCATAAACTTCTTTTTCACTCATACCTTTTTTAGTTATTACTACTTTAGTATTATCTGTAGCTAACTGAAGAGCATCTCTATCTCCTGTAACTATATAAACTTCTATTCCTTTATTTTCTGCAAATTTTGCAAGAGTACCTATAATATCATCTGCTTCAAAGCCTTCTATTTCAAAAATATCTATTGCTAATTTATTTAGTAAATCTTTAACTACTGGAAATTGCTCTGCCAATTCATCAGGCATCTTTTTTCTACCTGCTTTATAATCCTTATATTCATTATGTCTAAAAGTAGGAGCTTTTTTATCAAATGTACAAACTGTATAATTAGGATTAATTTCTTCCTTCATTTTTAAAAGCATATTGGTAAAGCCATATACTGCATTAGTATGCAAACCTTCTAAATTTGTAAGAAGAGGCAATGCATAAAATGCTCTATTCATAAGACTATTACCATCTAATATTAATAATCTTTCATTCATTACAATTTCCTCCATATTTTTATTTTAGTAATATAGACCAATTGTCACTTAACTATTATATCACTTATATTCTTCATTTTTTAATACATTTTATGTATAAACTTATTTTACATAATATTATAACTAATTGAATAACATATAAGTAAATAAAATATTAATTTTTTATTCTATTTATAATTTTTTCCTTTTTATGTATTTAAATGGATGTTATAATAGATTATAATATACAATAATAAATCATATCTAAAATGGAGTTGGTAAAATGTATTCTTTAAGTTATAAATTTATTAATAATACACCTATGTTTAAATGCAATTTTTGTGGTAAATGTTCTCATGTTATGGAATCTACTTCTTATACTCCACTAGCTACTAGAGGTTGCTGTTGGTATTTCCCTAAATACACATTGATAAATATTAAAAATATTTTAGCACTAGGGAAAAAGGATTTTATATTGCAGTTATTAAATATGCCCAATGCCCATATAAGTCAATATTTTATAGAAATAAAGGGATTATTTGATAAAAAATGCTATGAAGATTTTGTAAAAAATTCATTAGAAGAAAATATTAATTTTAAAGACTTCGATATAAAATTATTTTTTAGATTATGTCCTTTTTGCACTTCTACTGGATGCAAATTAGATTTTACACTAAGACCTCATCCTTGTAATCTTTATTTATGTAGAACTGTATTAGAATTATGTGGTGACAAATACAAACCCTATTCAGAAGAAAGAAAGGATTATTTCTCTTACTGCAACTACTTTAACGAATCTATAAAATATGAATTAATGGAAAATAAAGTAGACTTAATTTCCAACGCAGAAAAATCCTTAGAAATAATAAATAATATGGATATACCTGCATTTCAACCTAAGTTATTAGAAGATATTAATTTTGATAACCCCTGTAAAATAGCTGGATAAATAAATACTTTTTAAAAATAAAACTTATGCTTAGTATGAAAATTAGATTTAATTCTAAATTTAATTTATGCACTAAGCATAAGTCTTATTCTTAATAACTAACTTCTAAAGCTGTTTTATCTTTTATACATTTTCCTTCTAAATCCTTAACTTTTTTATCTATTACAATATAAAATTTGTCCCCTTTATTTATACATTTATTTAATGTTAAAGTTATTACTTTAGAATTTATAAAATTTATTTTTGCTTCTTCTATTTTTCCATTTGAATCTTTAACCACAAAAATACTATTATTATTTACAGTACTTTTATCTAATTCTCTATTAAATTTAACTTTTATAACATTATCTTTTAAATTTTTACTTACTCTTTTTCCTTCTGCAAAATCTGGATAAAATAGTTTTAAATCGTTATTTATAATATCTTCTGAAATATTCTTAAATCCCTTTTCTGTTCCTACATAAACATTTGATTTATCTACACCCTTTACAAGAGATTTAAATGCCTTAAATAAACCCTTTTCTCTAACTTTACTTATAGGTATTTTATAATAATCTTCATTAATTTTAATTACATAATTTCCTATTTCACATTCATTACTATTTAATGCCTGATTTTCTTTATATGTTAAAAGCCTTGCTACAAATAGCGAATCTGTATATTCTTCCTTTACAAGCACATCTGGAGATATTCCTTTTTTATGAATTTCATTACCTAAAGGAGAATAAAACCTTTGAGTTGTAATTTTAAGCACACTACCATCTACAAGCCTAAACATTTGTTGTGCTACACCTTTACCATAGCTATTTTCACCTATAAAAATAGCTTTATTATAATCTTTAACTGCAGCAGAAAGAATTTCAGAGGCAGAAGCTGTATATTCATTAATCAAAAATATAACTGGTTTATCAATTTGTTTATAATTATAAGCATTTATCTTTTGCTTTTCATCATTTCTATTTTTAACAATAATAGCTGGGTTTTTTCCAATAAAATGACCTGCTATATCAAGAGCAGCTCCCATATATCCTCCACCATTAAATCTTAAATCTATTATATACATTTTAGGATTGCTTTCATTCAAATCTTCAAGTACATTTGTAAATAAATTAGCTGTATCTTGCCCAAAAGAACTAATATTTATATATCCTATTTCATTATCTAATATTTCACCTTTTACAGTAGGAATTTCTACAGTTTTTCTATACACAGTCTTTGAAATTTTCTCACCATTTCTATCAATAACTAAATTTACAGAGGTACCTTCTTTACCTTTTATGTAAGAAGTAGCTTCCTCTGATACCATTTTAGAAAGACTATGTCCATCAGCACTAATTATAATATCCCCCGGAAGAATCCCTGCTTCCTTAGCTGATGAATTATCAATAACTGATGTTACTTTTATACCGCTGTCTACTACTTCAAGATATATACCTATACCTACAAATTTGTTGTCTATTGAATTTAAAAAATCATTATATTGTTCTGCAGTAAAGTAACTTGAAAAAGGGTCATTTAATTTTTTCACCATATCACTTATTGTAGAAGAGTTTATAACATCTTTTGAAACTTTATCTACATAACAACTTTCTATAACATATTTTGCTTCTTCTAAAGGTGTCTTGGCTTGTACAAAACCATAACTATTTAATATTATACCAACGCCAATTAATGCACCTAAAAACAAATTTTTAAAAGAATACTTTCTTCTCATTAAATCACCTTCTCATTTTATTATAGTTATATTACTAGTGTCCATATAAAGTATACTATACTTTACCTAATAATTGTAATTTTTTTTAATATAGTTCTAAAATAAATTTTTTATATTTTTTTATAGAAATTCACCTTAATTTTTACATTATTCATTTAATTTTATGTCAAATATAGTATATTTTATTCTATTTTTCAACTTATTTGTAATAGTTGCTAATTTTATAGTAATATTATATTAACAATACTTTCTTTTAATAAGGAGTTACTAATTAATGAGCAATTTTGTAGATGATTTAAAAAATACCAAAGTTTTAAATAAAAATGACATTATAAGATTTAAAATTTACATAGATAAAAAGTTTTATTCTCTTGATAAAAAAGCAAGAGCTGATATATTGTCTAATACTATACATAAAGTATTAAATAATTTTTTAAAAGGATTAGATAATAATAGTACAAGCCAATTAAAAATTGAAATATTAAATAATACATTAGTAAAAGAAAAATATAATATATGCATGTACGACATATTTTTTTCTTATATACAATTAAATAAAAATATTAGTAATTGCAATGTTAATGAACTATTAGACTGGATTAATAATTACTCTGAAAACAAGATAACTATAGATACATTAAATAAACATTTTAATATTCCTGATAATAACTTAAACATGGATTTTAATGAAGAAAATATTACTTTAACTAATAATACTGTAGAAAAACAGCAAGTATCTAATTATAAAAAAACTAAATCTAAAAATAAAAAATTAAGTAATACAAAAATGAAAACTATATTACCTATATGTATATTAATATTTATAGTTAATTTTTCAGTTTATATAAATAAAAGTTTTAAAAAAAATAAAGAAGATAAAAGCATAGTACTTCTTCAAAAATTTGAAAAAGATTTAACTCCTATAGGAACTAAAATAAAAGGGAAAAAAATAAATCCTAATTTTCCTCAGTATTTAAAATATAGAAAAATAAATGAAAAAAACTTAAAAGATTTTTTAGTAAAAAGAAATTCCCTTTTAGCTAAAGAACCCTACTTTTCTGCAATAATACTTTCTGCTAAGGAATTTAATTTAAACCCTATTATACTATTTTCTATAACAGGACAAGAGCAAAATTTTGTACCTATTAACTCAAAGTACGCTAATAAAATTGCCAATAACCCTTTTAATGTGTTTCATAGCTGGGAAGAATATAATACAGATATTAAAGATTCCTCAGAAATTGCAGCTAGAACAGTTTTAAATTTATGTTCTGATATGCCTAAAGATGCAGATCCTTTTAAATGGGTAAATAGGAAATATGCAGAAGATACTAATTGGTGGAAAGGTGTAGAAAGCTTTTTTAAAGAATTGGACAAGCTAACTAAATAACAAAAGTTAGGATTAAGTGTAAAATCCTAACTTTGTATATATAAATTATTTATTCATAGCTTGTTCAAGAGCAACAGACACTGCAACAGTTGCTCCAACCATAGGATTGTTACCCATACCTATAAGTCCCATCATTTCAACGTGAGCTGGAACAGATGAAGAACCTGCAAATTGTGCATCTGAATGCATTCTTCCCATAGTGTCTGTCATACCATAAGAAGCTGGACCTGCTGCCATATTATCTGGATGTAGAGTTCTTCCAGTACCACCACCAGAAGCTACTGAAAAATATTTCTTTCCTAATTCATAGCATTCTTTTTTATATGTTCCTGCAACAGGATGTTGGAATCTTGTTGGATTTGTAGAGTTTCCTGTAATTGAAACGTCAACTTTTTCATTATGCATTATAGCAACACCTTCTCTAACATCATCAGATCCAAAGCATCTAACAGCTGCTCTTTCACCTTTTGAGAAAGCTTTTTCTTTAACTATTTCTAATTTATTATTTTCATAATTAAATTTAGTTTGAACATATGTAAATCCGTTTATTCTTGATATTATATAAGCTGCATCTTTTCCAAGACCATTTAATATAACTCTTAAAGGTTCTTTTCTAACCTTATTAGCTGATTTTGCTATTCCTATAGCTCCTTCTGCTGCTGCAAAAGATTCATGTCCTGCTAAGAAAGCAAAGCATTTAGTTTCTTCTCTTAAAAGCATTGCTCCTAAATTTCCGTGACCTAATCCAACTTTTCTATGATCTGCAACGGAACCTGGAATACAAAAAGCTTGAAGTCCTTCACCTATAACTTCAGCCGCATCACAGGCTTTTTTACATGCTTGTTTTATAGCTATAGCTGCACCTAAAGTATATGCCCAGCAAGCATTTTCAAAACATATAGGTTGAATTCCTTTAACTATATTATAAACATCTACCCCTTTTTCATCGCAGATTGCTTTAGCATCTTCTATTGATTTCATACCGTATTTCTCAAGTACTGGTGTAATTTGATTTATTCTTCTTTCATAACCTTCAAATAAAGCCATTTTTACTCCTCCTTTAAACTATTCCTGTCTAGGATCTATTACCTTTACAGCTTCGTCAAATCTACCATAAACTCCAGATGCTTTTTCTAAAGCTTCATTTGCATCTGTTCCTTTTTTAATCATTTCCATCATTTTTCCAAGATGAACAAATTTGTATCCTATTGCTTCATTATCTTCATCAAGAGCAATTTTAGTAATGTATCCTTCTGCCATTTCTAAGTATCTAGAACCTTTTTCTAATGTTCCATACATAGTTCCAACTTGGCTTCTTAATCCTTTTCCTAAGTCTTCAAGACCTGCTCCTATAGGTAGTCCACCTTCTGAAAAAGCTGTTTGAGTTCTTCCGTATACTATTTGTAAGAATAATTCTCTCATAGCAGTATTTATAGCATCACATACTAAGTCTGTATTTAAAGCTTCAAGTAATGTTTTTCCTGGAAGTATTTCTGAAGCCATAGCTGCTGAGTGAGTCATTCCACTACATCCTAAAGTTTCTATTAAAGCTTCTTGAATAATACCTTCTTTTACGTTTAGTGTAAGTTTGCATGCACCTTGTTGAGGAGCACACCAGCCTACCCCATGAGTTAATCCTGATACATCTTTAACTTCTTTAACTTGTACCCATTTTCCTTCTTCTGGAATTGGTGCTGGTCCGTGATTTGGTCCTTTTGCAACACAACACATATTATTTACTTCAGTTGTATAAATCATACTTATATTAGCTCCTTCCTGTATATAAAATAAAAAATTTCCTTCTTTAATTAATCTATTATATTTTAACAAATATCTTCTGAAGTAACAATATTTATTTACATATTGTATACTATATTTGCTTAAATAATATAGCATTTTTCTTTTAATATATAGGATTTATGCTTATTTAAACTAACCTATTATGATTTTATAGTTATTTTTTTAAACATATTCAAAACAAACTTTATTTACCATTAAGTTGTTGCATAATAAATCATTAATATAATTTACAGGCTGTACAAAAATAATAAGTCCAGTAACAATAAATAAGTTAGAAAATTACATTTTTTAAATAATAGTATTGACTTAAATTCATTAAAAGGATATAATAATAAGCGTTACGATATGCCGAAGTGGTGGAATTGGCAGACGCAACGGACTCAAAATCCGTCGGTAGCAATATCGTGCGGGTTCAAGTCCCGCCTTCGGCACCAAAAAGACTTTGAATTTTTATTCAAAGTCTTTTTTTAATCAATTTTAATTACTTTAAATATTTATTTTTTAATCTACTAATTTAATATTACCATCTTTATATAAAACAAGTTTCCTTGCATATATTAATTCAACCATTTCTTTTCCACTTTTTTTAATTCCACATAATAATTACTATAATATTTTGTATTGAATATACTACAGCAAACTTTTAAATTACTTAAAAATGTTCTATATGGCATTGTGTAATTTTCTGCTTTATGAAGAAAGCTTATTGTATTATTATCAAGAATAGCTATTTTTTTATTTTCTTGTATAACATCATCTAAATTATTAGCTGTTATATATTTAGACATTTGTACACATACCTATCACATTATATGTTAAAAGTGTAAAAAAAGATATATGTGTAAAATTATTTTTTACATATGTATGTCTTAAAGGAAATGTATTAAATTATGAAGGGCCTTTTGGTGTTGGATATGAAGTAGTTAATTTTGATTTTATTAAAAAAATTATAGAAAATACAATTTCTGCATCTAAAGTATATCCTCGATTTTCTAATTTAAGGAAATATGAATTATTAGAAATAGATATTTCTTTAGATATATTAGAAAAATCATAAAAATGCACAGATAGAAGATTTAGCTCCTAAAAATTATGGAGCAATAGTTTATATGTGTTATTTTTGCCCAGAAAAAATATTAAAATCAATTAGAAACTAAATAATTAAAAAATTCTTTTGGACTTTCTATATCCCCAATACTTACATTGTTATCACCATACTTACCATGGAAGTCACTACCACCAGTTAATATTAAATTATATTTTTTACTTAGATTTCTTATTTTTTTATGATCTTCTTCATTATGGCTAATATGATAAATTTCTATACCTTTAAGTCCACTTTCTATTAACTTTTCAATAAAATCATAAGATTTTAACTGTCCTGGATGAGCAAGTACTGGAATTCCTCCATCTTTTTTAATAGCTTTTACAGCTTCATATGCATCTGCATAATTTATATTTCTAGCACATATACCGTTATTTTTAAATAAAATTCTATATAAGTCAGAATATATTTTATCTGTGTATTTTTTATCTATAAGCTCTTCCATTATGTGTTTTTTATAAATAACCTTACTTGTTTTTGCTTTTAAAAATATATTATTAACATCAATTTTATATCCATTTTTTATAAGTTGTTCTATTTGCCATAGTGAATTATTATGTCTTTGATTTAATATCGGATCACATATTTTCCTAATATTTTCACCTTTTAAATTAAAATTATATCCAAGTATGTGTATTTTTCTTTTAGTTTCTTTATCATATGCTGAAATTTCAATACCGGGAATAACTTTAATACCCATTTTTTTACTAAATTCAATAGCCTCTTTTAATCCACATACTGTATCATGATTTGTAATTCCAATATGAGTAACTGCCTTTTCTTTAGATCTTTGTAAAACTTCAGATATACTGAATGATCCATCAGATATATTTGTATGAATATGAAGATCTAATTTCATATTAATTTTCCTCCTTATTCATTTATCCTACTAATTTATTAATAACACAATAAAAAAGTCCTCTTTTGGACTTTTTTATCCTTAAGCAATTTTTGTAAGCTTTTTAATTGTATTTTCAGTATATTCTCCTATGATTTTTTCAATATCACTCCAATTATAAACTCGAGTAATACCAGATATCAATGGCTTCCTATTGTAATAGCAATCCATTAATAAAACTTTAAATCCAGCTTGAGCTAATTGAATAGCATTCTCATATCTATCTTCTATAAAAATATCACAATTTAATTCTTTTGCTTTTTCTACTTTATAATGACTTCCCAATAAATATATTTGACTATTTGGTAGTCCATTCATAGAAAACCATTTATTTGTTACATTTTTCATTTTTTCTTCTCTTGCTGTAACATAGTACAAATTATGAAATTTGTTCAATTTGCAAAGAACTTCTTTTGCTTGTTCTCTTAAAATTGCATTAAAATGCATTTCTTCCCCATACATTTCATAAAATCTTAAATAATCTTGTCTAGTTACTTTTAATACTTCATGAACATAATAAACTGTAACCTCACAAGGTTTTACATTGGTTTTAAAATATTCATTTGCCATTTCAAGCCAATGGTATGCATCCGTTATAGTTCCATCAATATCTACACATATATTTAACTTCATTATTTTATCTACCCCTTTCTTTAATACTATTATATAGATACATCTTTAAATCTAAATTAAGAATAGATTAATTTCCTGTAAAAGATTCGCATATACCTATATTGAACCATTTATTATATTTAGTTTATTGAATAAAAAATATGGAATAACAAGCATTTATTTTATACTTGTTATCCCATATTTTTTATAATTTATTTATAAAATTTTTATAATCAATAATTTTATTTACCTCTATTTTATCATTCCAAATACTGCACCAGATACAAAAGGTATTAACCAAATAATCCATACTAAAATACTAAATTTATGAAACTTATATTTCATTTCTTCATCATTTTTGTATAAAACAATTGTTGCCCAAATAGCATGAAAAAGCATTAAAATTATTGCTAATAATCCTGTTATGCCATGAAAATTAAAATTAAATCCTCCATGAGCTATTTTACTCATAAGAGTAGTACCTAATGTATCAAATATTAATCCAATAATAAAAAATACTAAATGCCATATTTTTAATTCATTTTGTTTTTTCTCACTCCAAACTCCTATTGTATAAAATATAAGAGCTAAATTAATAAAAATAATTGCATAAACTAACATAATTAATTTCTCCTTTTACGAATTTAACGAACTATGTTCATATTATATTTTCTTTATATTATTTTGTCAATACTATTTATTATTATACTCTTTAAAAGTGCTTTAAAGTCATATATAATTTTTATGTAACTCTTAAAATTAAAATTGAAGAAAGGAATCAATATATGAGTATTTTAACAGTAAAAAATTTAAGCCATGGCTTTGGTGATAGAGCTATTTTTAACGATGTTTCTTTTAGACTTTTAAAAGGAGAACATATCGGACTTATAGGTGCTAATGGAGAAGGCAAATCTACATTTATGAATATTATAACAGGAAAAATAGAACCAGATGAAGGAAAAATAGAATGGTCAAAAAGGGTTAGAGTTTCTTATTTAGATCAACATACAGTACTTGAAAAAGGATTAACAATTAGAGATATTTTGAAAGGTGCTTTTAAATATTTATTTGATTTAGAAGCCGAGCTTAATGAAATATGTAATAAAATGTCTGAGGCTTCTCCAGAAGAGCTTGAAAAACTTCTTGAAGATATGGGATTGATTCAAGATATTTTAAACCAAAATGACTTCTATATAATAGATTCAAAAATTGAAGAAGTAGCTAGGGGGCTTGGTCTTAGTGATATTGGACTTGATAAAGATGTTCAAGATTTAAGTGGTGGGCAAAGAACTAAAGTTTTACTTGCAAAACTTCTTTTAGAAAAACCTGATATACTTCTTTTAGATGAGCCTACTAATCATCTTGATGAGCAACATATTCAGTGGTTAAAGCGTTATCTTCAAGAATATGAAAATGCTTTTATTTTAATTTCTCATGACATTCCATTTTTAAATAGCGTAATAAACCTTATATACCATATGGAAAATCAAGAGCTTAATCGTTATGTAGGAACTTATGATGATTTTTTGAGAATTCATGAAGCTAAAAAACAACAATTAGAAGCTGCTTATAAAAGACAACAAAAAGAAATTGAAGCTTTAGAAGATTTTGTAGCTAGAAATAAAGCTAGGGTTTCAACTAGAAATATGGCTATGTCTAGGCAGAAAAAACTTGATAAAATGGAAAAGATAGAACTTGCAAAAGAAAAACCAAAACCAGAATTTCATTTTAAAGAAGCAAGAACTTCTGGAAAAATGGTTTTTCAAACCAAAGACCTAGTTATAGGTTATGATTCTCCTCTTTCAAAACCTTTAAATTTAAGAATGGAAAGAGGGCAAAAGATAGCTCTTATAGGAGCAAACGGTCTTGGGAAAACTACATTACTTAAAAGTTTGCTTGGAGAGATAAAACCAATTTCTGGTGAAGTTGAAATTGGAGATTACCTTTATATTGGATACTTTGAACAAGAAATTAAAAACTCTAATTATAATACTTGCATAGAGGAAATTTGGAAAGAGTTCCCTGTATTTACTCAGTATGAAGTTAGATCTGCTCTTGCAAAATGTGGGCTTACTACAAAGCACATAGAAAGCAAAATTGTAGTACTAAGCGGTGGAGAACAAGCTAAAGTTCGTTTATGTAAACTTATAAATAAGGAAACTAATTTCTTAGTACTTGACGAACCTACAAATCATTTAGACGTAGATGCTAAAGAAGAATTAAAAAAAGCTCTTAAATCTTATAAAGGAAATATACTTTTAATATGCCACGAACCGGAATTTTATAAAGACATAGTAACTGATGTTTGGAGCTGCGAAAATTGGACAACTAAAATTGTATAAAAAAATAGGCTACCTCTATTAGGATAGCCTATTTTTTTAATAAGTACATATTTTCATCTAATTCTCTACTTAATTCTAAAATTTCGCCATCATATTAAATATTATTATATATTTAATATATTCGCTATTTCTTTATCCATATTTTCTTTTTCACATACAGTTTTATGTTTTATTTTCTTTTTATCAATATCTTTTACTCCATTAGGAATTTTTATTCCTGTTAGTTCTTCCATTTTATCCATTAATTCAAATTCATCAAATTTATCATATTCGTTACTAATAGCCTTCATAACACTTCTTGTAAATTTAAAAGGACTAGCTGTAGAAGCTATAACTGTCTTAGTATTATCTCCTGTTTCATTTTTATATTTTTCATAAGCACAATAAGCTACTGCAGTATGAGTATCTATAAGATAGTTATCTGCACTAAAAACTTCTTTAATACATTTATAAGTTTCTTCTTCTGAAGCAAATCCTCCATAAAAGTCTTTTAGTCTATCCTTCATTTGATTATTTATATTATAATGCCCTTCGCCATTTAGCAATTCCATATATTCTTTAACATCTTTAACATTACCTTCACTTATAAAATAAAGCAATCTTTCTAAGTTACTAGATACTAGTATATCCATTGAAGGAGATATAGTAGTTACAAATTCTCTTCTTTTATCATATACTCCTGTATTTATAAAATCATATAAAACATTATTATCATTTGAAGCACATATAAGTTTATCAATTGGAAGTCCCATTTCTTTAGCTATATAAGCTGCTAATATATTTCCAAAATTACCTGTAGGAACTACTACATTAATATTTTCTCCACAGTTTATTTCTTCTTTTTTGCACATTTGTAAATATGCATAAAAATAATATACTACTTGAGGAATTAATCTTCCTATATTAATAGAGTTTGCTGAAGAAAATACGTATTTCTTTTCATTTGCCCTTTTATTAAATTCTTTATCATTGAATATATTTTTTACTCCAGTTTGAGCATCATCAAAATTTCCATTTATACCTATAACATAAGTATTATCCCCTTCTTGAGTTACCATTTGCATTTTTTGAACTTTACTTACTCCATTTTCAGGGAAAAACACAACTATTTTAGTTCCTTCCACATTTGCAAATCCTTCCAAAGCAGCTTTTCCTGTATCTCCAGAAGTAGCAGTAAGTATAACAATTTCTTTATCCTCTAAAACCTGTTTAGAAGCTACCTTTAATAAATATGGCAAAATTGATAATGCCATATCTTTAAAAGCTATTGTAGGTCCATGATAAAGTTCTAAAAAATATGCTCCTGCTTTTTTATTTACAGGTGCTATAATTTCTGTATCAAATTTTTCATCATAAGCTCTATCTATACAATATTTTAACTCTTCTTCTTTAAAATCATCAAAAAACTTGTTCATAATAAAATAGGCTAATTGTTTATAATCCATATTTTTTAACTCAAATAAGGATTTGTCAATTTTAGGTATGCATTCTGATACAAATAATCCTCCATCTTCTGCTATTCCTTTTACAATAGCTTCTTTTGATAAATATTTTTTACTATACCCTCTAGTACTTTTATAATACATTTTCTCTCAACCTCTCTTTTGTTTTTTTATTCTCATACCATTTATATTAATACTTTTATATCACAATTTTAAATAATATACAATAACTTATATAAAAGTACTAGATTGTTGAATAAAAAATAAACTAAATAAAAACTTTTAGTTAATAATGCACAACTTATACTATTAATGTTTACACTTATGGTAAAAAAATATATACTAGTTATATAAAAATCATATATATGTAGGAAGTGATGTAAAGTGATTCATAAATTTAAAAATTTTTTAGTATTACTATCAATTGTTTTTTGTATTCAATTTGTATTTAATTATAATGTACACGCTTATAATAATTTAAACAATAGTGAAAATGCAAATGAAAGAATAGTTTCTGAAGATATATCAAAAAAAGATATTAATAATGGTAATTTAGTATCACGTCTTAATGAAGATGAAGAAGAGGATTTTTGTATATTTCCAATTAAATCTGGAGTAGAAAATAATAAATCTTGGAAAGTACACTTTAATAAACCTGTTAGAGAAAGTTCACTATATGATAATGTAAAAATTATTGATAAATCTAATAGTGAAGAAATAAAAATAAAATTATCTTTAGAAAATGATAGGATATTAATTGTTTCACCCTTAGAAAACTATGATTATGGTAAAATATATTGTTTAACCATAAGTAAATTTGTACGTTCAAAGGATGATACTATATTAAATAATTCTGTAAAAATGGATTTTCAACTAGATAACATTATAAAAGATATACCTACTGCGGAAGTTACAATAAATCAAGAAGATGAATTTAAATTTCCAAGTACAGTTTCTGCTTTAATGAGTGATGGAAGTAATAAGGATTTTAAAGTTACATGGGATAATTGCAATGTTTGTACAAGTTTTCCTGGAAATTATACTTTTTATGGTAATGTAAAAAATTATAAAAATAAAGTTGTTTTGAATTTAAAAATAAATCCTTTTGTTAATGTAGAAAAAATTTCTAACAACAAAATAGTTCAATCAAAAGAACAAACAAATTTATATAATTATTTAATGAATCATAATAATAGAGAATCTGTATTAAAACGTGCTATTCAATTGCATGACGGTGATCCAAGTAATACTTGCGTTTATTTTGCCAGTGAAGCTTTAAGAAGGTCTGGAGTAAATTTACCTAATTCTGTATGCAATACTGGTAAACTTAATAATGAAACTATAAAAAATTACAGTTTAAGCTATCAATTAAAATCAAGAGGTTGGTGTGTTTCTAAAGATTTATCTCAGTTATTGCCCGGTGATATTTGCTTTACTACTTGTGACAGTGGCGGAAGACCAACTCATGTGTATACATTTATGAAGTGGGTAAAAAAAGATGATTATAGCTATGCCTATATTTGTGATAATCAAGGTTATGAATATAATAATTCTTATCATAAAAGAAATATAAAAATAGCTACTTCTTCAAAAGATGCATTTAATTATTTTATGTACAAGCCTTGCTGATTTTTATTATAACTATTCTGCAGGTAAAAAAGTATATAAGCCTTGATATTTTTCAAGGCTTATATACAAACTTTTATTAATGTTTACCTTTCATACTTATCTAGTAATTCTTTTAACTTTGAAGCTTGCATAGCAGACTGTTCTGAAAAATCTTTAAATACAGCATCTAATTCCTTACTTTCTACTCTTTTAGAAAACATTTGATAGTCTCTTACATTTTCTTGAGCATCTAAAATTTTCTTTTTTATCATATCTACAGTTGTTAAGTGCATTTAATTACCTCCTATTTAGTATATTTTTAATTATTTTTTGTTATTTTCATTTATTTATTCACATATTAACAAAGTAATTTTTGTGTTTTTATTATATCATTCCAAAAACTACAATAAACATAGATTAAAATTTTATTGTATTAAAAAAGCATTGTGATATAATTTACTTATAAATAATTTGTTTTTAAAAGGAGCTGATATAAATGGAAGAATACGGATATGTTAAAGACGTAAAAGATGGCTTAGCTGTAGTTCAATTTAAAAGAAAATCTGGTTGTGGAGATAATTGTGCTCATTGTTCAGCTCAATGTGACGCCCCTCCTTTAACTGTTGATATAAGAAACACTCTTAATGCTGAAAAAGGAGATAAAGTTAAAATTGAAATGGATGGAAATAAGTTTATAAAGTTATCTGCTATAACTTATGGTATTCCTTTTGTTTTTCTTATTGTAGGTATTGTAATAGGATTAAATTTATTTAAACATATGGGTTATAAAAATTATGAATTATTAGGTTCTCTTGTAGGTTTTGTTTTCTTAGCAATTTCTTATTCTATTTTAAGTATTATAGATAAAAAATTAAAACCTACAGATAATGAAACTTTAAGTATGACAGAAGTTATTAGACTAAATAGATAATTATATTTTTCCCTATTTTCTATTAATTATCTATAAAAAAATAATAATCCTATGCTATAGGATTATTATTTTTATTTTTTTATAAATAATTAATGGAAAATAGGGAAAAATATAATTATCTATTTCTTTAAAATTTTACTATAATCTCTTTCCAAATTTAATTTATCTACATCAAATACTCTAAGAGATTCTTTAACACCTTTTTCTGTAGATATTTTTGCATACTTATCTACTTCATTTTTAGCTCTTACTCCATGTCTAATAGTTCCTGGACCTGAAATACATCCACCTTCACAAGCCATTCCTTCTATAAAGTTACCTTTTGCTCTATTTATTTTAGCTAATTTAAGTGCCATATCACATTCTTTAAGTCCATTACATACTATAGGTTTAAAATCTACATCCAAATTATTAGATTCTACAACATGTGCGACAGCTTCTGTAAGTCCTCCTGATCTAGCAAATATTCTACCATAGAATGAAGCATTATCTAAAGGATCTTCTTCACATTTATCTACTTGTATTCCAGAAGCATCAAGAAGAGCAAGTAATTCTTCAAAAGTAAGTACGTAATCTACACTACCTTTTAAATCTTCTAAGTTCATTTCTGCTTTTTTAGCAGTACATGGTCCTATAAATATTACTTTTGCTTTTTCATCCATTTGTTTTACAAGTCTAGCTACTGCTATCATTGGTGATACGCTAGTTGAAACATCATCAGCTAGCTCTGGATATTTCTTTTGTATATACTTTACGAAAGCTGGGCAACAAGAACTTGTCATTATATTCTTTCCTTCTTGTAATGCATGAGCAAATTCATTAGTTTCGTGTTCTGCTACAATATCTGCTCCTAAAGCTGCTTCTAATACTTCTCTAAATCCTAAAGTTTTTATAGCTCTTACTACTTGTCCTATAGTAGCAAAAGTAAATTGACTTGCTATAGCTGGTGCTACAACTGCATATATATTAATATCATCTTTTTCTTTCTTTCTCTTTATTAAATCAATAACATTAACAATGTAAGACTTGTCTACTATAGCTCCAAAAGGACATGCTGCAGCACAAGCTCCACATTGTACACAATCTTCGTTATTTATAACTGCTTTTTCTGTATCACTATCATAAGTTAATGCTCCTATGCTACATGCTCTCATGCAAGGTCTCATTACTTCTGCTATAGCATTATACGGACAAGCTGCTTTACATCTTCCACATTCTTTACATTTTGTATAATCTATATAAGCTCTTTTTCCTACATAATAAATAGCTCCAAAAGGACATGCATCTTTGCACTTATGAGCTAAACAACCTCTACAGGCTTCTGTTATAAGAAATCTATTAACTGGACATTCATCACAAGCTGCACTTATAACTTCTATAACATTAGGGTTGTCCTTATCTCCACCCATAGCAAGCTTTACTCTTTCTTCTATTATAGCTCTTTCTTTATATATACAACATCTGCTTATTGTATCCATTTCATCTGCTACTTCTTTAATTACCTTTTTATAATCTTGTTGTAAATTTCCTTTAAAAGCGGATTTTGCTACTTCTTTTAGTACATTATACTTTACTAATTGAACATCACTTTCAAATTTTATTAATTTAGCATTTCCTTCTATTTTCATAATATTACCTCCTAATCATTAATCAAAGTAAGTTATAGTAACTATTTTTCTAAGTTTTTTCATAAGAACTATTAATTCATCTATTAAATTTAATTTAACACTTAAATCTACAGATAAATTTGGATTTTGATGAGCAGGATTTACTGCTTTTCCTACAAATAAATTTAAATGAGTACATTCATTAATTAAATTTTTAGTTAATATAGATGCAGCATCTGTTTTAAAATACCAATCTAATTTTTCTTTTTTATTATACGAACTATATTTAATATATTTTTTTAAATTATCTATAACCTTACTTAGTGTTAAAACCCCTTCTGTAACTAAATCTATACCTTCCATTTTTCCAATAGGTGGTATATCTTCAGTTAAAGTACTTAAATCAATTTCAAGCTTTCCATTTAATTCTCTTTCAACAATTTTAGCTGTAGTTCCTCCGCAAACTATTTTTTTGCCATTAGCTTTCATAAATTCTTCAACTGCAAATTTATCTTTATTTTTGTCTTTAGGTGGACCTGTAAATATATTTATATATTTACATTCTTTTATTTTTATTGCTACTATTGTGCTATCGTCTCCTGGTTTATTTGAATATAATTTTTTACATATATTCAGAGTATCACTAACTAAGCATTTAGCACAAGGTTCTTTTTTGGATAAAAAATTTAAAAATAAATTAACATTATTCCACTGCCAGCCTAATCTTAATAAACCTTCAATTCCTGCATGCACAATTCCATCACTTACCAATACTAAGTAGTCATCAGCTTCTAATTTGAACTTACTCTCTAGTACTACCTTGTCTCTAGCAATACTGGTATATCTTTCTATTTTTACATCTTTATTCTTATTTATCAAAAAGTAGGGTGGATTATCATATTCTGCTATATATACTGTACCATCCCTATTAATTTCTACTATAGTAAATGTAGAATAAGCTAACTTTCTAACACTACATACAGGAAGAGTATGAACTATTGTATCTACAGTTTCATATATAGTAGCACCATTTTTCATCATAGTAGCTGCAATTTTAGTAGTCATAGTAGCTAATATATTAGCTTTGACTCCACTTCCTAACCCATCTGCTAAAACTACAATTACACCTTTTTCTGTAGAAACTATTTCTACATTATCCCCACAAAGTTCTTCCCCATATTTATTTATACTATCTGAAAATACATCTATATAATAACTCATAGCTTATTTTTACTCTCTTCCTTAACTACATTTTTTAACTTTGTAAGTGTTATTTTAGTTTCAGCTGTAGTTTCACCTAAAAGGCTAGCAATTTTTTGAGCTACACGCATTTGCTTTTCTATTACTTCTTGAGCTGCATTTAATGTTTTTTCTTTAACTATAGATAATTCCTTTTTACTTTTTTCTTCTTTAGATACATTTCTCATAATTACTAACATAATATCATTTTTCTCTACAAGTAAAATATTCACTATCATAGTGAATCCATTATTAGGTAAAAACACCTTTTTTTTGATAACGTTTTCTTTAGTATTTTTTACCATTTTAAAATCTTCTTCATCCATAATTACTGATATGTGCTTTCCTTTTATTTCTTCTGCCTTTATACCAAATGTCTTTTCTGCTCTTGGATTAATTTCTCTTATTTTCATATACTCGTCTATAATTAATATTATATCAGGAGAATACTGAAATATTAGATTTTGCAAACTTTCTACTTTACTTATAATGTATGGTAAACATAAACTAGCTTCTGACATACCTTCATATACTGCTTGAGCTTTTTCTCTACAAGTGTTATATCCGCATCCGCCGCAATTTAACTCATCTTTAGGTTCATACTTACCCATTTTTTTTAATATTTCATTTATTTCTTTTTCTGAAGCTTTTTTTCTTTTAGTACTTTTATTTCTAAATTCTCTATAAAAATCTATATTACTTATTAATTTTTCTTCTACCTTTTTTTCTTCTACATTATTGGATTTAACATAACTTTTAACTTTTCTTCTTTTTTTATAAAATCCCACATCATCTTCAGGCATACCTGGACCTTTTATACATCCACCTTTACATACATTGGCTTCTACACACACTTTAGAAATTTCACCTTTAATTAAATTTTTAAAAATTTCTATACATCTATTAGCTCCATCTACAGATATAAATTCATAACCTTCTTTTTTTAATTCGCTAATTGTATTTGAAAATTCACCTTCAACTATAGGAAAACCATTGCTTTCTTTAGATCCTTTGTCTTCAAATTCCATTGGTTCTAAGTCTTCTTCATTTATATTTTCTTCATTCATCCATTCTAATAATTCTTCAAAAGTTATAACTGCATCTATATATCCTTTTGTTTCTTTTTCCACTGCTTCTCTTTTTTTAGCTATGCAAGATCCAATAAATACTACATAACTATCTTCTCCATACTTATTCTTTATTATTTTGCCATGAGCAATCATAGGTGAAACAATAGGAAGCATATAAGGTATTAGTGAAGGAAAATACTGTTCAATCATATAACATACTGAAGGACAATTAGTAGTTATATAGTTTTCATACTTTTTCTTTTCAATTTCATTTTTATAACTTTCTATAACAGCATCTGCTCCAACTCCTGTGTCTTCTACAGCGCTGAATCCTAATTTTTTTAAAGCATCTACTATTTTATTGGGATTTTCTAAATCAAATGCTGCAGGGAAATTTCTTGATATACTTGCTATTACTCTTTTTTTATTTTTAATAGCTTTCTTTATATTATCTACATCTGTTTTTATAGTCCTTGCATGCTGTGGACATACTGCTAAGCAATGTCCACAGGATATACATCTGTATCCAACTATTTCTGCTTGATCATTATGCATTCTTATAGCTTTAACTTTACAAGAATTCACACATTTATAGCAACTTTTACAGTTTGCTTTTGAAAGGTTTATTAAGCTCACGCTTATAACCTCCCAGCAATATTTTTTTCAAAAAATTCTTCTACATTATCTTCGCTTACTGAAAGTACACCTTCATTATTAATTTTTACTGAAACAGCGTTAGTACAATTTCCTAAACAAAAAGCAGCTTTTACAGTAACTTTATTTTTTAGTCCTTTATTATCAATTAATTTTTGTAACTTATTAATAACATTATAAGCTCCCTTTAAATGACAGGCACTTCCAACACATACTTCAACATTAATCATAGTATCACTCCTCAATTAATATTTGTTAATTATTTAACATTTTTAAATACAAATTTACTTACATTAATTTTTAAAATTCATAACTATAATAAATTTTCATAATCTTACATTATTTTAGCATTAGCTTAATACTCTGTCAAAGGTTCAATTTTCTATAAAAGTTAACTGTAAACCACTTTAGTTATTTCTACTCTAATGTATACTTTTTAAATTAAAGTTTATGTGTATATTTTATATTTGAATTGCATCTAATTTATGTAATATGATATTAATGAATAATATTATATTACATTACACAAAATGTAGTTTTTATTATGTTATTTAATATAATACTATACTTTATTATCAATAAATTTACTATAAAATATATAAAAATCCATTGTATTTTTAATAATTAATGTCATATATAGTTATTATGTAAATTTATTCTTTATTTACTTAATTTATCATTATATTTCTTTACTTTATACTCTTTTTCTCCTTAAATTTACAAAAACACATAAGTTTATTTTATTAATTTTAATTTTTTTATAATATTAAACTTATACATCATTGACTATATTGTATATATAATTTAAAATATTGAATATGTTTTTATTATTCCAAAAACATACTTGATAATTTGTTAATTTAACCATATTTATTTTATCAAACTGTTAAAACGGCTGTTTAAATAGATACTAAATTTAGAAAATTAATATTTTTAAATAAATTTAAAAGGAATTTATCTAAAAATGTAGAATATTTTATACTAAAGTAATTTTAAATCTTATAATTTTATAATTCTAAAGGAGGATTTATTTATTATGAAAAAATCTACAAATGATGCCATAGTCGTAGGATTTGCTCTATTTTCTATGTTCTTTGGTGCCGGTAACTTAATCTTTCCCCCGTTTCTTGGTAAAACTGTAGGAACCCATTATTTAATA
>NZ_LZFO01000005.1 GCF_001758365.1 Clostridium acetireducens DSM 10703
AAACCCAACCAGCTAAACCATAGAAATCTCACTGATGGAATGATACGCTTATTTACGGGTATAATCTCTACCGAGATGCCCTGGAGGAATCCATCTAACCTCTATTCAGGAGATATTATACAATGATCTACAAGTAAAGTTAAGTTTCCTTTCAGGTATTAAGATAGAAAACTATAAAATGAAACGACTAATTATCTGATAGGATTATTAATCAAATAAAGAATAATATTTTAAATTAGATTAGTAATGTTCGTTAGAAAATAAAGATGTTTTCTATCAAATGTTACAACTATATTATACGAGGAGGATAATTATTTATTTAGTCTTTTACTTTTATCTGGATATTTAAAGGCAATAGATATTATTCAAAATCAATTTGGATTTACAGTAGCTAAATTAGCAATTCCTAATAAAGAAATTAAAATTGTATATAGACAAGAGATAATGACACAAATATCAAAAGGTATAAATACTATGGAACAAATAAAAATATGGAGTTAGTTTTGTAGGTAAAGAGTTTTATATTTTATAAAATGCTGCATTTTTAGCATATTATTATGTTATGATAATAGTACAAACAACTTTCTAAATATTTCAAGATTATAGTAAAAAGGTGGTTACATTCCTAACATTTTTCATGGCATGACAAAAATGTCTGATGAAGATATTATAGAGCAAATTGTATTATTAGAAAACATTAATATGGCTAATATATCTAAACCTATGGTGCAAAAGGCTAAGAAAAAGGTTATAGGTGCAATTAATTATTTAGGTAAGGTAATAGGAAAAAATCCTGAAATAAAGGAACCTGATGTAAAAAATATATGGAATTTAATTGAAGAAAAAAGAAATGAATTAATGGGAACTTCTAGAGAAGAATTAGATAATAGAATAGTAGAAGTTTTAAAGAAAAAGGCTAAACTTACTTATGAAGAGCCGCCTTATGATATGCTTTCTGCAAAAATAATAGATGAAGCAGGGGAAGCTTTAAAAATTGATAAAAACCTAACTCCTGCTCAAAAGGCTGATAGTATACATAGAAGATTTTATGAAAGAATGTTAGCTAATACGCAAAAATATTTAAAGAAACAAGATAAAAAAGCAGCTAAAAAAAACAGAAAAAGCATTAGAAGACAGCTTAAAAACTATGAATGAATATCAAAAAGAACAAATAAGACAAGCGTTGGAAGTGGAAAGTTTAACTGGAAAAACCATACGTAGTGCATTACTGAAAGCAGGGGCACCTACAGCTATATTGGCAGCAATATCAGTTTCAGGTTTTGGGGCATTTGTGGCACTTACAACTATTATTCATGCAATATTTACAACTATACTGGGTATAACACTGCCTTTTGCAGTATATACAAGTGCTACATCTATACTTGGATTGTTAACAGGACCTATAGGAGGAATTTTAATATTTGGAATTGCTTCATATCAAATATTAAGCGGAAGTAGAAAATTAGATAGGGAATTATGTGCACAAGTTGTTTGGTGTTCAGTAACTTCTTATGGAAATCAATTTACCCCTAGAGATGAGGAAATGCCAAGTTATTTATATGGAAAAGAAAGAGAAATAGCGGAAAAAGAAAATATTATTAAAAATCTTATTGTAGAAAATAAAAAAGTAGATAAGGAAAATGAGCTTTTGCAACAAGAAAAAATATCAGTAGTGTAAAATCATACTGATAAATTAATTATTAGTAAATATATTTTTGAATTCACATTTGAGAATATACATATAGAAAATATGTGGATAACTTTATTTGACGAAATAATTAAAATATTAATTTAAAATAAAAGAGGATTTACGGAGTTTGTATAGAAGTAACCACCATAGGGAATTATTTTAGGTGTACATTGAGGTGCTAATATGCTTAATATTAAATATACAAAGGCAAAGTTTATTTTCAGGTTTACTAAAGATTCTATACTTCCCCAGTTTAAAAGTTCTGCTTTAAGAGGTGTATTAGGAAAAGCTTTAATAACTTTTAACTGTATAGGGGATGAAAACTGTAATAAGTGCTATTTTAAAAAAAGCTGTATAGTTCAAAATATAATGTCACATGGATTAAGAGAACAAGTAGAATTTGTACCTAAAAATACTTCTATTTCTTCTTTTGTCATTGAATGTGAAGATGAAAGAACTAATTTTAAAAAAGGAGATATTTTAGAATTTTACATAACTATTTTTGGTGATTCAATAGTGTTTTTCCCTCAATATTTATATGCTTTTCAAGCCATGGAAAATGTAGGCTTGGGGAGTTATAATGCTAAATATGAACTTGTCCAAGTAAGTAATGATATAGAAGAGCCAATTTTTTATGATAATGAATTTTTGAAATTTAATATAAAAATTAGGACTCTTGAAGAATATGTATCAAATAGATTTCAACAAATACCTGAAGTAAAAACTATAAACTTTACAACTCCTTTTAGAGTTTTAAAAAAGGGAAAACTAGTTAGAAAAATTAATTATAAAGATATAATTATTGCTTTATATAGGAGATTAATAATTTTAAATGCATTAGATGGTATAAAAGTGGATAATACTATTATAGATTTAGAAGGTAATATTGAAGAAGTAAATAGTGAATGGATTAATGTAAAAAGACATTCTAATAGACAAAAACAAGACATGAATTTTGGTGGAGTTACCGGAAAATTTATTTTACCTGAAAGTATTAATGAAATAAAAGAATATATTTTAGCAGGAGAAATAATACATATAGGTAAAAATACATCTTTTGGTTTAGGAAAATTCGAAATAGGTCTTTTTTAAAATAAATATAATTATTAAGTTGCAATGTTTTTGCAACTTTTTTTGTTTTACACAGGTGTTATTGCAAGAAGTTAATATAAATGGGCATAGTGGTAGTGTGAAAACAGGGAATACTTTTTAGGAATTAAATTTATATTTACTAAAAAATATTTTTTTCAAATAGGGTGTATAAATATATATTATCACATAATTTCAAAAAAATCAAAAAATTAACTAAAATAAATCCGTTTTATATTAAAAAACTTTCTACATAATTTACTATAAATTTTGCTTATATCATTCAAAATTTTGTTGATTTTTGTATGACGATTAGGGATTGACAATATGGGAAAGTTTATATATAATACCTATAAATAATATATATATATATATTTATTAAATTTGTAATTATTCTAGGCGACAGATATGTCGTATCACTTAAGACAAATATGTCGCATGACTCATGACAAATATGTCGTGTGGATAACTTTTCATACACAATCTGTGGGTAACTTATTTCGACAAAATGATTTTAATATAAAAATATTAATTTTTAAATAAAAGAGGATTTATGGGATTTGTATAGAAGTACTAATTAGGGGATTTTAGTATATGTTGGGGTGTAAATGTGATTAATTCTAAATAGCCAAAAGCAATATAGTGGATTTGCAGAAGTTGCTAAAAATTTATTTTACTTGAAAGTGTTAATAAAATTAAATAATATATTTTAGCAAGAAAATTATGCATGTAGTTAAAATACTTTTTGGTTTAGGAAAAATAACAAATGTGTAATTTTCTTAGAGTTTGAAATAGTTTTTTAAAAAACCCTAAAATGATTTTATACATAGGGGGTTTTTGAAAAATAGCTTTAAAGATATATAAATCAATGCTTAAACTATGATAAAACTTTTATACATCAATGTATAAAATATGATAGTATGTAAACTAAAAGCTAAATTTAAAAAGGTTTTGAAAAATGCTCTTGGAAGGCATTGATATAAGAGGCTTCCCAAGGGGTGCTGGTAGAAATGATATAACCATGATTGAATGGATTTTAAAAATTCTAAAAATATTAAAAAAGAAAAACTACTTATTAGCGTAGTTTTTCTTTTTTTGTGCATTTATATAGAATACAATTTTGCGAAATAAAATGGTATAAAGCGCATCGTAATATATGGATACAAACAAATTTAGGAGGATGGTAGAAAATGAGTTTATTAATTCCAGCAGTAAAAGCTATGATGAATCACAATTATGATATGGCACTTAAATATATTAGTAATGAGAGAAATGATGATACGTATGCTTTAGCAGTAGCAGCTTTATCTGAATTTTTCACAGGAAGATTTGAAGAAAGTTGTATACATTTTAAAAAGTTTTTGGAATTAAATAAAGAAGATAATATTGAATTATTGGATAATAACAAAGCTAAAAATATATTAAGTTTATTGCAAGATGTTGAGTGGCTATTACAAACACTTCCAGAGATAGATAACTTTCAAGAAGAGCAAAGTATTGAAATAAAAGACAATGTATTTGATGAAATAGAGGAATTAGATGATATATTATCTTTAGAAGAATCTGAATACAGGCATCAAAGGATAGAGCAATTATGGCAAGACATAAAAGATGGTACAAGTAATGAAAATGCATCAAATAAGGAAAAAGCCCATTATGTTTTTTTAGCAGCAATACTTCATAGTTGCATGGAAAATTTTGATGATCAGGATGCAATAAATAATTTATACTTAACAGCTATATCGTTAAATCCTAATAGAGCGTTGTATTATGGATATTTTACACAACACCTTATTTCACAAAAATTTAGTCCAATTTCTATTTCCTTTTTAGTATATAGAGCTATATTATTAGAACCTTCAAATCCAAGATGGCATTTAAACCAAGCAATTGCATTAAGTAAATTAATTAATATGGATTCAGAGTTTGTTTATCAAGTTAAATTTGAATTAGATAAGGCTTTAGAATTAGTTACAGATAATCAAGAAAAATTAAAAGAACTTATACTATTAGTAAGAGAGAATTTATACCTAGATTAAAGAAGCTGCAAACTATTGTAGCTTCTTTTAAAAATATACTATAGGAGTAAAAAATGAAAACATTATACATTATAGATCAAGGATGTAGTATAAAAAAAGATAATATTTCTTTTTTAATTTCTAAAAACGGTGTAAAGCTTACAACTATTCCAGTGTATAAAATTGAAAATATATTTATTTTTGGTAATCAACAAATAACCAGTCAAGCTTTAAACTTAGCTTTTAAGAATAATATAGATATATTATTTTTAACTATTAGTGGTGGATTTAAGGGAAAAATAAGTGGTAAATTTTCTAAAAATGTATATTTACGATTGGCCCAATATGACATATGGTCAAAGAAAAATATAAAGATTAATTACGCTAAAAGTATAATACGTAATAAAATAATTAGACAAAATTAGTTGTTAAAAAAATATAATATAAAAAATGATAAAATAGACTATTTTATAAATAAAGTTAATTATGCTAAAGAGATAAATGAAATTATGGGTATAGAAGGAGCGGCAGCTAGAATTTATTTTCAAAGTTTAACAAACTTAATTCCAGAGCCTTATGAGTTTAAAGGAAGAAATAAAAATCCACCAAAAGATGAAGTAAATGCTTTATTAAGTCTTACATATTCTATACTTAATAGTATTATACTGAGTGAAATAGAAAAGGTAGGATTAGATAGTTTTATAGGATTTTTGCATGGTATAAAGTATGGAAGAGAATCATTATCATTGGATTTACTAGAATTATATAGATCAAACTTTTGTGATGACTTTGTTTTAAAGTTATTAAGAAGAAAAGAAATAAGAATAACAGATTTTACAAAAAATAAAGATGGAATTCGTTTGAAACAAAATGCTTTTAGAAAATATATAAAGAAGTTTAATAAAAATTATGAAAAAATTGAAGAATATGTAGTTTTCTCTGATAATGTATATTCTTTTTTAAAAGGTAAACATGCTAAACAAGCTGTAGATAAAATTAATGATAATATAGAGAAATATAAATATTTTATTAAATGTGATATAAAAAGCTTTTTTCCATCTATTAATAAAGAAATTAGAAAATTATATAATAGATAGTAATTTGATAAAAAAAATTCAAGATATATTTTTAGAAGAAGAAAGGCTTGGAATAAAAGGTTTATCCTTAGGAAGTCCATTAAGTCCAATTTTATCTAATATTTATATGTGTGAATTTGATAAATATTTTCAAGGTTTAGAAGATATAATTTATGTAAGATTCGCAGATGATATGATGTTTTTAAGTAATGAGAATATACTATTACAAATAGAGAAGCAATTAAAAAACATTAATTTAAATATTTCTGAAGAAAAAACTTTTATAGGAAGTTATGGTGAAAGTATAAAATTTTTAGGATTTGATATAAAAAAAGAAAATTTCCAAACTGTATTATATCCAAAATATAATAGTCATAATAAATTAGAGAAAGTAAACAGTATTATTGAAAATTTCAATGAAGAAGATTTTATAAATATTTTAAAAGAAATAAGCATATATAATGATATTAAAGAAGAGGATATAGAAAAAATATTAAATTTAATAAAAGGTAAATTAGGTATAGTCTATGTAAATTTATTTAAATATATAGTTTTAAAGTATGATAAATATGATTTGATTGAGAATTTGTTAGAAAACAAAGAATTTGAAGGGGCCTATAAATTTGAAGATTTAATTTCTAAAGTAGATTCTAAAGATAAAGTATTAAAATGCTTTATGGATAGATTTATAATAAGAAAAGAAGAATATTATTTATGCAAAATGGAAGGAAAAAAAGAATATATAAAAATTAATGAACCTATAACAAAAGAATTAATATTAAAGCATTTTAAAGGAGCTATTAATATAGCTGTAAGATTAGATAAAGACAATAAAAGCAATATATTAGTTTTTGATGTAGATAGTAAGGATATTAATAAATCTAAGAAAGTAACAGAAGATTTAAAAGATGTGTTAAAAGAAGAAGGTTATGAATCTTATACAGAGTTTAGTGGCAAGAAGGGGTATCATTTATGGTGTTTTTTTAATGAATTTATAGAAGTTGAAAAAATTAATAACTTTGCAAAAAATGTATTAGAATTAATTTCAGTTGAAAAAGACGTAGAAATAGAAATAAGACCTAAATCTAATTTTATTGAAGAAACAGAAAATATAATAAAACTTTCAGAAGGATATCACCCTGAAACTATGAAAAAATGTGAATTTTTAAATTTTAAAGAGCCATTTTATATTTTTGAAAATACATTTACTTTTGATAATAAAGAAAAATTTTTAGATTTTATGGAACAAGTAAAATGTCAATTTCCTGAAGCTAATAAAATTATAGAAAATTGTATTGTAGTAAAAAACATTTTAGAAAAATCAATTTGTAAAAGTAGTATGAAACATTTTGAAAGGCTTATTATGCTTTGTATTTTTTACCATATAGAAAAAGGTGAAAACTTTTTGCATTTTATTATGGAAAACATGGAGAATTATAGTTATAATATAACTGAGAGGTACATATCAAATGCACCTGAAAAACCTATATCTTGTAGGAAAATAAGGGAGTATATAAGAGATACAGAATTTTCAATATATTGTAGTTGCAACTTTCAACTACAAAATGGTATGTATGAATCTCCTATAATATATGCAGATAAAGGGGAGTTTATAAAAAATTCTATAAACAATAATATAAAAGATAATATTGAAGAAATATTTAGATTAAAAGAAGAAAGAGAAAGAATTAATAAAAGAATAAAGAAACTTCAAAATAAAATAAATTCTATTTATAAAAGCTTAAATTGTAAACAGATAGATTTAGATATTGGAGTTCTAAAGAAAATAGAAAATGAAAATGAAGAAGATTATTGGGTAATAGAGCTTAAAATATAAAACCTCAAAATGATTTTATACATAGGGGGTTTTTGAAAAGTAGCTTTAAAGTTAGATAAATCAATACTTAAAGTATAATAAAAATTTTATACATCAATGTATAAAACATGATATTATGTAAACTAAAAGCTAAATTTAAAAAGGTTTTGTAAAATGCTCTTGGGAAGCATTGATATAAGCTGCTTCCCAAGGGGTGCTGTAGAAATGATATAACCATGATTGAATGGATTTTCACTCTTCTTCGTTTGTTTTTCTCATTGATGTAATTACATCTTGGTAGAAATGATATAACCATGATTGAATGGATTTTCACATGCTTTTTCTCCTTCTTTTTTAATAGCACATTTACTATAGTAGAAATGATATAACCATGATTGAATGGATTTTTAAATTTCTAAAAATGTTAAAAAAGAAAAACTACTTATTGTCGTAGTTTTTCTTTTTTTATGTACCATAAAATTTTACGAAATAAAATGGTATAGCTAACCATGTATATTTAACTTGAAAACAAGGTTAATACATGGAAGGTGATTGTTTAATGAAAAAAGATAAAATTAATAATATATTATACTTAAAGTCATATAATTCTTATTGGATTTATGATGACTGCATGAAAGTACACAATCCTGAGTTTGATGATTTTAGTAGTAAGATATTAAACTTTAAAAAGAGAGATAGACATGCTGTAGGTTTTTTTTATTCAGTCCTATTTAATATTTTTTCTGATTTGCCAGATAGAGAAAATATAGTTTTAGTAGCAGTGCCTTCTCATACTTCAGCAGGAGGATGTGGGAGTTTTGAAGAAGTTATAGATAAGTTATGTAATGCTCTAGGTTTTATAAATGGAAAGATGTGCTTAAAAAGAGTAGCAACAATACAAAAACTTTCTCATGGTGGTAGAAGGAACAAGAATATTCATATGCAAACAATCAAAGTTGATAAAATAAATATACTAAAGGGGAAAAAAGTAATTTTACTAGATGATGTTACAACTACTGGGAATTCAATGTTGGCATGTGAGGATTTATTAAGAGGTTTAGGAGTAAGTGGTATTTGTAAATTTGTTTTAGCTAAAACTAAGTCAAGACATAGAAAGGTGTCTAATATATAGGGGGAACTTTAAATGGTTAATTTCATTATAGATATGCTTTGCATACCTGGAATAGGTAAAAGAACTTTAGAAAAAGTTATTCAAGTTGCTGGTTTTGAACCAACTAATATAGACGAAATTATAGATGTATTTATAGAGGCTAAGTATAAGTATAAAAGGATTAAGATTCCTGAGAGATATGAAATAGAAAAAGCAAAAATTCAAGGGGAGAATATAAGAAAAAAAGCTTATGATAAAAACATAAATATAATATCTTTTAAAGATAAAGGATTTCCTGAAAGCTTAAAATGCATTCCAGATTTCCCTGTATTGTTATATTATAAAGGAAATTTAGAAGCTATAAATAATACTTCAATAGCTATAGTAGGTACTAGAAATCCAACAATTCATGGTGAAAAAGTGGCAGGAAGACTTGGAGAAATTTTTGGAAAAAGAGGATTTACAGTAGTTACTGGTTTAGCTTTAGGTTGTGATACTTTTGCTAATTTAGGATCTTTGAAAGTAAATGGGCTAAATGTAGTTTCTCTTCCTTGTGGAATAGATAGTATTTATCCTAAAGAAAATGAAAAATTAGCTTATGATATTATTGAAAAAGGCGGATGTATTATAAGTGAATATCCACCAGGAGAAAATGCTAAAAGAAATTATTTTGTGGAGAGAGATAGGCTTCAAAGTGGATTGAGTAAAGTGGTTGTAGTAGTCGAAACAGATTTAAAAGGTGGAACTATGCATACTGCTAAATTTGCTTTAGAGCAAGAAAGGAAATTATATGTTTATGTGCCTCCATATAAGAATAGAACACTTGATATAGTGTCTGGTAATATAGAGCTTTTAAAAGATAATAGAGTAAAGTCCTTGGAAAATAAGAATGATATTGAAAATATAGAGAAAGTTTTATTAGAGTATGATTATTCTAATTTTCATAAACAAGAATTTAAACAAGTTAATTTTGAATTCATATAAGAAGCGATTATTTAAATAGTTAATTAATTTGGTAAACTTTAGATTTAAGACTTTTAATTATTGTTAATAATTAAAGCAGTAATTAAGAGTCTTTTTAGTAAAAAAATATACGTATTTGTAATATTTTAGTCCTTTTATTTATAATTTATCCTGAAAGTTTAAATTTGATTTAAATATAAATAATATGTAATTAAGGAAGGATTATGAAGTTTGTTGAAGAATTATTAATATATTAGGTTTAATTTATAGATTTTGTAACTTATTTGAAAAACATTGTTTTTTATAACATAGGAGGGTTAAAAATGGGTAAAAAGTTTTTAAGTGTGCTAGGAACAGGTAGGTATAAAGATTGCAACTATGTATATGGAGAAGAAAAAAATAAAACTAGATTTGTGCAAGAAGCTTTAATAAAGACATTTTGTTCTAATTGGACTAAAGAAGATAAAGCAATAATATTTTTAACTAAAGATGCAAGAAAAATAAATTGGGAAAATAATAAAGAAAAAGGATTGAGAGATACTTTAAAAGATTTAAAGAATTTTAGCTTATCGGTACAGGATGTATCAATAGTTGATGGAAAAAATACAGAAGAAATATGGAAAATATATGATAACATTTTTAATGTTATTGAAGAAGGCGATGAAATAATTTTTGATATAACCCATGGTTTTAGATCAATACCTATGCTTGTTCTTGTAATACTTAATTATGCAAAAGTTATTAAAAATATAAAACTTAAAGGAATTTATTATGGAGCTTTTGAAGCTAGAGATGAAAATACTAATCCACCAACTACTCCTATATTTGAACTTACAGAATTTGATGAACTTTTAGAATGGACACAAGCAGTAAACATATTTTTAAAGTATGGAAATAGTAAAGAAATAACAAAAGTATCTATGAAAAATTTACAGGAAAAATTAAGAAAAAATGTGGATGGTTCAAGACAAACAAAGCAATTTATTGATAGATTAAATGATTTTACTAATTGTGTATATACTTGCAGAGGAAAATTAATAGAAAATGTAAAAAATAATAATAAAAAATCTATAGCTTGTGCTTATAAAAATATGGAAGGAGCTTTAGAACCTATATTGGACAATGAATCTAAAGTTATAAAACCATTAACACCGCTATTTAAGAAAATTCAAAAAAGAACTTTTGATTTTAAAAATAATGATAATGTATCTACTGGATTAGCAGTAGTTAAATGGAGTATTGATAATAACTTGATTCAACAAGCATATACAGCATTAGAAGAAACTATAAAAACTTATGTTTGTAGTAAATTTAATTTAGATGATTCTAATTATGAAAATCGAGAAAAGTTAGTTAATAAAGCTATTAAATTAAAATTTCAAGAAAAGCCAGAAAGTGAATGGCAAATTGATGAGAAATACAGAGAAGGCATTAAAAAAATAATAGATAGTTTAGATGAAAGTATTATTAAGTTAGCAGATAAAATAAGTCAAGCAAGGAATGATATTAATCATTTTGGATTTAGCAAGAAAGTTAAAGATTATGAAACTTTAAGTAAAGACATAGAAAAATATTACGAGGAATTTAAAGAATACGTTGAAACTAACATATAAATTTAATTTTTAGGAGGTCAATATGACGAAAGATAAAACCATAATAGCCACAGTAGGTACTTCAATTTTTTCTAATCAAACTAGAAAAGAATATAATGAAGATTATATAAACTTCAAAAATATTTATAATGAAGGAAATTTTAAAGAAGAAGCTGATTTTAGTTTAATAAAAAGTTATGTACTTTCAAAAATTAAAAATGCTAAAGGTTTTAAAAAAATGTCTGCTGAAATTAAAAGTTTAAGTAAAATAGGAATAACTAAAAATGATTCTATATATTTACTTTCTACTGATACAAATAACGGATTATTAGCAAGTGAAATATTGAAAGAATTTTTCCAGGATAAATTTAATTGTAAAGTATATATAGAAAGAATAGAAGGACTTCAAGTAAATAATGCTAAATTATTTGAAAAGGTTGCTGTAAAAAAACTTTTAGAAATAATTGTAGAAATAGTAAATAATAATAACTATTCTAAAGAAATTATTTTTAATCCTACTGGTGGATTTAAAGGAGTAGTACCTTACATAACTTTGGCTGGAATGATATATAAAAAGAAAATAACTTATATATTTGAAAATACAGAAGGACTTATAACCCTTCCACCTATACCTGTAGAATTTGATTTTAACCCTATAGAGGACCATGAAGATAAATTTAACTATTTATATAATAATCAAATAGTGAGTAAAAAAGAGTTTTTTAAAGGTATAGAATTTGATAAAAGAGATACTTATTATCAATTTATAGAAAGTGATGAGGATAATTATGTAACTTTTTCTGCTATAGGAGAGTTATTATATAATAAATATTTAAGTACTAAAAATAAACCTTATATATTGATTTATGAAAAAGTATTTAATGATTTAAAAAAACTTAATGATTCTAATAAAATTAGTTGTATAAAAAACTTATTTAAAAAACTTTTAGATCCAAATTTAAGAAAAAACAATTTACATGATAAGCCAGAGGATACAATTACAGATTTGCAAATATTTAAAGAAAGTAATACTAGTCCTAGAGCATTTTATTACATGGAAAATGATATAGTTAAAGTTTGTTTGGTAGAGTTAGATCATGATAAATATGAATTAAAATTAAAGAAAACAGTATATAAAAATAATTTTAGAGAAGATAACTTTATAAAATGGGATGACTTTGATTAATATAGATCAGGAGTGATACTTTTGAAAGATATACAGTACTGTATATTAGATATTAAAGTAGTAATGGAAGAGGATAGTAAATTATCAAAGCATAAGTCATTAATGCTTGCAGGAGCACTAATCAATGAAGTAAGTAAGGTATATTGTGTAAATAATAATAATTGTACAAGTTGTTTCCAGTTTAAAAATTGTTTTATACAGAAAATACTAGGAGGAAATTATAAAGGAAATTTACCAGTTATAGTTCAAAGTGAAAGCATTTATTCTAATATCTGTATAGTATGTGATGAATATAATACAAATTATAAAAAGGGAGATACATTAAAATTCAGCATATATTTATATAATGATGCTAACTTTTTTTCTAGTCAATTAATTTATTTTATAGAACTTATGGGGGAAAAAGGTATAGGAAAAAATAGATGTAAATTTAAATTAGATGAAATTCTAAATGATGAGTGTAAAGTAATTTATAAAGAAAATCAGTTTTTTGAAGAAAATTTACAACCTTATTCTATAAAAAAATATATAGATAAAAGATTAAATCAGATTAACGGTGTTAATAAATTGGTTTTTGTATCTCCATTTTATACAGAATATTTTGAATTGTTCAATGCAAGTAGTTTTAATTCTGCTATTATATCCTATTGCATAGCTAAACGTTTGAATAGTTTAAATGCTTTAGAAAAAGAAGATGTAAAAAAACTGAAAAATTTAGAGTTAGAAAAAAATTTAATAAATAGATATGATTTTAAACTAACAACAAGAAAATATCCTTTAAAAAAACTAAGTAAAAGTATAAAAATATATAGTTATAATAAAGAATGTTGCACTTTAAAGTTGCCTCAAGTTTGTAAATTTAATTACTATATTAAAAGTTTTTTAGGAAATGTAGAGTTTCATTCAAAAATAAAACAATATGTCAATTATTTAATAGCTGGTGAGAAACTTTTAATAGGCTGTAGAAATCTTATAGGCTTTGGAAAATATGTATTAAAGGAGGATAGGTTAAATGAGTAAAGAAGATAATTTTCTAGAAGCTCTTTATCCTAAGTCAATGGCTAAAAAGGAATTTCAAGCACATTTAAAGGAATTAAAAGAGTTTTTGTTAAATAATAAACTTCCTAAAAACATTAAGGGAATTAGTAATATGAACAATGAAGAAATTTTTGAGCATTATGGATACATACCATATTATTTTAAATCAGAGGTAAAATTTGCTCCTAGCATAAAAGATGTTTTAAATATGTATACATTAATTCAGTATTTAATAAATGAATTGAATAATGAAATAAATAATAAAGAAGTTTTTCGCAAAGAAGTATATTTAAAATTTTTTTCTAAAGAAACAGATGATACAAAAAAATTTTTATATCAATCAGTTAATGGTGATAAAAATAAAGAATTATTTAAAGATATACAAGTGGATTTAGTAAAAGGATCTATATATAAAATTAAACAGTATTTTTTAGAAAATAATAAAATAAAAGATATAAGAGGGGCTAGTAGTATAATTGATGCTTTAAATAAAGATTATACTTTAGATTATTTAGAGAAAAATTATATAAAAGAATGCTCACTTTATTGCGGAGGAGGAAATGTATTTTTATTAGTACCTAAGGGCAAGGGAAAATTGGTATGTGAAGATTTAGAAAAAGAATATACAAAAGTAGCTTTAACAGTTAAAAATGCATTTGAATGGACTAGTTGTTCTTTAAATGAATTTTTTATGGACTATAGTAATCAAGCAAGAAAAGCTAATAACAAATTAGAAGAAAGAAAAAAAATTAAAGTTTATCCAATAAATCCAGACAACGATTTAAAAAATATTAACATAAAAAACGAAAATATAAAAATTGATTTTAAAAATAAAACTAAGAGCAAAAATGTATGCAAGTTATGTGGAATAAGAGATGCAGTATACGTAATAGATTCTCCTAATGGTGATATAGAAGTTTGCCCTTCTTGTTTGAGAAAAAACAAGGTGGGAAGAAATAAAGCACAATTTTTTGATGAATTTGAAAGATATTTAAATATAACCATGAAAAATAAAAATAATATAAAAAACATAACAGATGTTTCAGATTCTCAAAATTATTCTGCTGTAGTTTATGCAGATGGAAATAACATGGGAAATGTAATAAGAAAAATTAAAAATCCATTTCAACAAATGTATTTTAGTAGGATTTTAGATAGAACTACCAAAATATGTGTCTATAAATCTATATATGATGTAATGGGAGAACAAGCTAAGTTTGAAGCTATAGCACTAGGTGGAGACGATATATTTATAATACTTCCGGCAAATGTTTCACTTGATATATCTACTAAAATAATTGAAAAGTTTGATAAAGCATTTGATAATAAAATGACTATGTCTGTAGGAGTATGTATTTCTAAAGACAGTACTCCTATACAAAATATGTTTAAAATAAGTCAAAGTTGCTTAAAAAATGCTAAAAAATATTTAAGAAAAAATAAAGAAATAAATGAGGGCACTATAGATGTAATAATTATGGAAGGCATAAGTAATGTAGATTTGCAAAACAGAAAAAGCTGTTTTCCTATGAGTTGCAATCAAACTAAAAAAGCTATTGAGATAATAAGAAAAATGAAGAGAGATAGTAAAAATATAAAAATAAGTCAAATATACAAATTAAAATATGCGTATAACAATATGACAGAAAAGGAATTTCAACTTTTTTATCTATATCAACAAGCTAGGCACTCTAATGCATATACAAAGTACATTAATGAAATGTTTAATGTAAAAGAAGGATATTTTGCAGGACTTATACTTACTAAAGATGAAAAAGGACAAGAAAAAGTAATCTCTCCATGGAATGATATAGTAATCCTTTGGGATTATACAGAAGGAGTGATAAAAAATGCATAAATGCAAATACATGATAAAGTTAAATTTTAAATCTCCTTTTAATATAAATACAGGAGAAGGAGAAAATGATTTTATAAATAAATATACTGTTAAGCTAAGAGGAAAGCCATATATACCTGGAAGTACAATAAAAGGGAAAATAAAAAGTAATTTTTATAAAATAAGTGATTTTAAACATAAAGATAATAATGAAAGTTGTAACTGTCCAATGTGTAAATTATTTGGGAAGTCAGGAAATAGTCCTTCTAAAATATGTGTAGATAATTTTGAAACTAAAGAAGAAAGTAAAATAAGCATAAAAACTTCAAATTCTATAGATAGATTTAGAAAAGTATCAAAAGATGGAGCATTATTTACAGAAGAACAGTGTTATAATAAAGAATTTTTAGGAGAGGTATCTATTGTTTTTGATGAAGAAACTAAAATATATAAAGAAGAATTAGAGATGGCAATTAAAATGATAGATTTTATAGGCGGAAGTAAAAGTAGAGGAAGCGGAAATGTAGAGGTTTCTTTTGAGGAGGTGAAGTAATTGAAAATCAAATTAAATTTTAAATCTCCTTTTATAACTGGAGGAATAAAACTTACCAATAATTATATTGAAAGTATGGATTACATAAAAGGTAATGTAGTAAGAGCTGCTTTTGCTAAGTTTATACTAGAAAATTGTAGTGAGTTTAAAGAGGAAGAAGAGATTATAGTAGATGGTGTTAAAAGAAAAAATTGGGTTACTTTTAGAGATGGAAAGAGATGTAAGAAATGTTTATATAAGAATTTATGTAAAAAGTTTAGTACTATGAAGTTTTCGTTTTTTTATCCTGAAGGAGTTCAAATTATACCTATAACTGCCATGAGGTGTAAGGAAAATGAAGAACATGGATTTATAGATTGTCTGATTGATGAAAAGGTTTGTAAAAAATGTCCTGATGGAAATGGAAGAGTAGAAGGTGTTACTGGATACTTAAAAAATAATGAAGATTATAATGTGAAAAAAATGTTTTTAACTAAGAATCAAATAGATAAATATACTGAAACATCAAAAGATGGTAGACTGTACTCTTTAGTATGTGTAAGCGAAACAGAAAGTAATGCAACTAAGGAAAATAGTAAAAACATATTTGAAGGTTATATAGAAGGAATAGAACAAGATGATATAAAAAATATAGATGAATTAAGATTAGGTTCATATATATCTATTGGATTTGGAAAGTGTAGTTTAATATGTTGTAAAAAAGAAAATGTTAAGAAAGATAAAATTGTAAAACGTATGAAAGATTTTAGTAGTAAATACAGTAAATTTCAGGATAAAAAAGATAGTTTAAATTATGTTTGTATAAAATTTATTTCAGATACTAAAATGAATTTTCAATTAAGTGAAAATTATATAACTACTGAAGAGTATATGAAAAAGTGGAAAGAGGCTTTAAAAATTAATGAGGAATATGAAATAGAAAAAGTTTTTGCAGAAACATTCAATTTTAGAGGATACGACATGTCTAAGATAAGTGAGGATAAAAGAGAAGAAACTTGTGTTATGGTTAAAAAAGGCAGTGTAATTGTATTTAAAACACAAAAAGCCTTTGAAGACATATATAATGATTTTTCAACTATTAAGGGATTTGGTTTAGAAAATGAGAATGGTTTTGGAGATTATGAATTTTATTTTGGACAAGTATTTTAGTTTATTTTGGAGGTGTTATTATGAATAATGAAAATAAAGATAATAAAAAATTAAAAGATGAATTAATAGCTTATGTAGATGAAATATTTAAAGATGAAGATTTTTGGCTTAATAAAGATAATAAGCTTGGAAAAAAGGGAAAGGAATTAAAAGAAGGCGGAGGAGTAGGAAGTACTAATATTAGAGGATTAGCTAATACAGCTTTAAATGCAGATTCATATAAAGAATTTAAACTTTACATGCAATATAAAACAGCAAAATGTAATGGATGGGAAATGGAATTTAAAAATAATGAAAAACTTGGAGATGTTATAGTATTCTATTTAGAGAAAATATATAGTAACGCTAATAAAGATGATAAAATAGCTCTAAAAAATATAAGTCAATTTTTTGGTTACTTTTATTGGAAAAAGAAAGTTATAGAATCGCTTAATGAGAAAAAGAAAAAAAAGTGAATCAATTAATTTTTTTATAAGTATTAAAAATATATGTTAATTAATAAATTACAAAAGTAAATAAAAGGGGTGACATAATGCTTTTAGAAAAGTTTAAAAATAAATATTTAATTAAAGGTACTCTTATAGCATTATCTCCTATTCATATAGGAGCGGGAAATAAAGATTTCGATCCACTTCAAGTAGATAATACAGTAATAAGAGATGTATATGGAAATCCTTATATTCCTGGAAGTTCTTTAAAGGGAGTTTTAAGAAGTTTCATGGAAGCATTAATAAATAGTGGAATATACTCTAATTTTAAAACATGTATTATAATTGATAAACCTTGTATATCTAATAAATATGTAAATGAATTAAAAGTAAAATATCCTAGAAATAACGAAGAAAGGGATAAAAAAATTGCTATAGATATATATAAAAAAATGTGCGATGTGTGTAAAATATTTGGGTGTAATTTTTTTGCATCTAAGCTAAAAATATCTGATTGTACTTTAAAAGATGAAAAAGCATATATAGAAAAAAGAGATGGAGTAGTAATAGATAGAGATTCTGGGACATCTTTAAATGGTAGAAAATATGATTTTGAGCAAGTAGCTATGGGAACTAAATTTAATTTTAATATGGTAATAGATAATTTGGATGATGATCATGAGGAATTATTAAAAATAATAATAAAAGTTTTAGAAAATGGAGATTTACAAATAGGAGGAAAAACTTCAGTAGGTCTTGGAAAAATTAAACTTGAAGACATGGAGAGTTATAAAATTACTAAAGAAAATTTAAAAGAATATTTACTTTCAGGATTAAAAGATGAAATGAGGTGGAAAAATGTTCAGTAATTTAATTAATGAAGCACAAATTGAATGTATATTAGAAACTAGAAGTCCTCTTTTCATAAAGTCAGGAGAAGAAGATCCATTAAATCCAACAGCAGCAGATGATTCATATATTGCCTTTTATAAAGAAGGAAAGATGATTCCAGTAATTCCAGGCACAGGATTAAAGGGAGTTTTTAGAAGTAGAGCAGAAGTATTTCTTAAAAAATATGGTATATGTAATATTTTTTCATACAATAATAGTTGTGGTAAAAAAATTGCTGATAAACAAAAAAAGAATAAAAATATTACAGGTATAGATAAATATGATTTAAGTTGTGCTGTTTGCAAACTTTTTGGTTCACAAGGATTGAAAAGCAGAATAAGTTTTGAAGATTTCTATCCTATAGAAAATCCTGTAATTGGAAAAAGAAAAGGTGTAGCCATAGATAGGATTTCAGGAGCGGCAAGGAAGGGAGCTTTTTATGATTTTGAATATGTAGAGTATGGTAAATTTAAAGGTAAAATAAAAATTAAAAACTTTTTTCCATGGAATTTAAAATTAATATTATTAATATTAGAAGATATTAATGAAGGATTTGTCACCTTAGGAGGAGTTACTTCAAAAGGATTTGGACAAATGGAAGTTAAAGATATAAATATGAAAATAAGATATTATGATAAATCTAAAAATAATGGAAAATATGAAGATAAAGGATTTTATATTGAAAGAAAAATAGATGAAAAAGAAGTTAAAAATATATTTTCTAAAATAAAAATAGATGAAACAGAGGTTAAAACTCAAGGAAGTGATTTAAAAAATGGAAAAGTACTTTAAATTTATTCCTTTTATAAATTGTGAAAGTTATGAAATAGAGGGGAATAATTCAGGGAAAATAAATATAACTGTAAAAACTTTAACACCAGTTCATATATCTTCAGGAGCTTATGATACTAAAGATAATAAAACTATATATTCAAGTTTTATTAGAAATAATGGTGAATTAATAATTCCTGGTACAAGCTTTAAAGGATGTATAAGAAATATAGCTGAAGCCTTATCTCGTAGTTGCATGACTAAATCTAAAAATATATACGAAAATAAGATACCAGTTTCAAAAAGAGAACCTAAATATAGTAGATGCATTATATGTAATATGTTTGGAGCTATGGGATATAAAAGCAGAATACAATTTAGTGATTTAAAACTTAGTAAATCCACTTCAAAAAATAAAACAGAAATAATAAAACTACCTAAATCTTTTACTCCTAATCCTAATTCAAAGGATTATTTAAATGATGACGGAAAATATAAAGGTTATAAATTTTATATGCATGGTATAAATGGAGTGCAACTAAAAGGGGATATTCCTTATGAATTTGTTCCAAAAGGAACAGAGTTTCAAGGACAAATAATATTTAAAGAATTAACAGATGAACAAGTTCAACTTTTATGTTTTTCTTTAGGTATTACTGGAGATATACATCCTAAAATAGGCTTTGGAAAGTCTTATCTATATGGAAGTATAGAAGTTACTGCTGAAAGTCATTGGGTGAAAAAAGGAAATGATTATAAAAATATAGATGACAAAGATATAAAAACAAATATAGATAAAATAATAGAAGTATTGAACTTTGAAAATGCTGTAAAAAATATTTAACTATGCTTATTAAGTGAGGTGATAACTTGAAAAAATCTAAAAAAGAATTATTTGAAGTCATTGAAACTGTTGCTGAAGAATTAAAAGGAAAAGGGTCTTCAGAATATATAAGTTTTATTCACAATATGTTAGAAGTTTCAAATAAAAAGAATACTGATGAAAATAAAGTATTAAATAATTTTTATGAAATTCTTTATAATATTAAAAATTCTAATATTGAAGTATTAGGTGGAGGAAAAGCACTTAAAGAAAATTATAACTATTTTATAGATGATTTTTTGGAAATAAAAAAGAACAATAATTCTTATTACATGAATAATAAAACTTTAAATGATTTATCAGTTGAAGAATTGGAATTTGTTATAGCATGGGTTAGAAGGTTTGGAAAGTTATTAGATAGTAATAATAAGAAACCTGCTAAATCAACTAATAAAGGGAAATCAAAAAAACCAGGAAAAAACTCCAATAAGAAAACAAAAAATCATGAGAATGTATATTCAGAAGGAAATAGTGGATTTAATATTATGGCAGATTCTTTTGCCAAAGCAGGTTTTAAAAAATAAAAAATATATATAGTATTTACAAAAATCAAAATTATTTAAAACTCTTAACTTTTTCTTATAAACTATTAACTAAAAAAGATTGCATGGCAATCTTTTTTTATTTTGCGAAATAAAACGGTTCTTTAAACATATTAATATATAATTAAAATTCCATAAAAGGAGGAAAACTATGGCTTTAATTTATCCTAAATTTGATTTGATTTATTCATCAAATCAAACTCCTACTGCAGGCGAAATATGTTTATTGAACTTTTTATATAAAAATTTAGATGATAGTTATGAAATATATTATCAACCATTAATAAATGGAGATAATCCAGATATAATACTAATGAGAAAAAACAGTGGTATTTTAATAATAGAAGTAAAGGATTGGAATTTGAATAGTTATACATTAGATGAACAAGGAAACTTTATTGTAAATAAAGAATGTTGCATTGTAAAATCTCCTTTTAAACAAGTAAATGAGTATAAAAACAAAATATATTCTCTTCATAGTGTAGAACTTTTAAATAAATTAATAGAAGATAAAAGAGCCTATGGTATTGTTAAATGTGCAGTTTATTTTCACAATGAAACAGAAAAGCATTTACGCAGTTTTTTAGGGGAAAAGGCAAATAAGATTTATAAAAATAATGGAATATTAACAAGAGATAAATTAAATCGAGAAAATTTATATTCTTTATTGAATAGATTTTATTTAACTAAAAGAAGTTATCTTTTTACTGAAAAAATATATAAAGATATAAAAAGATATTTGTTGCCACCTATGCATAAATATGAAGATGGAAAACACATTAATTATACTGCTAGACAAAAGCAGCTTATAAAAAGCAATGTTTCAAATCAAAAAATAAAGGGAGTAGCAGGTTCGGGGAAAACTCTTATATTAGCAAGGAGAGCAGTAGAAGCATATAAAAGGACAAAAGGTAAAGTTCTCATTTTAACTTTTAATATTACTTTGAGAAATTATATTCACGATAGGTTAAGTGAAGTTAGAGAAGATTTTTCTTGGGGAAATTTTGTTATAGACAATTATCATAATTTTATTAGAACTGTACTTAATAATGTAGGTGTGCCTATTAATATCCCTAGAATTTCAAACAAAAAAGAACTAAATAAATATTTAGAAGAAAAGTATTTTTCAAACATAGGTTTATTTAAGGAAAGTAAAGATAGTATTGGAAGATATAGTGCTATTTTTATAGATGAAGTACAAGACTATAAGAAAGTCTGGTTAGATATAATTAAAGAATATTTTTTAAATGATAATGGGGAATATGTTTTGTTTGGTGATGAAAAACAAAATATATATGAAAGAGACTTGGAGGAAGATAAAAAACCTAAAACCAATATACCAGGTCGTTGGAAAAGTTTAAATGAATCTTTTAGACTTAAGACTAATATAGCTACACTAGCTATGGAATTTCAAAAAAATTATTTCAAAGGTAAATATTACATTGATGATATGAAAAAAGTATCCATTCAAACTACTTTAGGAGATATATGTCACAATATAGAATATATGTACTTAGAAAATGAAGATAAAGAAAACTTAGAAAAAATGGTTAATCAATGTTATAGTATTTTCCAAGAATACTCTATACATCCTAACGATATATGCTTTACTTGTGGAAAAATAGAACTTCTACGAGAAGTAGACTATATTATAAGAAATACTAAGAAAGAAGAAACAGAAACTATATTTGAGTCTAAAGAAGAATATGAAAAGTTAGAAAGTGAAAAGCGAAAGAATCTCTTAGATAAAATAAGAAGAAGCAGAAAGTATAATTTTTGGATGAATAGAGGTACAGTTAAATTATGTACTATACACAGTTTTAAAGGATGGGAAGTTAAAACATTAGTGCTTATTATTGATTCAGATACTAATTTAAGAGATGAATTAATTTATACAGGAATTACTAGAGCTATGGATTATCTTTTAATAGTAAACATGGGAAATGAAAAGTATCATAATTTTTTTACAAGTAAAGTTTAGAATATATAATTTTATGATCAACTATTTTAATATAAAAAGACTATTGATAATTACACTTTATCAATAGTCTTTTTACAAATTTTAAAATTGTGCTACAAATTTAAATTATATGTTATAATATTTTGTAATACTAAAAGTATTTTCATTAAGGGGGATTAAATGGCAAATAAATCTACTGATGAGAAAGTTACATATTTTAAAAATAGGATATTAAGCTTTATATTAAATCATCCAGGAGAATATGGAGCAAAAGATATTGGAGATATATTTGGCTTTACTAAAAGAAGGATACAAGATTATGTAAAATATTATAATTCTATTGGCTTTTATATAAGATCTAAAAAAGGAAAATACAATGTATTAAAGTTACCATATAATTACAAAACTATTAAAGATTCATTAAATATTACATCTATAAAAAAAGCAATTTTATATGAAAACTTAAAAGAATTCAATAAAGAAAAAATAAATAAAAGCAATTTTATAAATTATGTAATTCAAAATAAAATTTGTGATGTTGAAACTGAAAAGTATGCTAATAAATTACTTTATTCTTTAAAAAAAGATGGATATATAAATATGGAAAACAATTATATATTTATAGATAAAAATCCACTAGATGTATTAAATAAAGATGAAATTTTAAGTTTATTAATTTATATAAATGTTATGAAAAATATATATCCTAGAAGAGTAGAACTTCATAGCATTTTTTTAAAATTATTAGTGAAATTTGAAAAACTAGGAGGTGAATTTAATAATAATATTATTATTTATCCTCACAAACATAACATAAGTGCTTTTGATGAAAGAATACTACAAACCATAGATAAAGCTATATATGAAAAAAGAAAAATAAATTTTATTTATAAAACATATAAAAGCTATGAAACTATTGAAGAAATTCCATTAGGATTAGTTTATAATCATTGGAAGGATTTATGGTACATGCTTTGTAGTAATGATAGACTTTATAGGTTAGATAGAATAGTTTATATAGAAATAGGGGATAAACTTAAATACTTACCTGATTTCAACAAGGATTTATTAAGTAAAAGTTTTGGAGCATCTATGGAAAAGGTTACTTCTGTAGAGATACATTTTGATAAGGAGGATTTTATTTTTAGAAAGTTAAAAGTGTACTCATCTATAAGGAAAACTGCTTCAATAGAAGAAAAAAGTGATAAATATATTTTAAGAGATGAAGTTTGTGGAGTTCGAGAAATAGAAAAATGGGTAAGAAGTTTTGGAAAAAGTGCAAAGTGTATTAAACCTTTAAAATTAAAAGATAGAATTTCAAAAGACATAGAACTTTTAAAGGAAAGGTATGGAATTAATGAATAGTTTAAATAATTTGTATAGAGTTATTAACTTTATTGGCAAGGATGATGAATCTAAAACTTTTAAAGAGATATGTGAAAATTTAAGTATATCTAAAGAAGATTTATTTGATATTTTGGACAAACTTTTGCAATATAAAGATTTTAATAAGGTAGATATTTTAATAACGGACAGGGAAAATACTAAAAGGGAAATATTTGATGTTGAAGATATGAAAGAAAATACAGAGAATTTAGATTTTATGGTTTTCTGTACTTCAGAATACTTAGATAAAATAAATGTACTTAATAATACAGAAATATGGGTATTATATGATTTTTTAAAAACCTGTAATAATAGTTTTATTGAAAATGCTGCTAGTAAAATTATTAAATTTTATGAAAACAGTAAATATGAAGATTTCTATAAAATCATTAAAAATAGAAGAGTAATTAAACAATATTTAGATATATTTGAGTTAGATGAAAAAATATTGTTAGACCTTTATAAAGCTATTAACCATAACCAGTGTATAAAAATAAATTTAAATAATGGTAGCATAATTTATGATGTATCCCCCATAAAAGTATTTTTTGATGATGATACTAATAATTGGTATTTACATTATGGTAAAAGAAAAAGAGATTATTTAATTAAAATTAATAAAGTAAAATCAATACAAAAGTGTCCTAATTCCTATAAAAAAATAAGTAAGAATAATTATACTTGGGGGTTTTCTAAGCATACTACTATTGTAAAAGTAAGAATATATAATGAGAAAAATGCTATAGAAATAGCTCATAGATACCTTTTGAAAAAGGATATATTAAAGATTGATAGATTTAATAATTACTTAGAATATACAATAAAAATAGGAGATGAAAATCTTTTTTTAAGATGGGCAAGAAGCCTTGGTGCTCAGTTAGTTATTTTAAAGCCAGATTTTCTTAGAAAAAGAATTATAGAAGATATATTAAAATGGGAAAAATTAAATAGCGAATTATAACTTTGCGAAATAAAATGTATCTCCTTTTGTAGTATATTGAATATGTTGAATATATTTATAACTAAGGGAGAGATTTAATGATTAAATTAAAAAGAGGACCTATTGTTTATTGTATCAATGATAAAAAATTACCTAAAAGAGTTATAGATGGATTACTAAAGGAATTTAAAAAACTAGGAAAAATCAAATATGAAAATGTAAGGAAATATAATATATTAATTCAGTATATATAATATAGAAGGTGTTTTAATGAAAAATATGTTTTTATTATTTTCTCATACTCTTACAGAAGAACAAGTAAAAGATGCAAAAGAAAATTTTGGAATAAAAGAATTTATATATTTACCTAAAGAGCTTCAAAAAATGTGGTCAAATGTGCCAATTGAAGAATATTCATATAACTACGAAAAGCCTTTTATAAATTTTTTAGAAAATAATGCTACTGAAGAAGATTTAGTACTTATAGAAGGGGAATATGGTATTACTTTTAAAATAGTAAATTGGTGTTTAAATAATAATTTAAAAGCTGTATATTCCTGCACTAAAAGGGAATTTAGAAGCAACTGTTTAAGTGATGGCAAAATTCAGAATGTGCATTTTTTTAAACATATTAGATTTAAAGTGTATGAATTTTAATTTTATGATAAAAATAGCAAAAACAAAATGAAAATACTTTTAGATAACTATCCTAATATAAAAGGAAATTTTGAAAATTGCTTTAATAATGAGTATTTAGATTTAGATAAATTAAAAGATAAGTTTACTTATATGTATGTATAATAAAAGATTATATAAACAGATTAACTATTTTAATTACATATGGTATAATATACATGGAAGTTAATTTATGCTATGCAAAAACCTCAAAATGATTTTATACATAGAGGGTTTTTGAAAACAGGGATAAGGGCAGGAAAATCAATACCTGAAGCTAGATAAAAATTTTATACATTAATGTATAAAACATGATATTATGTAAACTAAAAGCTGAAATTAAAAAGGTTTTGGAAAATGCTCTTGGGAGGCATTGATATAAGTTGCTTCCCAAGGGGTGCTATAGAAATGAAGTAACCATGTTTGAATGGATTTTCACAGTTTCTTTATAACCATTTTCATCTAACAGTCTTTTAAATAGAAATGAAGTAACCATGTTTGAATGGATTTTCACCCCTAGATTTCTAGGTTCACATGGTATCAATGATGTTTCCACAATAGAAATGAAGTAACCATGTTTCAATGGATATTTTCCATAGATAATTCCTCATACAAATGATATAATCATAACTAAAAAGGAGAACTCAAAAAATGGAATTTCAAATATTCAAAATAGAAACCTTCATACCAGAAGAATACATAAACCCTCTAAGAGAAAACCTAAACTCCATAGGTGCCCTAACCATTGGAGGAAACTACGACAGTTGCATGTCCACATCAAAAGTAAAAGGATCTTGGAGACCTCTTAAAGGAGCAAATCCTTTTGATGGAGAAGTGGGGAAACTTTCTATAGAAGAAGAAATTAAAGTAGAGTTTTGCTGTAAAAGAGAATTGCTAAAGGAGACATTAAAAACTATAAAAAAGGTTCATCCATATGAAGAACCAGTCATAAATGTAATTCCTATTCTTGATTATAAGCAATTTATATAAAAATTTTCTCTATGTTGCTTTTGCTAGTGCATAGAGTTTTGGATGTATAAAGAATGTTGTTTGCTCTTTTGGGTATATATAAGTATAATTAATTTAGGTACTTTTCCAAACAAGGAGTGAAAATATTGATAAAAAAGATTCCAGTAGGCATAAGTGATTTCAAGGAATTAATACAAGATAATTATTATTTTGTAGACAAAACTTTATTTATAAAAGATATAATTGAAGATGGAGCTAAGGCTATACTTTTACCTAGACCAAGAAGGTTTGGAAAGACTTTAAATATGAGTATGCTTAAGTATTTCTTTGAAAAAACACAAGAAGATAATAGTGTTTTGTTTCAGAATTTAGAAATATGTAACTATAAAGATATTATGAATTATCAAGGAAAATATCCTGTAATTTATATAAGTTTTAAAGATATAAAATACTCTAATTGGAAGGACTGTAGGGAAGCTATAGCTTTTTTGATATCTAGTATATTTGAAGATTTTAAATATGTTATAGATGAAAAATCCTCTGAGCAAGAACAGTATTATTATAATAAGATTTTGTCAAGTAATAGTAGTATAGTTGAGTTGGAAATGAGTTTTAAGGTTTTAACAGAACTTTTATATAAAAAAACTGGGAAAAAGCCTATAGTATTAATAGATGAATATGATGTTCCAATACAAGAAGCTTACTTAAAGAAGTATTATGATGAACTTATAGGATTTATGAGAAATTTCTTTAGTGGGGCTTTAAAGGATAATATTTACTTAGAAAAAGCTGTTTTAACTGGAATTTTAAGAGTGGCTAAGGAAAGTATATTTTCAGGATTGAATAATTTAATTATATATAGTATACTTTCGCCTTATTACAATCAATACTTTGGATTTACTGAAAAAGAATTAGAGATACTTTTAAATTATTATAAAATAAATTGTGATATTGAAAATATTAAAGAATGGTATAATGGCTATAAATTTGGAGAATTAACTATTTATAATCCTTGGAGTGTATTAAATTATATACGAGAAAGAAAAATGGGCTTTAGAGCTTATTGGGCAAATACTAGTAGTAATGATTTAATAAGAGATTTGTTAGCTAAAGGAAATAATGCAGTAAAATCTGAATTGGAAACTCTTATAAATGGAAAGAAATTAGTAAAAGCAATTGATGAAAATATAGTTATGAATGAAATAGAAATGAGTACAGAAAATCTTTGGAGCTTTTTATTGTTTAGTGGATATTTAAAAATATTGAATACTGAAATTATTGATGGTAGGGTGTATTGCACTTTGGGTATACCTAATAAAGAAGTAAAATTTATTTATGAAGAAATTATATTAAAATGGTTTAAAGAAAATATAAATAATGATGAGTTTCTACATATGTTAACAGCTTTAACAAAAGGGGATATAGATACCTTCGATATGATATTTGCAGATACAGTAGAAAAAACTTTAAGTTATTTTGATGTATCAGGAGAAAGTGAAAAGTTTTATCATGCATTTGTTTTAGGCATGTTAGTAGCATTAAAGGATACTCATGATGTAAAATCAAATAGAGAAAGCGGTTATGGAAGATATGATGTAATGATTATACCTAAAGATAAGCAAAATCTTGGCATAATAATAGAATTTAAAAAAATTAATAAAAGAAGAAAAGAAACTTTAGAAGATGGAGTAGAAAAAGCCTTAAATCAAATAGAAGAAAAAGATTATAAACAGGAATTATTGGATTTAGGAATTAAGAATATAATTGAATTAGGTATAGCTTTTGAAGGAAAAGAAGTGCTGGTGAAATCTAAATAACTTTATATAATTAAAAGTACATGTTGCAAAAAAGCAATATGTATTTTTTTATATATTGATATTGCTTTTTATGTATATACTGTATATAATAAGTATATACAGTATATACATAAAAGTAAGGATGGTGGCTATGAATATAATTATATCCAATTCTTCTGGTAAGGCTATTTATCAGCAGATAGTGGATCAAATAAAGTCAAACATTATAAAAGAAAATGTAGAAGAAGGAGAAGCTCTTCCTTCTATAAGAAATCTTGCAAAAGAACTTAATATTAGTGTGATAACTACTAAAAGAGCTTATGAAGAATTAGAAAGAGAAGGATTTATACAAACTGTTCCTGGGAAGGGAAGTTTTATAGCACCTCAAAATAAAGAACTTATGAGGGAAAAGAAAATAAAAATAATAGAAGATAAATTACAGCAAGTGGTAAAGAGTAGTAAGCTTATGGGAGTTTCTTTGGAAGAACTTATACAAATGCTTAAAATACTTTACGAAGAGTAGTAAATTTAAGGAGGAATTTTTATGGAAAATATTTTAGAAATCAAGAATTTAAGAAAGGAATATAAGAACTTTGTTTTGAAGGATATAAATTTTAATCTTCCTAAGGGATATATTATGGGATTTATAGGACCAAATGGAGCGGGAAAAAGTACTACTATAAAACTTATAATGAATCTTATAAAGAAAAATAGTGGTGAAATTAAAGTATTTGGATTAGATAATATTAAACACGAAAAAGAAATTAAAAATAGAATTGGTTTTGTATATGATGAAAACTATTATTATGAAGATTTAAAAATAAATGAAATAAGGAAAATAATTAAGCCTTTTTACTCAAATTGGAGTGATGACACTTTTAATAAATATATTAAAGATTTTAATTTAGATGTAAATGCTAAGGTAAAAACTTTATCTAAAGGAATGAAAACTAAATTTTCTTTAGCAGTAGCTTTAAGTCATAATGCAGAACTTATAATAATGGACGAACCTACTGCTGGATTGGACCCTATATTTAGAAGAGAAATATTAGATATACTTTATGATTTAATACAAAATGAAGAAAAAAGTGTATTTTTCTCAACTCATATAACTACAGATTTGGAGAAAATTGCAGATTATATAACTTTTATTAATGATGGTGAAATTGTATTTTCAAAAGAAAAAGATGACATAATGGAAAACTACGCTTTAATAAAAGGATCTAATGATATTTTAAATGAAGAAAATAAAAAAGATTTTATAGCTGTTAGAAAAAATCGCTTTGGATTTGAAGCTTTAACAGATAAAAAAGAATTTATAGCTAAAAAATATAAAGATGATGTAATAATAGAAAGACCAACTCTTGAAGATATAATGTTATTTATTGTAAAGGGGGATAAGTATGTTTAATTTATTAAGGAAAGAAATGATACAAGGCTTGTCTAATATTAAGCATACTCTAGGGCTATTAGTTGTATTAATAATTTTAGGAAAACAACTTATACCAGAAGGAATATATTTTTATATTATACTTGGAATAGTCTATGTTTTAACCAATACTGCAGATACTATGGATGAATTTAAAAAAGGAGTATATATTATAAATTCACTTCCTGTAACTAGAAAAGAAGTGGTATTTTCAAAATATTTAAGTGGAACTATTATTTGTATTTTAGTTACAGCAATATTTCAAATTATAACTTATGTAGGAGGTCCTTTTGGATTACCTGTTTTAAAATTTTACCCAGCTTTTATTATAATTTGTTTTATTACATTTTATAATGCTATAAGTTATTTATTATATTTTTGTATACCATTTAGAATATCTAATATTTTAAGAATAATAGTTTATACTATTACTTATGGATTTTGTTTTGGATTTTTGTCAAAATCATCCCAAAAAGAAACACTTGATATGATAAATGGTTTAGGATTAAATTTTAACTTAATTGTTTTAGGAATATTAATGCTTTTTGCTATATCTATGTTTGTATCTTTAAGAGTTTATGAAAATAAAGACTTATAAGAGGTGATTAAATGCTTAACTTGATAATGAAAGATTTAAGAATTATGAAGAAGAGTTTACTATATTTTCTTATTCCTATAACTTTAATAATAATTTTTGTATTATATAAAATGCCTTTTGATGCATATTTTCAATATTTAGCTGCCTATTTATTTATAGTATTTTATATGACTTGCTTTTCTTTTATATCTATGGAAAATTATAAAAGTGTAAAAGAAGCTGTAGTGGTTAATAGTTTTCCTGTTAAAAGAAAGGATTTAGTTGTTTTAGAATATTTAATGCTTATTGTATATAATGTAATATTTGCTTTTGTTGCTATTTTAGAAACTAACATACTAAAATTGGTAGGTGTTAAAGGAGGGGAAGTAGCTACTTTAGAAATTTTAATAATGAGTTTATTAATTAGCTTAATATATTTTTCAATATACATTCCCTTTTCTATTAAAAACTTTGGAAAAACTAATCGAATAAATGTATTTATGTATGTTTTTATGTTTTGTTTGCCACAAATTTTAAAGAAATTCGTTGGAACTAAAATAGGACAAAAATTCATAATGGTTATAGGGGGAATAAGTAATCCGCATATAGTTATACTAGGAATTTTAGTATTAGGAATTTTAATGTTTATGATGTCATTTTTTACATCAGTAAAGATTTATGAAAATATAGATTTTTAATAAGAATTACAATATATTCGCTAAATCACAATTTAGCGAATATATTTTTGCTCAAAAACAAGCATTTTTCAATAAATAATGCATTATATTTCACAAATTTGATTTAAGGCTTTAATATTGATATAATTTTGTTAAATAAAATATTAACTAATAAAATAAATGCAAAAGAGAGGAATTTATATGATAAAGTTAATAGCTACAGATTTAGATGGAACACTTTTAAATGATGAAGGAAAATTAAATAATGATTTTTATAAAATAGTGGACAAGCTTAGTGAAAAGGGAATAATTTTTGCAGCAGCTAGCGGAAGATTTTATTCTACATTGTGTGATAATTTTAAAAAAGTAAATTCAAATATGCTTGTAATAGGTCACAATGGAGGAATAATAAAGTACATTAATAATGGAGATACTTTATACAAAGACACTATAAAACCTGAAATAATAAATAAAGTTATAGATATTGGCAGAGAAAATAATTTGCAAATTTTACTATGCAATAGAGATTTTGCTTATTTAGAAAATCCTTCTAAAGATTTACTAGAATCTCTTCAATTTGGAAAATCTACTGCAGTTATATTAAATTCAGTAAAAGAAGTGAAAGATGAAATATTTAAAATAACATTTTTTGAAAAAGGCGGAGTTAGACCACATATTTTAAAACTTTTACAAGAAACATTTAAAGATGAATTGGAATGTGTTGTATCTGGGAAAGAGTGGTTGGATATAATGAATAAAGGTGTAAGTAAAGGAAAAGCTATAAAACTTATTCAAAATAAATTTAATATAAAACAAGAAGAAACTATGGTATTTGGAGATTATTACAATGATGTTCCTATGTTTAAAAGAGCCTATTATAGTTATGCTGTAGAAAATGCTCCAATGGATGTAAAAAAACACGCTAATTTTATTACAAAAACCAACAATGAAGATGGAGTTCTTCATGCAATAAGAAAAATATTATAGTTTCCCATTTATTAAACCGTATTAAAAGCTTCATTTCTACTAAAACTAATATTGAAATTCTTTAAAGGAGGCTTTTTGATGGGTGAAAATGTTGATAGAATGCAAAGTAAAATAGACAATAAAAACAGGGTAAATGAGCTTATAAATATAGTAGAAAACTACACAAGAACAGAAAGGCACTTAGAGCAGCATTCTGATATATCAGACCCAAGCAATATAAGACACGTTAAAGAACTTCAAAATGATAGAAAAGAAAAAATAGAAAATATAAAAGAAAACATTGTATACGGAAATGGTAAAAGTGACGAAATGAAAAATTTAGAAAAAAATTTTAAATTTTGTGAAGGATATTTAGAAAATAATTATGACAAAATGAATCCTGAAGTTTTAACTAATTTAAGGGAAAAACAAAAAAATAGAATGGAAAAAATGGTGGAATTAAAAGATTAGACTCTGTTTATTCAGAGTCTTTTTTTATTTCTAGATAAAAGTTAAGAATTTCTTAAGAATTACTTTAGAAAAACTATAGCTATATGATTTAATATAGTATTAGGGAAAGCTTTCCTGGTAATATTAAAATGTAAAGGAGAGAATACAATGAAAATAAAAAAGAAAACCGCTATAATTACTAGTTTTGTTGTAGGTACATTAATGTTTACAACAACTGTTTTGGCAGAAGTAGTTTCTAAAACTGGCTATGATCAAGCCAAAGATTCAATAAAATATTCTGCAGAATGTTTTACAAGTAAGCTTTCAAATTACACCATGGATATATCTATGGTTGTAAAGGATAATGGCAAAATTGTTAATTCTGACAGCACTATAAGCAAATTTGATAGAATTAATAGTGCTCAAGAAAGTACTACTACATCCACTAAAGGAAATAAAAAAACTAAAAATTATTATTATGTAGATAAGAAAGTTTCTATTAATAATAATTCTGAAGATAACAATGTATATTATGTAACTGAATTTGAAAATGGAAAAAAAGATTCACAAGAAGGTTTTAAAAATCCTTTCAAAGAAAAAAATGCAGGAGATATTGAAAAAATAGCAGATGCTTTAGTAGGTAATTTAAAAGATTGTGTTGTATCAAATGAAAAACCTGATGGAAGCAAAGAATTATCAGGAACAGTTAGCGAAGCTCAAATACCTACTATTATAAATGCAGTATCTTCTTACATGTTAAAGAGCAATTTTTCTATGGATAATAGAAACAATCCAGAAGGAAGTAATATGCCTGTAATTACTAAAGATGCTTATGTTAAAGAAGTTAAAGGCAAAATGCTAGTAAATAAAAATGGATTAGTAGAAAACATTTTTCTAATAGGAACATTTTATGGTAAGGATGATAAGGGATTGGAACACAATTTAACATTTGAAGCACTTTATAAACTATCTAATGTTAACTCTACTACTGTAAATAAGCCAAATCTTTCAGGAAAGAAAGTTGAAAAGTTTGTACAAAAAGATGAATTTGCAAATCCTGAAAAGTATGTAGGTAAGTATAAAAATGATATTGTTTTAGAAAAAGATGGTAAGTTCCAAAAAATAGGAGAAAGAACATTAAATATTACTCACTGCGATAACAAAACTATTTCTGGAAATTATGAAGAAAAATATATGAAAGGTTATGAAAATTATGCAGGAGATTCATCAAAGCTTGAATTTAATGCTAAATTTGATGAAAGCAAATATACTGCAACATTTAATATTGAAGGTTCATCAGAAAAAATATATATGAATGTTGATAGGCATTCTTCAAATATAAGTTTGCATATACCTAACAGAGCAAGAAGTAATATACAAGATGATGGCAATTTCAATAGAGTATTTGAATAATATTATGTAAATATAGTTTTTAGCTTCAGATAAATTTTTAAAATTTGTCTGAGGCTTAGAAATCTTTATAAGGGGAGTTTAATTTGGAAAAGGTTATTGAAATAATTAATTTAAACAAAGTATATAAAAATGGCAGAGGTATAACAGACATTAATCTAGAAATAAATAGAGGAGATATATTTGGTTTTTTAGGTCCTAATGGAGCGGGAAAAACTACAACTATGAAAATTATGACAGGACTTATTAAGCCAGATAGTGGTGATGTTAAAATTTTAGGGCATAGTGTTATGGAAGAATTTGAAAAATCCATGGCAAAAGTAGGATGCATTATTGAAACTGCAGAAACTTACCAATACTTAACTGCTTATGAAAATCTTAAACAGTTTTCCAGGTATTACAAAGAAATTGATGATAAAAGAATTGATTATGTTTTAGAAATTACAGGTATGTTAAAATTTAAAAATGAAATAACAAGAAAATTTTCTCTTGGAATGAAACAAAGACTTGGAATTGCAGCAGCAATTTTATCTAAACCTGAAGTTGTTATTTTGGACGAGCCTTTTAATGGATTAGATGTTGAGGGAATGATTGACATGAGAAATATTATAAAAAATCTTGCAAAAGAAGAAAAAACCACATTTTTTATATCAAGCCATCTTATTCATGATGTGGAGCTTACTTGTAACAAAATAGGAATTTTATATGGTGGAAGAATGATTAATATAGACACCACTAAAAATATATTAAATAATTATGCTTCACTAGAAAATTATTTTGTAAGCGAGGTGGAACAAAATGGACGTATTTAAAGTAGCTGTAATTAATGAAGTTGAGAAATTGTATAAAAAGAAGAAAATTTTAGTGGCAGCAATAATATCTTTAATTTTTATTATAGTAGGACAACTTGCTATTATGGGATTAAGAAGTGGATTTGGATTAAGGGGCACCTCCAGTATGGAATTTCCAATATTAGTACTTTCATTAGTATTAAATAGTATTTTGCCTTTGTTTACTGCTCTTGTTACTATAGATAGTTTTTCAGGAGAATTTTCTCAAAATACTATGAAAATTGTAGTTACAAGACCTATTTCAAGATTAAAACTTTTTACTGCTAAAATAGTAGCTGTAATGTTATTTGTATTAGCTAATCTTTTATTTGTAATGATTTTTTCTATTGTTACAGGAGCTATTTTAAATTCAAATTCATTTACATTTCAAGGCATAGGAAAAGTATTTTTATGCTATGCAGTTAGTATAATACCTATGGTAATTTTAGCACTTATAGTAGCAGTTTTTGCTAACATATTAAAAAGTGGAGTGGGAACTTTCTTCTTATTTATACTTATTTTTATTATTTTTAAAATAATGGAGGTTGTTTTTTCTTCTTATTCAGGAATATTTTTTACATCAATGATTAACTGGTATAATTTATGGAAAATGACTAATTTCCCATTTTTTAAGATTTTTCGTAAATTTATGATGATGTGCAGCTATGGAATTTTACTTTTTACATTAGGTTATTATTTATTTGATAAAAAAGAATTTTAAGGTGGAAAAATGAATATAAAAAAGCGATTTATAATATCTAATACTATAATTGTTGTAGTTCCTATTGTTATAACAGTTATAATTATGTCTAGTTTATTTTTTATTTACTCAAATATTACTGGAGATAGCATAGAATATGATGAAATTAAAAGACGTATGTATATACAATCTCAGCTTGTGACAATTAGCAATAATATATTAAAACAAAGTGATGAAACCATGAAAAATTGTGAATTTGAAAATGATTTATCACAGCAACTTTCAAGAATAAATGGTGATTTTGTTATTATTAAATCCAATAAAATTATATACAAGCCAGAATATGTTAATAAAATAGATATAGAAAAATGCATTGAAATGTCAAAAGAAAATAATATAAATAATAATATAATAATTAATAATTCTTCTTATGTATTTAAAACTATAGAGTTAAATTTAAAAGATAAATCTACAGGTGTTATAATATTATTAGCACCTATAAAAGAAGAAATAAATTTATTTAATAAATTTATTATAATAACTATTTTTGTTTTTATAATAATTTTTATAATAACTAATATAGTTATGTCTTATATTTTATCAAAAAGCATAATAAAGCCTATTAAAGTTTTAAAAAAAGCTACCTCGGAAATTAGGAATGGAAATTTAAATTGTACTATTGCGGAGGAAGGCGATGAAGAAGTAAAAGAATTATGTCGTGATTTTGAAGCTATGAGGGTACAACTTAAAGATTCTACAATGGTGAAAATGAAGTATGATGATAATAGAAAAGGACTTATATCAAGCATTTCCCATGATTTAAGAACACCTATAACATCAATAAAAGGCTATGTAGAAGGAATTTTAGATGGTGTGGCAAATACACCTGAAAAAAAAGAAAGGTATTTAAGAACAATTTATTCAAAAGCAGAGCATGTAGACCATATGATTGACGATTTGCTTTTGTATTCAAAGTTAGATTTAAAGCAAATTCCTTTTAATTTTGAAAAAGTAGATATTGTTGAGTATTTTAATTACTGTGTATCTGAAATTGAGCCAGAACTTATAAAAGATAATATAAAAATAAATTTAAATAATGAGCTAAATACAGATAAATTTGTTATGATGGATAGAGAAAGAATGAGAAGAGTTGTACTAAATATTATAGGAAACTCTCGAAAATATATGGATAAACCCCAAGGCAAAATAGTTATAAATTTAAGGGAAACAAATTTCAGTATTATTATTGACATAAGAGATAATGGTCCAGGAATTGATAATGATGATATAAATAAAATATTCCATAGATTTTACAGAACTGATGCAGCAAGAAGTGGGGCAAAGGGTAGCGGCTTAGGACTTGTTATTGCAAAAGAAATTGTAGAAGGGCATAATGGAAGAATATGGGCAATTAATCATAGTAATAAAGGAACAAGTATTGTTATATCTTTAGGTAAAATAAAGAATTTAAATTTTAACTAATATAAATTATTAGCAGAAGTAAGCAATAAATAGTCTTACATCAAAAGTTAGGGGGATTTTGAAAATATGAAAAAAATATTAATAGTAGAAGATGATTTGAGTATTGCTGAACTTCAAAAGGATTATTTAGAGGTTTCAGGTTTCCAGGTAAAAGTTTGCCAAGATGGTGTATCTGGATTAAATGAAATAAAAGAAAATAAATATGATTTAATAATACTTGACGTTATGCTTCCTAAAATTGATGGATTAGATATTTTAAGAATTATTTATGAAAATAAAGATATGCCTGTTTTATTGGTTTCTGCTAAAAAAGAAGAAATTGATAAAATAAAAGGATTAAGCCTAGGAGCAGATGATTATATTACAAAACCTTTTAGCCCAGGAGAATTAGTTGCTAGAGTTAAATCTCATATTGAAAATTATGAAAGATTAAAGAGTAAATTTAGTAATAGCGTAAATAATAATGTAATTTCTATAAGAGGTCTTGAAATAAATAAAGATTCTAGGCAAGTATTTATAAATGGCAAAGAAATTAACCTAGCCCAAAAGGAATTTGAGTTGTTATCTCATATGGCAAAGTATCCTAATAGAGTATTTGGAAAAGAAGAATTATTTGAAAGTATTTGGGGACTTGATTCCTTGGGAGATAGTTCCACAGTTACAGTGCATATTAGAAAAATAAGAGAAAAAATTGAATTTAATCCATCCCAGCCCCAATATATCGAAACAGTTTGGGGCGTTGGATATAGAGTTAGAGTTTAAAATTTAATTTTGTATTTAATAAAAAAGGATTTCATTAAAAATGAAGTCTTTTTTTTGTCACTTATTTTTAAGTATTTAAGTATTATATCAATAGAGAACTCTATTAGGAGGAAAAAGCTTGTATATGGATTATGAAATAAAGGATTGCATAGATGCTGGAACAGAATATTGTCCTTGCCATTTGGCAGAAACTGGTGATTGCATACTTTGCTCCCAACTCTCAGGAAAAAAATTATGCGAATGTACAAATTGGAAAGGAGTTTGTATATACCAAGAGTATATATGGAATAGAAAAAAAGCTAAAGAAGGTAGAAAAAATTATATATGCACTATTTTAAACAAAGAAAAAATAGGAGAAGAATTATTAATATTTACAATACTAGTACCACACAAATTAGCTCAAGATTTAGTTTATCCTGGAAGCTTTATTTTTTTAAGAAACCCAAAAACAAAACAATTTTACGATACTCCTATATCTGTAATGGAATCGGATACAAGAGAAAACACATTAAAAGTAGCTATAGAAATAAAGGGAATAAAAACAAAGAGTATTGATTCTGTTGATGTAGATGACAAAATTTTAATAAGAGGACCTTTTTGGAATGGAGTGCTAGGCTTAAAAAATATAAATAAAAGCAAAGATGGAACATCTGTTTTAATTTGCAGAGGAATAGGTCAAGCACCTATAGTACCTGTTATGAAAAAACTATATAGCAATGGAAATAAAATAATAGCTATTATAGATAAAGCAAACTTTAATAATGTATTTATAAAAAATTATTTAGATATGTGCAATGCTACTTTAATAGAATGTAGCGTATTTAGCAAAGGAGATTTAACAGAAGAATTTAAAAAATCCTTATTTAATATTATAAAAGATGAAAATGTCAATTTAATTCACTGTGCAGCACAGGATATTATAATATACAAAGCATTAAATTTAATAGAAGATTCTATAAACTTTTCTTGTAGCAATAACGCCAAAATGTGTTGTGGTGAAGGAGTTTGTGGAACTTGCACTGTAAGATACAAAGGTCAAGTAGTAAAGAGACTTTGTAAACTTCAAGTAGATCCAAAGTATATATTCAAAGATAGAAGACTTATGTAAAATTAAAAGTAAATGGGGGTATTAAATTGAAAGTTATAATAATTGGAGGAGGATGGGCTGGTTGCGCTGCTGCTATAACAGCTAAAAAAGCAGGAGCAGATGTAAGCCTTTATGAAAAAACTGATATGCTTTTAGGTCTTGGAAATGTAGGAGGCATAATGAGAAACAATGGAAGATACACTGCAGCAGAGGAACTAAAATCTCTAGGAGCAGGGGATTTAATTAATATAACAGATAAAAACACTAGACATAAAAACGTAGACTTTCCAGGACATAAACATGCATGGCTATATGATGTAAACAAAATAGAACCAGAAGTAAGAAGATATTTAAAACACATGGGAATTGAAATAAATTTAATAAGTAGGGTTATAGACATAAAAAAAGAAGAAAATAAAATAGAAGGCATATATTTATCTGATGGAAATTATGTTGAAGGAGATGTTTTCATAGAAACCACTGGCTCCACAGGTCCTATGGGAAACTGTTTAAGATACGGCAATGGTTGTTCTATGTGCATTTTAAGATGTCCAGCTTTTGGTCCCCGTGTAAGCTTAAGCCAAAGAGCAGGAGTAGACGACCTTCAAGGAGAAAGAGAAGAAGACGTATTAGGAGCTTTTAGCGGTTCTTGTAAACTGGCAAAAGAAACAGTATCCAAAGAAGTACTTGAGGAACTAGAAGAAAAGGGAGTAGCTATATTAAAAGTACCAAAGGAGGATATAAACCCAGATAAATTAAAATTAAAAGTATGTCAACAATATGCCCTAAAAGAATTTGCAGAAAATGTAGTGCTTTTAGATACAGGTCATATAAAACTTATGACATCCTATTATCCATTAGAAAAACTTAGAAAAATAAAAGGACTTGAAAATGTAAAATTTGTAGACCCTTACGCAGGAGGCAAAGGAAATTCCATAAGATATTTATCTGTAGCACCTAGAACTGATGAAATGAGAGTAAAAGGCTTAGATAATTTATTCTGTGCTGGAGAAAAATGTGGTCTTTTTGTAGGTCACACAGAAGCTATATGCACAGGAAGTTTAGCAGGTCACAATGCAGTAAGATGTTACATTGGCATGCCTTATTTAACATTGCCTAAAGCTACAGTTATAGGAGATATAATAGCTTATGCAAATTATAAAATGATGACTAAAGAAGGCAGAAGAAAGAGATATACATTTGCAGGAGCGGAGTATTTTAAGAGAATGGAAGATTTGGGATTGTACACTCTTGATTGTGAAGAAATAGATAAGAGAGTAGAGAGATTGAATTTAAAGGGAATTATGGCGGAGAAGTTGCTTTAGTGGAGCGTCCCTCCTTGGTGGGGGATGTTTTTTTTATTAATGTCTAAAAGTAAGAATGTTGATATGGATTTAAATTAACTGATTATTTTGAAGAAGATTCAGAATTAGAAGAATTATATTATATAGTTAATGTAATAGAACATAATAATACTAGATTAAATAAAATAATAGATAAAGATAAAGAATCAGATTTATATAAATATATGTTTGGTATACTATACAGAGTTTTTAAACAATTAAAACAAAGTTATACTAAGTTAAAAAGAGTTAAATGAGAGATTAAAAGAACTTAAATGTTCAATAAATATTGAATTAGAATCCTCTTTTTTATTAGCCTATGCGTTTCCATTTTTGTATTTGGTGATACTAATAAAATATAGAAAAAATGAAAATAGACCTGAATATCAAAAATGATGATAATCATATTCATAGATAAGATAAAATTGACAACTTTAAATTGACACAAACGCAAATGAATTTTATTTATTATATATTATCTTAAATGATATAATATAAATAAAATGAAATTATGAGTTTGAATAAAATTCATTATATAAATAATTATAATAGAGGTGTGTTATGGAGAGATACATTCGCAATAGCTTGGATTTTGTAGAAATAATAAATCAAATATTAGAGAAAAATCCAGGCTCTATCATAAATATTGTAAATGATAAATTTACACTATCTGTATTTAATGCCTTAAAGGATAATTTAGCTAATATAAAAAAAGTAAGATTAATAATTAGGGACATGTACTCTTTAGATAATAAAAATGAAGAATATATAAAAAAAGAAATTAAAGACATTTTATTTGGAGAGTATGACATTAGAAGAAAAAACAAGTTGGAGCATTTTTCTACTTCTAAAAATATGTATGAATTTATAGAAAACAAAGTGGAAGTAAAGATAGTTAATCCTAAATATAAAGTGCGCGGGAATATGTTCATAATAGGTGATAAATTTATGATAACAGGAAGCTCATCTTTAGAATTTGATAAAGGATTAAGCAACAGAGAAATTAATTTTAACACAGTAATAGACTATACAATAGATAAAGAACAAATAAAAGTTTTTAATGAGCAATTTAATCAATTATGGTATGGAGATAATTTTTTATCAGATTATAAACAAGATTTAAAAGAAAGTATTATTTCTATTTATAAAGAATATTCTCCAGAATTTTTATATTATTATACTTTAAATGAATTATTTGGGAAACAATTGGACTATGGTGTAGAAAGATTCGAAAAGGACAATATAAGTTTTAAAGATACAGAAATTTGGAAAACACTGTATCCTTTTCAGAAAGATGCGGTACTTTCAGCAATACAAAAGATAAACAAATATAATGGTTGTATAATTGCAGATAGTGTAGGGCTAGGAAAAACTTTTGAAGCCTTAGCAGTTATAAAGTATTTTGAAATGAGGCAAGACAATGTATTAGTTTTAACACCAGCAAAGCTATTTGACAACTGGATGTCTTTTAAAGGTGGATACAAAGATAGTGTGTTAGATGAAAGATTTAATTATAAAATAATGTTTCATACAGACCTTTCCAGATATAAAGGAGAGTCTAGAACGGGAATAGATTTAAAAAGATTTGATTGGAGTAATTTTGACCTTATAGTTATAGATGAAAGTCATAACTTTAGAAATAGAATTGAAAGAGATAATGGATATACTAGATATCAAAGACTTCTTGAGGAAGCCATAAAAGAAGGAATAAATACTAAAGTATTATTACTTTCAGCTACACCTGTAAACAACTCCTTAGTAGACTTGAAAAATCAAATAAGCATTATTACAGCTGATAAAGATGATGCCTTAAAAAAACAAGGAATTCCTAGCATAGATGGAACATTAAGAAGAACAACTAGGCAAATTAACCAGTGGGAAGAAAATCCAAATAAAAGAAAAGAAGAATTATTTAATGGACTTCCTAGTGATTTTTACAAACTATTAGAAATGTTAACAATAGCTAGAAGCAGAAATCATATAACTAATTATTATGGAACAGAAGGCATAGGAAGCTTTCCAGAAAAATTAAAACCTAAAACATTAACTCCAACTATAGATGTAAAAGAAGAATTATTAAAATTTAAAAATACAAATGATTTATTAGAAGATTTAAATTTAGCAGTGTATGCACCTATGAGTTATTTGAAAAGAGAATATATTGAATATTACACAGATAAATATGAAAAAAGACGTTCTGATGGAAGAGTATATATAACTATGAGTGTACAAGAAACAGGAATGAAGGTTTTACATAGATTTAACCTATTTAAAAGATTAGAAAGTTCCGTTTATTCCTTTAAAGAAACTTTAAGAAGATTACTAGAGAGAATAAATTCCTATGTAAATATTATAGAAAAAAGTGAAAAAAATATAGATTTAATAGAAGAAGATATAGAAGAGGAAATACTAGATTATAAATATGAAGTAAAAGTAGATCACCTTAGGAAAGAAGAGTTTTTAGAAGATTTATACTATGATAAAATTATATTAGAAGAAATATACAAAGAAGCAGAAAAGATACTGGAAGATAATAGAGATAAGAAATTAAAGGTACTAAATGAGTTTATAATAAATAAAATTAGAAAGGAACCATTTAACAAAGGCAATAAAAAAGTATTAATATTTACTGCTTTTAAGGATACAGCAGAATATTTGTATAAGAATTTACAAAATGAACTTTTAAAAGAAGGAGTATATACAGGACTGGTTACAGGTTCTGGTAAGCCTAAATCCAATAACAAAAATGTAGACTTAGATTTTAATTCTTTATTATGTAGCTTTTCACCTAAGGCTAAATTAAAAAAGTCCCTACCAAGAGAAAATGAAATAGATATTTTAATAGGAACAGATTGTATATCAGAAGGACAAAACCTTCAAGATTGTGATACAGTAATAAATTTTGATATTCAATGGAACCCAGTGTCTCTAATACAAAGGTTTGGAAGAATAGATAGAATTGGCTCTAAAAATAAAGAAATAAAAATGGTTAACTTTTTTCCAGACTTGGAACTTAATGAGTATTTAAATCTAGAACAAAGAGTTAAGAACAAAATGACTATTGGCAATATAGTAGGTACTGGAGATAGTAACCCATTAACTCCAGAGATGAATGATATTAATTTTAGAAAGAAACAATTAGAACGACTTACAGAAGAGGTTATAGATATAGATGAAGCAAGTGATAGTATATCCTTAACAGATTTAAATATGAATGAATATCTTTATGAACTATCTAATTATATTAAAGAAAATCCAGAATTAAAAAAAATACCTAAAGGCATATTTTCCATAACAGATAAAGGAAAAAAGGGTGTAATATATTGTTTTAAACATAAAAATAATGATTTAAAACCTAAAAATGATAGTTCTCTATACCCTTATTATTTAGTTTATATTGATTATAAAGGTAATGTTTTATATGAAGAAAACACAGATAGAAATATATTAAGAGAATTTAGAAGACTAAGTAAAAGTAAATATAAAATATTAAAAGAAAGTTACAATAAATTAATAAAAGAAACAAAAAATTTTAAGGATATGAGTAAATATATTAATTTATTAGAAAAATCTATAGATTCCATACAAGGAAAAGAAGAAGAAGAAGCGGAACAAACTATATTTGATTTTGGAGGATATCAAAATCTATTTAAAAAAGAAACTATAGATGATTTTGAGCTAGTAAGTTTTTTAATAGTAGATTAGAGGTGCATTATGTATTATAATTTACCAGAAAAATATAAAATCAATAAAGTGTTAAATAAATCAAATTTTATACCTAAAGAAGAAACTACAGCTAATAAAAAAAGACTTAGGGAAAATATATTAAAAGTAAAAATTTTAGGTCAAATAGAAGGAGAGAAAATTCCTACTTGTTTAGAAAAAAACCACAATGTAATGGTGATAATGCTATTAGAAATAAAAATCAAAAATATAGGACAAGCAGAATTTATTAATAGTATTATTCAAAGAAAATTAAAGGTATTTACTATAATTAAATTTATAGATGAAGAGGAAAATATAATATTAGGATATGGATATAAACGATTAAAGGAAATAAATAAAGAAGAAATAATTTTAGAAAAAACCATTGTAACACAAAAATATAGAGAAAGTATTTTAGATGAAGAATTTAGTTTTTATGGAAAATACTTGGATTTTGAAGAAATAAGAAATAGAAACAATAAACTAGATTTTTATTTGGAAAGTATGTTAAAAGCTTATTTAATTTTTAATAAAGATTATATAAAAAAATGGAAAAGTGTTATAGATTCTAATATATTCTACAGTAGAAAAAGCATTTTAGAAGTAATGGATATAATAATTCAAATTATAAACTTAAAAAATAAAGAAAAGAAAATAAAATTAACTTCAGAAAAAATGAAAATTAATAAAAATTTAGTTAAACTATTAAAAGAATTGGAGGAATTTACAAGTGGATAAATTTAAAAAAATTCCAATAGGCATATTTAATAAAATAGAACATAACAAACAGGAATTTATAAATAAATTTATTAATGATTTAGAAAATCTATTTCCAGAAACAATAAAAGATGGCATAGTAGATTTTCAAGCATTATTAGATAGATTTGGAGAATATGAAGATAGTAATAAAATAGAAAAATATAATATGACCTGGGTTGGAAAGAAACAAGCTATAAAAGAGGCAGATGAGGATATATTAGGAAGAACATTAAAGTATGTAGAAGAAGATAGCAAAAAACCTGAAAGCACAGAAAATATCTATATAGAAGGAGATAATTTAGAAGTACTTAAACTTTTAAGACAATCCTATTACGGAAAAATAAAAATGATATACATAGATCCACCTTACAATACAGGAAATGACTTTGTATATAAGGACGATTTTGCCATGACAGAAGAAGAATATGCAGAACTTTCAGGGGAAGTAGATGAATATGGAGAAAGATTAGTAAAAAATTCAAAAGATTCAGGAAGGTACCACTCAAATTGGCTTAATATGATGTATCCAAGACTTAAAGTAGCAAGAGATTTACTTACGGATGATGGAGTAATATTTATCTCTATAGATGATAATGAAGTACATAATATGAAAAAAATTTGTGATGAAATATTTGGTGAGAAAAATTTTATAGGTCAAGTATCAAGAATTACGAAGAAAACTAGTGATTCAGGTCAATTTTTTGCACCTAGTATAGATTATATTTTAGTTTATAGTAAAGATATATTTAAATTATCTAATTTTAAAATTCCTTTAAGTGAAAAACAAAAGTCTGATTATAATAAAGATGATGAAAAGGGAAAATATAAAATAGTAGGTTTTTATCAAGCGTCTTTAACTTTAGAAAGATCTAGAAATGCTAGATATTATATTAAATGTCCAGATGGAACTTTATGTATTCCTCCTGAAGGAAAAAGGTGGAGATGCATAAAAGAAACTTTTGATGAAATGTTAAAAAATAACGAAATAGAATTTATAAAAACAAAAACTTCTCCTTTATTAAATAAAAAAGGAGAACAAAGTGAATGGAATATTTATACTAAACAATATTTAAAGGGCAGGATGAAGGAAGGTAGGGTACCTAGAAATTATATAGATAATATTCATAATGTGTTAGGTACTAGAAAATTAAAACATTTATCTATACCATTTAATTTTCCTAAACCAAGTAATTTAATAGAATATATAATAAGCATGGTTGATTATCAAGATGAAATAAAAGATTATATAATTTTAGACTTCTTTGCTGGTTCATCCACCACAGCACATGCAGTTATGGATTTAAATGCTGAAGATGGTGGCAATAGAAAATATATAATGGTTCAATTGCCAGAACCAACAGATGAAAAATCTGAAGCTTATAAAGTAGGATATAAAAATATAGCCGAAATAGGAAAAGAGCGCATAAGACGTGCTGGGGAGGATATAAAGAAAAAGCTAGAAGAAAAATATAATTCAGCTAGTGAAGAAGAAAGAAAATCAATGAAGAACCCAGAGGATTTAGATATAGGATTTAAAGCATTTAGAGTAGAAGATACTAATTTAAAACGAGCTAAAGATACTACTGTTGGAATGGATTTAGCAGAACTTAAAGCTTTATCAATAAAAGATGCTGAAGATTTTAATCCTCACTTTACAGATATAGATGTAGTTTATGAAATGATATTAAAAAGACAAGATATAGATTTAACAGAGAGAATAACACTATTAGAAGATATAGGACAAAGAACCTATTTAGTAGGTTGTACTATGTTAATTTGTTTAGAAGAAGAAATTACAAAAGATATGGTAGAAAAAATAGGTAGTTTAAATGTGGATTTATCATGGATTATTATGAGAGATAGTGCTTTTGGAAATAATATAAATTTAAAGTTAAACACTGTTAAAAGATTAAGAGCTATAGTTAAAGAAAATCATAAAAAAGAACAGAAAATTTATTGGATATAGGAGGGGTATTTGTGGAAAACAAAAGAATAGAATTTGATATAGAAGAATTGCTTTATCAAAAAGAAGCAGTAAATTCTATAGTAGATTTATTTATTAATATTCCAAAAGTTGTTACCAATCCTATATATGGTGATAGATTAAATGTTATTAGAAAACAAACTCAAGGTTCTGGGAAATATGTTAGAAATAGAGACATATCTTTAGGAAATAAGTTTTTAGAAAATTTAAGGTATGTTCAATTTGGAAACAATATTTTTTTAAATGACAGTGTAGATTTAGATAAAGGCATTTTAAATTTAACTGTTGAAATGGAAACTGGTACGGGCAAGACCTATGTTTATTTAAAAACTATTATGGAACTATATAAACAATATAAAGGTAGCTTTAACAAGTTTATTATAGTAGTTCCTTCTGTAGCTATAAGGTTAGGAGTGCAAAAAAGCATAGAAATATTTAAAGATAAATTGGCAAAGGATTATGATGGAATTGATATTTCAAGTCATGTTTTAACTTTTGATGCTAATATGAAAGATCCAGTTGTTAGTGTTAGGGATAATTTTTTAGATAAAAATAAATTAAGTATTTTAATAATTAATACTCAAGCATTTAATAGTGTTAATAATAGACTGCGTGATAGAGATGCAGAAGGTAATGTAAATGGGATTTCTGTATGGGATGAGATGAAAGAAATTCATCCTATAATAATTTTAGATGAGCCACAAAAATTTGATGGTGGAACTTCTAAAAAAGATTTAACTAAAACCATGAAAGCTATATATGAAACAGAGCCAAGATTTATAATTAGATATTCAGCAACCCATAGGTCAAAAATGAATTTAGTTTATGAATTAGATTCTTATGATGCCTATATAAATAAATTAGTTAAGAGAATAAGAGTAAGGTCTATAACTAGACAAGTTCCCCAAGACTTTCCCTATATTAAATACAGAGGAATGACTAAAAATAATGATGCCAGAGTGGAGATTTTTGTTAAAGATATTGGCAAAGAAGTAAAAGTAAAAACATTTGATATTAATAAGGATAAAGATAATATATATGAACTTTCAGGAGACTTAAAACAATATAAAGATTTTAGATTAGTAGAAAATCCTTTTAAGGGAAAATCATTAAAGATAAATGCAAATGGAATAGAATTAGAATTAAAAGAAGGAGAAGATTATACACCTTTTGATGAAAAGGATATAATAAGACTTCAAATACGAATAGCTATAGAATCTCATTTAGAACAACAATTTAAATTATTAGATGCAGGTAAAGAGATAAAAGCTTTAAGTCTATTCTTTATAGATGAAGTAGCAAAAGTTAGAGGAGAAGATGGGGAAGATGGAGAGTATTTTAAAATATTTGATGAAGAATATTCTAGAATAATAGAAAAAGAAAAATGGAATAGTAAGTTTGAAGAATATGGCGATTATTTTAAAAATTATAATGATGTTAAATCTGTTAGACAAGGATATTTTGCAATAGATAAATTAAAAACTAGAACAGATATAATAGAAATTGATGAAAACAAAAAATCTTATAATCAAAAGGAAAGAAGAAGTATAGAAAATGGTATAGAACTTATTCTTAATAAAAAAGAAGAATTGATTTCCTTTGATACTTCTTTAGCATTTATATTTTCCCATTCAGCACTAAGAGAAGGATGGGATAATCCTAATATATTTACTCTTTGTACTTTAAAAAAGAGTGATAATGAAATAGCTAAAAAGCAAGAAATAGGACGAGGTTTAAGGTTACCAGTAGATATCTATGGAAAAAGGCATAAAAATGAAGAGTACAATGTTTTAACTGTTGTGGCTAATAGTAGTTATGATGAGTTTAGTAAAAGTTTACAAAACTCTTATAATGAAGAAGCAGGATTTAATAAGGAAGAAGTAAGTGCAGATATAATTTTAAAAGTATTTAAAGATGCTGGCTTAAAACCATCAGAAATAGATGCAGAATTGTCCTCAACTTTTTTAAAAGAATTAAAGGATAATGGCATTGTAAATGCTAAAGGTGAATTAAAGAAAGATATAGAAGATAAATTAGAAAAATTAGAATTTGAAAATGAAGTATTAAATATTTATTCTATTAAATTAAAAGAAGAAATAGTTAAAGCTATGGAGGAAAAAGGTTCTAAGAGGATTATTATAGAAGATGGTGATAAGAAAAAAGTTGTAAATAGAGAAAGTAGTTTTGTTAATGAGGATAATTTTAAAAATATAGTATTTAATTTAGGAGATAGATTATCTTATAGAACAGCTTATAGAATAAATATAAATGAAGATAAATTTTTAAAAGAGGCTGTAAAAAATTTAAATGAATATTTTAAGTATAAAGATTTACAAGAACAATACTATTCTGTAGAGGAAGGTATGCACTATATAGATAAATTAAAAGGTGCAGCTTATGAAGGAGCAGTTGAATTAAAGGAAAAAATAGAAGATAAATATATAAGAAACAAAAGAAGTAAACTTGAAGTGGTAGATTATATTATGGAAGGAACGGATTTGCCTCGTAAGAGTATTGGTGAAATATATGATACAGTAGAAAAAAAACATTTATTTAATAGCCAAGAGTATTTAGATGGAGCTTTAAATGTAATAAAATGTACTCTTTTAAATAATATAAGCGAAAGTCCAATAGAATATGATTTATTAGAAGGATATAGCTTGAATAGAACAGATATCTTTAAAATGGATACAATTATTAATACTGAGATAGGAAAAGAAAATGTATATCTATATCCAGAGGATCCAAGCAAAGAGAATATCGGAACTAAAAGAGGAATTAATAGGTACTATAAGTTTGATAGCAAAGGTGAACAAGAATTTGCTATTCAATTAGATAGAGATCCAAAGGTAAAATTATTTACTAAATTAAGTAAAGGCGGATTTATAATAGATACTCCATATGGTAGTTACACCCCTGATTGGGCTATAGTATATGAGAATAATAATAAAGATAGTTTATACTTTATTTCCGAAACAAAAATTGATAAGGAATTTGAAGATCTATCAGATGTGGAGCAATTAAAAATCAAATGTGGAGAAGCACACTTTAAAACTATAAGTGAAGAAACAGGAAAAGATGTAAGTTTTAGTTGGGCAAAGTCTTATATAGATTTTAAAGAAAAAAATAATTTATAAGATTAAAAATCTGCTGATTTTAATCATTAGTGTAATCTGATATTAAAATGGTATCTAGGTAACGTAAAAAATTTAAAATCAATTAGTAAAATAGAAGAGAATTCTAATAAGTATATAAATTCTTATTAGAATTCTCTTTTTTTATTAATTTATGCGTTTCCATTTTTGTATATTGTTTCTATTTTATATTCATACTGACAGTCAATGTCATTATAATATTATATAATTAAATTAAAGATTATGGGATATAAATATTAAAGGTAGGGGTTATTAAATGGAGTATGAACATATGGACAAAAAAACGCTTATTAAAATTTTAAAACAGAAAGATGACATTTTAAAAACACTTTGTTTAGAAAAAGAAAAATTAAATTATTATGCAAACATTGATGGTATGACTAGGGTATTAAATAGAAGAGCAGGTTTAAAATTACTAAATAAAGAACTTAATTGGTCAAAAACTAATGAGAAAAATCTTGTTATTTGTTTTGTTGATGTAGATAGGCTAAAAATGATAAATGATAACTTCGGACATGAAGAAGGAGATAAAACTTTAATATTTGTAGCAAAAATTCTAAGGGAAAGTATTAGGAAAACTGATTTTGTAATTAGAATGGGGGGAGATGAATTTTTAGTAGTATTTCCTGGCACAACAATGAAAGAAGCTGACAAAGTATGGTATAGAATTTCTAGAAAGATAAAAGCAATTAACAATAATAATAATAAATATAATTTGAGTTTAAGTCATGGATTTTATGAGTATAGTAAAGAAATACAAAGGGAAATGTCTATTAATGAATTAATACAAAAGGCTGATAAGGAAATGTATAAGAAAAAAATGAAAAAAAGAAGGAATTTGCTTACATGTGTATAATTAATATAAATGGTAAAAAGAATTAGGAAAGGAAATATATGAAACATGCAGAGATTTAAAGCGGATGTATTATTATCCATTTATAATGATTTACAAGAAGGGAAAATAGTTCGGAAAAATGATATAGTAAACAAATTTGATATTAATGAAAGAACTTTTTATAGATATATAAAAGATATAAAAGATTTTGTGGAAAAACCTGATGGAGCACTAATAGGTGAGAAAGTTATAATGGATAGGAAAAAAGGAGGATATGTTCTTAAAGGAAAAAAAGAAGAAAATTTAAGCGAAAAAGAAGTTTTAGCTATTTCTAAAGTACTTTTAGAAAGTAGAGGTTTTATTAAGACAGAGATAGAAGGTATGTTTAACAAGCTTCTTAATAATTGCATATGTGAAGATAAAGAAAATATTAAATACATTATAGGTAATGAGTTAGTTAACTATGTCTCACCACAGCATGGCAAGGAACTTTTAGACAAGCTATGGCAAATTAGTATTGCAATAAAAGAACAAAAAATGTTAGACATTGAATATTTCAAGCTTGGTAAACATGGAAAACTTCAAAAGGATGTTTCTAAGAAAACTTTGTACCCACAAGGATTATTATTTTCTGAATATTATTTTTATCTTATAGCTTTCATTGAAGGAAAAAGTTATAAATATCCTACTATATATAGGGTAGATAGAATTAAGGATTTAATTGTTACCCATAGAAATTATAGAGTAGAATATAGCAAAAGATTTCAAGATGGAAAGTTCAGAAAATTAATTCAATTTATGCAAACAGGAGATTTAGAAAGGATAAAATTTAGATTTGTAGGCGGATCAATAGAAGCAGTTTTGGATAGATTACCTAATGCTAAAATAGTAAAAGAAAAGAATGGTGAATATATAGTAGAGGCAAATATGTTTGGTAAAGGTATAAAGATGTGGCTTTTGAGTCAGGGGAAGTTTGTAGAGGTTTTAGGTTCTGATAAATTTAGGGAAGAGATGATAGAAACTATTGAAGATATGAGGAATATGTATAGGTGAATTATAGTAATTCAGGTGAAAGCAATATGAATGTAACTTTTCAAGGCGGAAAAGTAATGTCAAAAGCTCAAATAGGGTTAAATTAAAGGAACTGTTTAAGCGGTTCCTTTTTTGAATTTAAATTTCAAAAAAATTAGTAATATTTATTAAGGTAAATAAAAGAATATTTACAACAATTATTTAATTTTGAAGAATATATTACTTATACAGAATAATATGGTATATTATAAATATATAAGTAATATTGTTATGTAAAAACATAGTGTATAAATGCAAAACTAGAAGAATTAAGATGAATTTTATTTATATTATAATTAAAAGAATTATTGATTATCTAGTAAAAAATAATTATATCATATGAAATGAGTGATTATTATGGAGAAATTGTCATTAATAGAGATATTAAAAGATAATATATTTTTTAAAGATAATGTATTAAATATAGATGAATATCATTTGAAAAATATTGAAGTAATTCAAGAAATGTTTAAAAATAAAAGCAAGATTAATTTATTAATTACTCCAGATAAGAAATCAACAGAAATTTTAACATTAATAATTTTAGGTATAAATTTATATATTAAAAATTTATGCCATGAGCAAAACAATATATTAAATTACTTAAATGTAGGAGATATAGTAATTTATAAAGGCGGAAAAGTAGAATATTTAGGTATATGTGAATTAGATGGTGAGAAAAAAATAAAGCTTAAATATAAAGGAAATAGGACTAATGGTATAAAATTGGAGGATCCTACTAGTTCTATAAGGGTAAGTGATTATTATAAACTTTCTATTTATAGAGGAGATTCAAAAGAATTAAGCACCATGTCTAATAAAAAAAGCAATAAAAGAAATTGTAAATACATTTTAGCAGATATGTTAGATATAAAATTACAAGACTTAGGCAACATAATTAAAGAGGAAATGGTTATAGTTTATCCTAGTAAAAATAAATTGGAAGAATTACTGAAAAAAATAAAGATTAGGATTAAAAATAAAAAATATTTTTTTACTGAAGTTTTTCCTTGTAAATATTATAGTAGTGTAGATAATAGTATGGACTTAAAAGGAAATAAATTTAAATTAAAAGAAATTTTTATTTTTACATCAAATTTAGGTGTAGCTAGAGATGTTATACAAGAAAATAAAGAAATAAGCAATTTATTATTATTAGGTGAAGATACATATGTTAATAAAATAGAGGATTCATTAGACTTTTTATTAAAAAGAAAAAAATTAAAAAAAATATATATATTAAATACCTTTGATAAAATTAATCAATTAGATAAATTATTAGAAAGTGGTTTTGATATTCAATTAAAAGCATGGACAAAAACGATATTTTTAAAAGAAATTAATAGTCTGTATATGTTTCAAATATATTTGAAACATAAAAAAATAGACTCATTTTTAAATAGAAAAGTAGAAAATAAAATTATAGATAAATGTACAGATATAGTAGAAAATTTATTTAAATTAAAAATTGATTTAGCAAAAGTGTTAAAGGAAGATTTTTATTGTGATAATAAAAAAATTTTTTTAAGAATTTCTTATGGATTATTAAAAAAATTTGAAAATATTATAGTTCCTATAAAAGAGTATAATGATTTTATAATAAATAATAATTTAAATAATTGTACAGTAGATGTGCTTATAGAAAAATTAATGTATATAGTAAAAGAAAATGAAGACTATGAAGATACTTATACAGTACTTTATAATATAAGTCAATTAATTAAAAAATTATATGAATTAATGTATTATAAAAATCCTAAATTTAATTTTTTAAAAAGTATTAATTTAAGTTATGGAGATTTGATAATTTGTAATAGTTCTATAGAAGAAAATATATTAAAAACATATGAATTTATAAAAAATAGGTGTATAAAAGTACATTGTATAAAAAATTATAAACCTTCTAGTTTTTTAAAAAAGGTTATATTTACTGGTGTATATAATAAAAATATAAATCAATTTTATTGTTTCCATAGTTTAAACATATTTAGTTTATTATATCCATCAGAAGTATCTAAATATAATAGAGAAGTTAATAAATTTAATAAATTATTTAATTTAATAGAAGAAAATAATAATTTAGGAAGTTCAAATGATATATTAACATTACAAAATATTAATATAGATTACAATAAATTTATAGAAAAACGTACTATGCAGGATGATAACATAGAAAAAATAGAAAAAGAAATAGAAGAAAATTTGTATTCTAATGAAGGAGAACATAATTATACAGAGTTTTTAGAATATGATTTAGATATAGAAGATTTATTGAATATAAATATTAATAATAGTTCAAATAAACAGTTTTTAGAATATGATACTGGAATTGTAAAGAAAAAAATAAATTTTAAAGATAAAAAGTATGCTTTATTAACTCCATTTTATAAGAGCAAATGTATTGATAATACAAATAATAGTATAGTTATAAAATATATTAATGCATTACAAATAGGTGATAAATTAATTTTTATATATGATAGAACAGAGGATGAAATAACAAAGTTGTTTTATGAAATTATGTGTTCTGATAAATTTAAGAGTAAATATTATAAACATTATTATAACATGAAGTACTGGAAAGGCTCGTTAAAAAGGTATATAGATAGTTATTTTGGTGACTATTCACTTATAGCTTTAGAATTATCATTTTACAAAATCGATAGAACTGAACAATCTATAAAAGCATGGATTGTAAATGAAAATATAATAGGACCTATAGAAAAAGAAGCTTATAGTGCTATTGCAAAGATAACCAATGATAAATATTTATTAGAGCATTGGGAAGAAATATATGAATCCTGTAATTTAATAAGAAGCTTAAAGACTAAACTGAAAGATAATTTTAATTCTATGGTAATTCAATCTGTTGTTAATGAAAAAAGCGAAGGGGAATTTGAAAACTTGGTATATGATGTTTTAGGAGATTTGAAAAAATATGCTGAAATAGAAGAAATTTATGACATTGAAGACGTTTCAATAAATATACCTATAAATAAGACCAATTGTATTTTAGAGGAAAAAACAGTATCTGAAATTTTTTAAATAAATGCATTGTAGAACAGGAGGAATAATTATGGGGTATGATATTAAGGAAGAATGTAAAAAAGCCCGTGAATTGATTTATGAAAGTGTAAGAAAAGAACTATTAGGTCCAGGCTCTGAGGATATAGGATCTTCAATAGAACATGAACTTATAACAGATGAGCCTATAGCAAGATATTCTACGGGTATTTTATTTCCACAAAAATGTGAAAATGTACAAGAGGATAATAGTTCTATAGATATGGAAAATTCTACACGAGTAGATGATGAAGAGTTAAAAAATAAAGAAGAAACTAAGAAAATTAGCCATAAGGGGAATAACTATAATAACTCAGTAGATTCTATTGAAGATCATATAGATGAAAAAATTGCTATGGCAAATGAGCTTAAACCTTCATCAATGGGTATAACATTTTTTGCAAAAGGTAATATCGATAAGCTTTGTATAAGATTAAAAGCAGCTAAATATAGGAAAAGTACACTAAAGGACTGTTGTATAAAATATGAAGGAGAAGATTTCTTTTTAGGCAATGAACTAGAAGATTATTTATATAGAGATGGGGAATTTTTAAAACTTAAAGCAAATTTAACATCAAATGTTGTTAAAAGATTTAAAGATGATACTAGATATAAAGAAGATGAAGAATATAGAAAAATAATTTCCATACTATATGTTTTATCTAGACAATGCAAAGATGAAGTTAATAAAAGGAATTCATATGTTAGAGAACCTTTGAATTTTGAAGAGGTTATAGAAATAAAGTTGGATAAAGATTATGTAATTTATCCATTAAAATGCATAGGTGGAACTGAAGAAAATATAAAAGTTAGAGCAGATTTAGAAATATGTGTTGTAAGAAGAAAATATGGACAAGATATAAATAGTTATACTGTGGTGTTGGTTAATAAAGAAGAATTTGATACCTATGAAAGAGACTTAAAATCAATTTTTCAACCAGAAATAAGAATTAAAACAGAAGATAATAAAGGAATGTTTTTTATAGAAGATAGTTCTAAAAAACTAGTAAAAAATAATTTAAAACTAGATGATGAAGAAGAATCTTTAGAACTTCTTTATAGAAATAAGAAAAATTATGCAACAGGGCATGGAGTTTCAACATCACAACAGGTTAATGAGAGTGGAGATTGGATTTATATTAATGTGTATAGAGTCTATTGTTCATCCAAATTGTAAAGATAGAGATATTGTTGATTTAATATGGGTTCCTACTGGTGGTGGAAAAACGGAAGCTTACTTAGGACTTTCAGCATTTACAATATTTTTAAGAAGACTAAAAAACCCTAAAAATGGTGTGGGAACTACTATTTTAATGAGATATACATTAAGATTACTTGCAGCTCAACAATTTATAAGAGCAAGTATTATGATATGTGCTTGTGAATTGATTAGAAGAGAAGGAAAATATAATTTGGGCAAGAAAAAAATAACTATTGGATTATGGATTGGTTCAAATCAAACTCCAAATAAGAGAGCACAGGCTAAAATATATTGGGATGAATTAAAGAAAAAATCTAATAGTAAATTTGAATTAGATTATAAAAAAGATACAAGTAACAAATTTCAGTTACTTAAATGTCCTTGGTGTGGAACTAAGCTAGAAAAGGATTATGTATTTGATGAAGAAGAGAAAAATGAAAAAAAGAGGAATAAAGGCATTGAAATAGGTACATGGGGATATGAGTTTACTAATAAGACTAGTAAAATATTTTGTCCAGAAGAAGAATGTCCTTTTACAAAAGAAAAAGAAAAATATTTGCCTGTGCAGATTGTAGATGAAGACATATATGAAAATCCACCTACACTATTATTTGGAACAGTGGATAAGTTTGCAATGACAACTTGGGAAGCTAGTGCATCAAAATTATTTGCTTTAGATGAGGGTAATGAAAGTCCTTCACCAGAACTTATTATTCAAGATGAATTACACTTAATATCTGGGCCTTTAGGAACAATAGTTGGTCTTTATGAAACTGCAATAGATGCTATGTGTAGTGAAAAAGGAATAAAGCCTAAAATAATTGCATCTACAGCTACTATTAGAAGGGCTGAAGATCAATGTAATCAATTATATGTAAGAGATGTAAAGCAATTTCCATCATCAGGGTTATTAGCAGAGGATTCTTTTTTTGTAAAAGAAAATAAATATGCACCTGGAAGAATGTATGCAGGTTTATTACCAACAGGAAAAACATTAACAACTACACAGGTAAGATTAATGTCAGCACTTACTAATAGAGTTAAGATGTTAGATATACCGGAAGAAGTTAAAAGTGAATATTGGACATTAGTTTGTTATTTTAATACATTAAAAGAATTAGGAATGACCAATAGTTTAATTCAAGCAGATATTCAAGAGAATATAAATATAGTATCTAATAGACTATTAAAAAGAAAATATACTAGAAATTTATATAATACAACTGAACTTACTAGTAGAAAAACTGCTAATGAAATAAATAAAACATTAGATAATTTAGAGATTAATTATTCATCTGAAAATATAGCTAATAAAAAATATGCTATAGATGTTTTATTAGCATCTAATATGATTTCAGTTGGGGTAGATGTGTCTAGATTAAATCTTATGATGGTATTAGAGCAGCCTAAATTAACAGCAGAATATATACAAGCTACTAGTAGAGTTGGTAGAAAAAATCCAGGATTAGTATTTACTTTGTACAGTCCATCTAGAAGTAGAGATAAATCCCATTATGAAATGTTCCATGATTATCATCAATCCTTTTATAAGCATGTAGAACCTACAAGTATAACTTGTTTTTCAGAGCCTGCAATAGATAGAATGCTCCACTCTGTTTTTATAGCTATGATTAGGCATATATTAGGTTTAACATCAGAAGATAGTGCAGAATATTTTGATACTACTGCTTATGATATAGATAAGATTAAAAATATAATTATAGATAGAGTGAGTGATTTATTATATAAAACTAATGTGAATAAAGAGGTAAAAAATAGTGAATTAGATTATGTGGAAAATAAATTAAAAGAAATAATAGAAAGATGGGAAAATAAAATAAATTCTTTAGGAAATGATAAATTTTTAAAATATCATACTACTAAAAAAGAAGATAATGTAGAAAATTTAATAAAGCCCTTTGGTAAAAAAGAAGAAAATGGAGAATTTGAAACATTACAATCAATGAGAAATGTAGATAAACAAGGTGGGGTAGATTTAATAGTATTTGGGGGTGAAGATGATGAGTAAATATAAGAAACATAAACTACTACGTGAAACCCATAATGTTAGAATAAGTCAAATAATAAGTACCTTTGGACCAGGAGCTATAATGGATTTCAGAGATCAAACACTAATGACAGCTGCACCAAAATATTGGGATGAAAATTATGATGTAATACATGATGAAAGACTAGAGAAAAAACTCCATGTAAGTGAATTTAGAATTCATAAAGATATGGAGTGTGAGAAAGGGGTTCCTTTTGTAAGATTTCCAGGTTGGTATTTTTGTCCTAACTGTAAGAAATTTCAACATATATCAAAATGGGAAAAGGAATACGAACAAAAAAATAATAAATTTATGTTAAAGCCAATATGCATGAGTTGTAAAATATCTATAATACCTGTTTCTGTCCTTATAGCATGTGAGAATGGTCATATTGACGATTTTCCTTGGATAGAGTGGGTACATTTACATAAGGGTAAAGTTTGTAATAATCCTAAACTTAAGATTGTTTCTAACTCTGGAACTTTAGGATTAGAAGGATTTAGAGTAGAATGTACAACATGTAAAGCATCAAATTCACTTAAAAATGCATTTAATAAAAATACATTTAAGGATATAATTGAAGGCATTAAATATAAAAGCATAGATGAAGAGCTGAGAAGAAAATTTAAATGTACAGGAAATATGCCATGGAAGGGAAAGAAAGAGAAAGAATGTTCAGAGTTTCCTAGAGCTATTTTAAGAAATGCTTCTAGTATATATTTCCCTAAGATTGAAAGTTCAATTCTTATTCCTCCATATTCAGAAGATTTAAATACTAAGATTGAAAATAGTCGTGAGTTTGAATATTTTTTAAATGATAAAATTAAAAATGAGAAAAGAGGAACATTAGATAGATTTTTAAAAGAAGATTTTGAATATTATATAGAAGAAATAGCAAAAAAAATAGGAGAAGAAGATAATATATATGCAATTAGAAAAATCATGAAAAGAAAAATAGATGGTAATAATGAGAGTATAGATGAAAATTATAACAGAAATTTTTATAGAGCAGAAGAGTATGATGCCTTACTAGGGAAAATAGCAGAGAGTTCTTTTAATTCAAGGGAATTTAAAATTATTCCTAAAAATTCTGCAGAGTATGGAATGGAAGAAATATCAAAAGTTACTTTAGTAAAAAAATTAAAAGAAGTAAGAGCATTAGTAGGATATACGAGAATAAATCCACCATTACCTTATATTATGGGAACTGATAAAAGTTCAGATAAATCTAAGGTAGTTAATATAAAAGGATACGAAGATAAATGGTACCCTGCTTATGAAGTCAGAGGAGAAGGAATATTTATAGAATTAAATCCAAAACTCATAGATAAGTGGCAACAAGATACCAAAATTAAGAATAAAGCAGAGAAATTAAGTCAAAGATATAATAAAGATAAGAATGATGAATTAAAAAGAGAAATAACTCCTAAGTTTATTTTGTTGCATACATTTGCACATGCATTAATAAGAGAACTTAGTTTTGAATGTGGTTATTCTTCCGCTTCATTAAGAGAGAGGATTTACTGTAATTCATCAGAAGAAGAAATGGAAATGAGCGGTATTTTAATATATACAGCCTCAGGAGATTCTGAAGGCAGCTTAGGTGGATTAGTAAAACAGGGAAATCCTGCATTTTTACCTAGGATAATTATAAATGCTATAAACAGAATAAAATGGTGTTCATCAGATCCAGTATGTATAAATAGTAGTGGACAAGGAAGAGAGAGTTTAAATTTAGCAGCTTGTCATAATTGTGTATTGTTACCTGAAACAAGTTGTGAAGAGTTTAATGTTTTATTAGATAGAACTATGTTAGTTGGAGGTTTAGAAGATAAGGATATAGGGTTTTTCAATAACTATATTTAATGTAGTATATTAATAAGTGATTAATTTCTACTAAATTGTTATTTACTTAACCCCCTTTTATATGTTAATATATTTTCACAACATAATGGAGGGATTATTGTGAATAATTTAGTTATAAATAAGGAAAAAGTTCGCAGTATAATGAAAGAAAAAAACATAAATTCTCAAACTGAACTTGCTAAGTTGATGGGAATAACTAAAAATCAATTGTCTGTTATTTTATCCGATAAATTTGATCCTATTAAAAGTAATGTTAAGCTACTATGTGATACATTAAAAATAGATTTTAATGAAATAACAAAAAAGAAAGTTAAAGATATTAAAAGTAAAAATCTTGAACAAGTAAGCTTTTTATCTAAAAAAGAAGAAGAAAAGTATTTAGATGTTCAATACTCAAATATAAAACCTAATAAGCAATATAATGTAGTTGAACTTTTTGCTGGTGCAGGTGGTTTAGCTTTGGGTTTGGAAAAGTCAGGATTTAATACTGTAGGTCTTGTTGAAATTGACAAATATTGTTGTGAAACACTAAAAACTAATAGACCTAAATGGAACATTATCAACGAAAATATTGTTAATGTAGTTGAAAAAGGAATAAGGGAATATATAGGAAATGTAGAAATTGATTTATTGTCAGGAGGGTATCCATGTCAAGCATTTAGTTATGCAGGAAAAAAGCTTGGGTTAGATGATGTTAGAGGTACTCTTTTTTATTACTATGCAGAGGCATTAAGACAGTTAAAACCCAAAATGTTTTTAGCCGAAAATGTTAAGGGTTTAGTAAGTCATGAGGGAGGAAAAACCCTTAGAACCATGATAAAGGTTTTTGAACAAATAGGTTATAAAGTTCAATATGAAGTATTGAATGCAGTTAATTATGGTGTAGCTCAAAAAAGACAAAGAATTGTTATTATAGGTATAAGAGCAGATTTGGGAAATAAAATTCAATATAAATATCCTAAAGCTTTTGATTATATTCCTACTTTAAGGGATGCATTAAAAGATGTACCAGAATCAGAAGGAACTAAGTATCCAGAGAAAAAAAAGAAGGTTCTTGAGCTTATTCCACCAGGAGGCTATTGGAGGGATTTGCCTGATGATATAGCGAGAGAGTATATGGGAAAAAGTTATTTTTCAGGTGGTGGAAGAACTGGAATGGCAAGAAGAATTGGATGGGATGAACCTTGTCTTACATTAACCTGTTCCCCAGCTCAAAAGCAAACAGAAAGATGTCATCCAGATGAAACTAGACCATTTACTACAAGAGAGTATGCTAGAATTCAAAGTTTTCCTGATGAATGGAATTTTAGCGGTTCAATGAGTCAGGTATATAAACAAATAGGAAATGCAGTTCCAGTTGGCTTAGCTAAGGCTGTAGGGTTATCAATTATAAATTCATTAAATATGATTTAAAAAGATGTTCTTGGTATTGTTTTTAAAACATAACATAGTATGTTATTCCAAAAAGAAATAGGGGGGTTTTTTATGACAGAGAATGAAAAGCAAGATATATTACAGAAGGCTAAAGAGTTTTTTAAGGATATAATTGTAGAAAGTCACATTAGAAATACTAAAAAATTATTTAAATTAAAAGAGTTTAATATAAATCCTTTTTTAATAACATATCTTGCAAATTATCTTACAGGTAATAATAATCCGGAAAGTATAGCTAAGGCTCTTATATATCCAAGAGTTTTAGGGACTTCTATAAATACTTTGTTTGGAAATAGACTACAAACATTTTGTATTAAGGTGTTGAGTGGGTTTGCATCAACTACTTCAGGAATTGATATAGAATTTATAGATGCATTAGATAATAGAAGGAAATATTGTCAAATAAAAGCTGGTCCTAATACAATAAATAAAGATGATGTTGAAACTATAAAAAACCACTTTACGTCAGTTAGAAAACTTGCTAGAACTAATGGACTAAGCATACAATTTGATGATTTAGTATTAGGAGTGATGTATGGAACTGAAAAAGAGCTTAGTGCAAATTATAAAAGAGTTAATGAAGAATATCCTGTAATAGTTGGACAAGATTTTTGGTATCGTATTACAGGAGATGAAGATTTCTATTCAGATTTAATAAAGGCATTTGGAGAAGTTGCTATAGAAGCAGATTCAACTAAGTTATTAAACCATACAATAGATTCTTTAGCAAATGAAATAAGGAGTAGTGATGAATTTAAAAACTTATTAAAATAGTACAAGCACTAAGAAAGATAAATAGCATAATGGTGTTAAAAATAGCTATAATTCTATTAGAAATAATATAAATTTTACTAATACATATAGGGTGTATTATACAATAATTTAAGCAAATATAATTCCAAAATAAATGCTATATTAGAAGAAGTAGAATAATCAGATAAATATGTATAATTAGATTAGTAAAATAGAAGAGAATTCTAATAAGTATATAAATTCTTATTAGAATTCTCTTCTATTACTTTTTATGAGCTATTGGTGATTTAAAAGAATTATTTAAAAATGCAAAGAAACCTATATATACCCCATTTTTTTAGCACGATAATAGCAAGATACCAAAGCAGCAACATCATATCTAGCATCATGAAAATCAACATAGCTACAATTAAAAAGTCTTTTAGCACCTTGCAATATAGTAGACTTATTTATATTTAAAAACTCCACAGTTTCTTCCAATCTAGGCTTTTTTAATCTGCCTTTAGCATTTTTTAATTGCAAAATAGGTTTAAAGTATTCCATTGTGCAAAAAAATTCTTTAGGCATCCAATCTAAATCAGGAAAATTACTAAATTCAGAAACAACGAATTTTTTATCAAAGTTTACATTATGAGCTATAAATATTCCATTCTTAAAATCATTGCATACTTCTTGAGCTACATCTTTAAACTTCATTCCTTGAGATAAGAATTTAAGTTTTTCTTTACTAAAGCCATGTACAGCTTCAGCTGCTGGATTTATATAGTCCACATTAAAAAAGAAGTTCTTAGCAAGAGATACTTTTTCTTTACCTTCTTTGTTTATATCACATATACAATAAGTAAGTTGAATTATATTACCAGGATTTAAACCTGTAGTTTCTGTGTCTATAAAAATTTTTTTCATAAGATAAAAACCCCTTTAAATGAAAGTTACAATAATTATTATAGCATTTAATGGAACACTTTGAAATTAATTTTCATAACCGATTTTTAATAAATAAGAGGATTTAAGTAACTAATGTCAAATATAGTATTTATGTTGGAGAAAATTAACGGTTGTATTAAGTAATTATGAAAACATAGCTTTATAAATAGCAAAATTACTATGTGATTTATTTTAAATAATAAAAATTATAAAATTAATATTTTGTGGCATAACAAAAAAGCCTATCTATTATACTTTTAAAAATAAATAGACTTATATAAAGCGATAGCGCTAGCTGTTAGGCAGCCAACAACCAATTATTTTTAGCTTTAACTAGATAACTAATTCCAACCACTTTAGCTGGTGTTAAATCACGTAGTGAGGAATGATTGCACACAAAGTTATAGTGAAATATAAATACTGATATTAATTTATTAGCACTATCAAAAGAGTTAAAGCCTTTTAAACCTTTATACCAAGACTTAAATGTTTTATTAAATGACTCAATAATATTGTTTGAAATATCATCTTTAAAAGATTGTACCTTTATGTGAATAGTATTTTGAAATATCGACTTTATTGGAACATTGTATGATGGAAGTCTATCAGTAACTATGGCTCTAGGAGATCCTAGCTTCTTAGCATCATGAAACAGATTAAAAGTTTGTTTTGCATCTCTATATGGAGATAGATGATAAGAAATAATTAGGCGACTTTCAGAGTCAATAACAAGCCATAAATAATGACGTTTACCATTTATAAATACAACAGTTTCATCTGCATGCCATTCATCAGAATCTGATAAATCCACATCTTTTAGTAAGTTATCAGATTTTAATTTGAAGTATGCAGCAAACTTTTTAGTCCAGTTTGAAATAGTCACATGAGATACTTTTACATTAAAGGTTCTAAACAAATATTCAGATATACGTCTTGTAGAACTTTCATTAAGAAAGTAAAGGTCTAAAGCCATTAAAATAATATGGAGTGGGAAGCGCATACCCTTAAAATCAAGTTTACCTTTTATAGTGGTATTGCTTGAAGGGCTTATAACCGTAGGCTTCGCCACAAAAAAGCTATGATTACATTTTTTATCGTTACAACGATAGTTAATATAATTTGAATAATTATGATGAATAAAGGTTCCTTTGTTCATTGATTCCTCTCTCCTTTCTGGGAGGTAATGTTTTTGTCGTAAATATATTATATTTCAATAGGTTGAGGGAAATCAATGTTCATATAACTTAACAGAACTACTAATTAGGGTAAGTAAACAATCCTTCTCTATTTGTAGCAAAATAAGAGATATAGATCAATTTTTAAATAACACACCTCAATATAAAAATAGACTTATAGAGAGTCATCCAGAAGTTTGTTTTGCTATGCTCAATTTTCATGATTCAATTGCAAGTCCTATTTTTGAAAACAAGAAAATTGAAGAAGGAATGAAAAAAAGACTGGAGATATTAAGTAATTACTATGAAAAGACAGTAGAGATTAGAGAATTAATATATTCATATACTAAATTGAAAGTAATTAAAGATGATGTTATAGATGCTCTATGTCTTGCTGTTACAGGAATGCTTGGATATAAAAACGGATTTAAAACTATACCAGAAAATCCCATGAAAGATAGCAGGGGAATGTTTATGCAGATGATTTATGCTGGGCATGTTTGAATAATAACATAATATAATGAACACATATACTATAAAAATAAGCAAATAAGCCACAACAGCAAGTAAAATTATAAGTAAATATTTAAAGTTGAAGCATTTAATGGAACAATTTGAAATTAATTTTACCAACCGATTTTTAAGTAAAAACCCCTATAAAGTTTGCAAAATCAATGGCTTAGAGGGTGTTACATAAGGAAAAACTGAAAAAGCGAAAACGGTTGGGAAAAAGTCAAAGGAATCCTTTCATTTCAATGGTTTTAGAGGTATAATGAAATTAAGTAATGGCTATTTTACTATGGTTGAACAATAACATGAGATGTATTGAAATAGAGTTTTTAAAATCCAAAGAATTTAAATTTGAAGCGTTGAACAATAACATGAGATGTATTGAAATATGTAAACTTCGTCAAATATATAATTTTCACAATCGTTGAACAATAACATGAGATGTATTGAAATAAAAACGTAGGTAAGTTTTTACTGCTTGAAGGTGGGTTGAACAATAACATGAGATGTATTGAAATTTATAGGTACTGTAACTTCTCTAGTTTCTCCTATGTTGAACAATAACATGAGATGTATTGAAATTAGATCACATTTAATGCTACAGGTTGCGACTGTTCAGTTGAACAATAACATGAGATGTATTGAAATGTCATTTCTGCTATCCATTCTTCACATTTTTTATTTGTTGAACAATAACATGAGATGTATTGAAATACAGGGAGAAAATAAATAACATTGAGGGGATGTTCCCGTTGAACAATAACATGATATGTATTTAAATATATGTTCTAAAAATACACAGTTACCATATAAAGCCGTTGAACAAATAACATTAATTACATAACAAAAGCAATAGACTATTCTCAAAGCTAATTGAATAATCTATTGCTTTTATTTAGCTTTTCTTACATTCTTTTATTAAATATTCTAATGAAAGAAGAATATACATCTTGCAAAGGAAACAACTTTCTCAATATGGGGCACAACATTATATCCTAGAACAATGATTGAAACTGAAATGTAAAATAAAAGCCTTAGGAGATTAATCTCTTAGGGATTTTTTATGTGAAAATTTATTGCTTAAATAGTAGGGGCTAGAATGTATTATATTTGATGAATCCATAGAAAAGTATGTATAATATATAGATAAGGGAGGGCTTATAAAATGGATATTTTTCAAGTTTTCTATGATTCAAGAGATGAAGAAAAATCTATAAAAATGGCTAGATATATGAAGAATAAATTTCCATTTCTGGGCATAGCTAAGCCTGAGAGAATGAAGTTAAGCAAAAGTTTTATGAAACAACGTAAAAAAGATATTAAGATTGATTGGTCTCTTGTATCTAAGTGTTATAACATGCCAGAAAGAGAATTTCACTATTTGGCTTTAGATTATGTATCATTATTAAAAGAAAAACTTACACTAGAAGATATCAGCAATATTGAAAAATTAATTTTAACAAATTCTTGGTGGGATAGCGTAGATTGTATTGATGCTATTGTGGGAAATATGTGTCTTAAATATCCTGAGTTAAAGGAGTCTACTATTTTAAAGTGGATTTACTCAGATAATATTTGGCTAAAAAGAGTAGCCATAGATTTTCAATTAAAATATAAAGAGAAGACAGATACTGATATTTTAACTAAGGCAATACTAGCTAACTGTAATACAGATGAGTTTTTTGTAAATAAAGCAATAGGATGGTCATTAAGGGAATATTCAAAAACTAATAAGGAATGGGTAAAAAAGTTTTTAGAGGATAATAAATTGCCAGCACTTAGTGTTAGAGAAGCAAGTAAGTATATTTAATATGAAATTATGAATAAGTTACCTATTTATTAATACAATAACATACTAAAAACGTAGAAGTATACAATATATTTATATAATAAGATATAATATTAATAAAGGTAACTTAGGGGGTATTTTTAATGGATGAAAAGATATTAGAATTTACTATTTTTTGTATTGAAAGCTTGGCTGAAAAATTAGAAATGAGTGCAAAAGAAGTATATAAATTAATTAATATAGATACAGATATTTTACAAAGTTATATTATACCTTGTTATGAACCACTACATTCTCAAAGCAAACATTACATAGTAGAAGATTTAATAGATGTAATGAAAGAAAGAGGTGTATTGTAATGATATCTATTTAAAGTATGAGTCAAGTAAGGAAGTGTAAATATGCAAGCAAATAAAATCTTATTACAATCTTTATATAAAGATATAATACTTGAATTTTCAAAAGAAACAGGTAAAGATTTAAATGAAAGTATGAGATATTTTTATACGTCTGAAACCTATGAATTAATTAGTCAAGGTGTAGGTGATTTACATTGTAGAGGATTTAAGTATTTAGCACAGGAATTAATGTTGGAATATGGACTCATGGAGCATAAAGGTTATCCAAAGGATTTAGTACATTAATTCAAATAATACTATAATATAAAATTTAAAGTATTTAGATATTTAATTTAAAAATATGGCAACAAATTATTTTAAGAGTGCTTTTTAAAGTGCTCTTTTTTTATACATATTAGAAAATATAATCTTAACTGTTAAATTTAATCAAATTACTTGTTGACTCTCCTATGGGGGAAGGGTTTAATATATAACTGTAAGCAAAATATGCGCGCATAGGAGAGATAAAACATGTTTAAAATAGGCGAGTTTGCAAAACTTAATAAAATATCTATAAAAACTCTTAGGTATTATGATGAATTAGAACTTTTAAAACCTATGAAAGTTGATTTTCAAACAGGGTATAGATATTATTCAGCAAAACAACTTCCAAGATTAAATAGAATACTAGCATTAAAAGATTTAGGATTTTCATTAAATCAAATTGCTGATATAATCGATAGCCAAGCATCTAGAGATATTATACTTTCAATGTTAGATGAAAAAAAGAAAGAGATTAATAATATTATAAAATCTGAACAAAGAAGGCTTGTAAGAATAGATTCACTTATAAATAGAATTAAGGAGGAAGATTCGTTTATGTTAAAATATGATGTGGTTTTAAAACAGCTTGAAGCTAGAAAGTTAGCGGCTATAAGAGATATTATACCGGATTACAGTAAACAAGGTTATTTATGGGAAGAGCTTATGAGACATTTAGGAATGCACAAAGTAAAATTAGTTGGACCTTGCATGGCAATATATTATGACCAAGGATATAAGGAAAGTGATGTAGATATTGAAGTTGCATCTTGCATAGCAAATGATGTACCAGAAACAGATAGAATAAAAATTAAACAAATTCCAGCAGTAGAAAATGCAGCTTGTACAGTACACAAAGGATGTTATGAAGATATATGTATGGCATATAATGTTCTAATTAATTGGATTGAAGAAAATGGATATAAAATAGTAGGTCAAAATAGAGAATTATATTTAGAAGGAGAATGGTCAACACAAAATCCTGATGAATATATTACGGAAATTCAAATACCTGTTGAAAAGATTTAATATATAATTTCATGCAAAAAACCTTTGCCTTTTTAGAAAAATTACATTAATATAATTGACAACTTACATTATAGCAATTAAAATGTAAACCAAAGAATAAATTTCACGAATAATGTGAATAATGAAAGAAGGGGTTTTAATGGAAAAACTTATACCTAATAGAGAGCAAGCATATGAGCTACTAAAAGAGTATAATAAAGATGAAAGTCTAATAAAACACGCTCTGTCTGTAGAAGCTGTTATGTTACATTTTGCGGAGTTGTTTGAAGAAGAAGACAAAGAAAAATGGGGAATTATAGGGTTAGTACATGACCTTGATTATGAAATGTATCCAGAAGAACATTGCAAAAAAACAAGGGAAATATTAGAAGAAAGAAATTGGCCAGAAGACTATATTAGAGCAATTCAAAGCCATGGTTGGAAACTTTGCATAGATGTTGAACCTATAGAAAAAATGGAAAAAGTTTTATATGCAACAGATGAATTAACAGGATTAATTACAGCTACTGCACTTGTAAGACCAAGTAAAAGTATATTAGATATGAAAGTAAAATCAGTAAAAAAGAAATGGAATCAAAAAAGTTTTGCAGCAGGAGTAAATAGAGAAGTTATTGAAGAAGGTGCCAGTATGTTAGGCATGGATTTAACTAAAGTAATTGAAGAAACCATAAAAGCTATGCAAAATGTATCAGAAGACATAGGATTAAAAGGTAATTTATAAGTTATATATGAAATTATATACAAAAGGAGAAATAATATGCTTTGTAAAGAACGTAATCTGCAAAACTACAAAAATATTGCTAAAAAACTTTATAAGCAGGGACTTTTACATGAAGCATTAAACTTCTATAAAAAGGCTTATAATAAAACTAAAGACTTAGATTTATTAATTGATATAGCATATATTTACGATGAATTAGGAGAAATTTCTTCAGCTAAAAAAACCTATGAACACATATTAAAAATTGACCCGGGAGAAGAAAGAGCTTATTATGGATTGGCAATTATATATGATAATAAAAGGGACTACCATAAAGCTATAGAATACTATAAAAAAGCTATATATATTAATCCAAATTACACTAAAGCTTATTTCTTTTTAGCTAACATATATGATTTAAAAGGAGATAAAAAAAAGGCTATAGAAAATTATAAAAAAGTTATAAGTTTAAATAGTAGAGATTTTTGGAGCTATGTAAATTTAAGTGCTATTTATGAAGAAATAGAACAATATGAAAAAGCAATTAATATGTTAGAAGAAAGCTTAAAAATAGATCCAGATAACTATATAGCTATATTTAATAAAGGTGTAGTTTTAGGAAAGTTAGGAAAAGTAAAAGAATCTATAGCTTGTTATAAGTTATCTATACAAAAAAATAAGCATTACTCTTATAGCTATTTGAATTTAGCCATTATATATAAAAATAGAGGTTTTTATAAAGAAGCTATTAATATAATTACTGAAGGCATAAAAAATAATTCAGATATGGGATTTTTATATTACAATAGAGCTTGTTTTTATGTGCATATAAATAAGTTAAATGAAGCAGTAAAAGATTTAAAATCTGCTATTAATTTATATAAGGGTTTTGCAAAATATGCTGAAAAAGACCATGAATTAAATCCTATAAAAGGGCTAAAGGAATATAAAGAACTAATTAATATTAGCTTGTTAAATAAAAAATAATTGAGATAATTTGCAGATAAAAAATAATTAAAAATAATCTGTATAAAAATAATAATACAGCAGCATAAAGAGATTTTGTAAATAATTTGAATGAATTTTAGACAATCTTAGAAGAAAAAATAAAAAACTCCGCAATTCATCACAGGACATGATGAGCCAATTTCCGTACCAAGGACGGTGCATAAATTGGGTAGGAGCTTTTTAATTTTTTATTCTTAGATTATCTTAATGAAATGACTTATTTACAAAATCTCTTTATGCTGCTGTCTTATTATTTTTATACAGATTATTTTTAATTATTTTTTATTGAATATATTTATTTTGAATAACTGGTTAAAAATACAATAGAAGAGAAAATCCGAAGTATACTTATAAATATAGTGAAGAAAAGGTATTCTTTTTTAAAAATTCCCTTATTTTCAATAATAAAACCCTAAACCAAACTTTCGTTTTTCAAAATCTTAGTGTATAATAATTGTAATACAAACAACTTTAGTATAAGGTATAAGTTGTTAGCTTGCTAAAAGCATTGTTATTTAAAATTATTTGGAGGAGATAGTTTGTGAATAAAAACAGCAAAAATTCAAAATTTGAAAAAGTACTTTCAAATAAAGATATTATGGCACTAGCATTTGGGGCAATGATAGGTTGGGCATGGGTAGTTTTAACTGGAGAATGGATAAACAAAGCAGGAAGTTTAGGCTCAATTATAGGATTTTTAATTGGAGGTATTATGGTTTTATTTGTAAGTTTAACTTATGCTGAACTTACATCTGCAATGCCAAAGTGTGGTGGCGACCATGTTTTTGCTTATAGAGCTTTAGGTAGAAATGCATCTTTTATTTGTACTTGGGCTATTATTTTAGGATATATTTCAGTAGTATGTTTTGAAGCAGTAGCTTTTCCAACAGTTATTGAATATTTATTTTCTTCTTCCTATTTAAAAGGATATTTATATACTGTATCTGGTTATGATGTATATTTAACTTGGGTAATAGTAGGAAGTATTAGTTCGATTATTGTTATGATAGTAAATTATATTGGCGTAAAACCACTAGCATTTATGCAAAAAGTTGTAACTATTATTATTGCATTAGCTGGTATATCTCTTTTTACAGGAAGTATATTAAATGGTGAAACTTCTAATTTAAAACCTTTAATAATGAATGGTAAACAAGGAATTTTATCTGTGGCAGTAGCTACACCATTTTTATATGTTGGATTCGATGTAATTCCACAGGTAGCTGAGGAGATAAATATTCCCTCAAAAAAAATAGGTAAATTATTAATTGCTTCAGTTATTATGGCAATAATATGGTATATAATGATAATTTATAGCACCTCAACAGCTTTAAATTTTAATGAAATTATGACTTCTGATATGGTAACTGCAGATGCTATGAGTAAATTATTTAGTAGTAAATTAGCTGGGAAAATTATTATTTTAGCAGGTATAGGAGGAATATTAACTAGTTGGAATTCATTTTTTGTAGGTGGAAGCAGAGCTATTTATTCTATGGCAGAATCAAATATGCTGCCTTCATTTTTGGCAAAGCTTCATCCAAAATACAAAACACCTACTAATGCAATTTTGTTAATTGGAATTTTATCCACACTAGCACCTTTACTTGGAAAAAATATGCTTATTTGGCTTAGTAACTCCGGTAGCTTTACTATAGTTATTTCATACTTTATTGTATCAGCTTCATTTTTAGCACTAAGAAAAAAAGAGCCATTTATGAAAAGACCTTACAAAGTTAAATTTGGAAAATTTGTAGGTGTTATGGCAATGATAATTACAGGTGGTATGTTAATTTTATATATGCCCGGAATGCCAGCAGCACTTTCTTTAAAATATGAATGGAGTATTATATTAACTTGGTTTGCTATAGGAGCTATACTTTTCATTAAAGAAAACTATAAATATAATTCAAAATTAAGAGATTCAGATTCTGTTTTATTTCATAATTCAAGAGGAAAATATAAAGAAAATTGTGTATAACAATAAAGCAAATACTAATATAGTTTGTTGAATAAAAAATACTTGATATAACTTGCATATAGAAAATAATTAAAAATAAGATATATAAAAATAATAAGCACAGTGCCATAAATAGAGTTTGTAAATAATTTGAATAAATTTTAGACACTCTTAGAAGAAAAAATAAAAAAACTCCGTAATTCATCACAGGACGTGATGAGCCAATTTCCGCCCCAAGGACGGGGCATAAATTGGGTAGGAGTTTTTTAATTTTTTATTCTTAGAGTGTCTTAATGAAATGATTTATTTACAAACTCTATTTATGGCACTGTGCTTATTATTTTTATATATCTTATTTTTAATTATTTTCTATATGCAAGTTATATCAAGTATTTTTTATTCAACAAAGTATATTAGTAAAAGTACCAAGTTTAAGACTTATTACTTTTACATAAAATATATGTTATAATTTTAATAGTACTAATGTTATTTAACTTAATAATTGTCTTGGAGGTATATGAAGTGGGAGAAAGTATTATAAAACCAGTATATCAACAAATAGCTATAGATATAGCCAATAGAATTGTTAATGGAGAATTTATATTAGGTAGCAAAATTTATGGAAGGTCTACTTTAGCTGGTCAATATGGTGTATCTCCAGAAACTATAAGGAGAGCTGTTAAGTTTCTTGAAGATATGGAAATAGTAACTGTTAAAGCAGGAAGTGGAATAATTGTAAAATCACGAGATGAAGCACTTAAATTTGTAGAAAGATTTAAAAATATAGATTCTATGTTATCATTAAAAAAACGAATTTGGAATATTATAAAAGAAAAAAATAAGTTGGATGAAGAAGTTAAATCTTGCATAAATAAATTTATAGATTACTCAGAACATGTTAGAAAATCAACGCCTTTTGCACCTATAGAAGTTGTAATACCTAAAAATTCTCATTTAGTAGGAAAAACTATTGGCGAGTCAAATTTTTGGCAAAATACTAGTGCTACCATAATTGCCATTAAAAAAGATGATAAGATAGTGCTATCTCCTGGACCCTATCAAGATTTTATAGTAGGTGATACTTTGGTTATGATTGGAGATGAAGAAGCTTATCAAAGGGCTTTTAAATACTTAAATGAATAGGTTGATATGTATGGAAAATATAGATGATAAATTAAAAATAAGTGAAATTTTACTAAGTGTTATTTATAAATTTGTTGAAAGGGATAAAAAGGCAAAGTATTTTGGAACAGATACAGCACTATATCATTCAGAAATACATATGATAGAATTTATAAAAGAAAATAAAGATTTACACATATCTGCTATAGCACGTAAACTTGATATAACAAGGGGAGCTGTATCTCAAACTATAAAAAGGCTTGAAAAAAAAGGATTTATTGTAAAGGAGATGGATGAAGATAATAATTCAAAGCTTTTAATAAAGCTAACAGAAAAGGGAGAAATAGCTAATTATAATCATAAAAAATATCATAAATCTTTTGATAAAATTATATTAGACATACTAAAAAATGAAGAAGAGCATAATGTGGAATTTTTAAAACACTTTTTTTATAAATTAGAAGAACTTATATAAAAAAAAGACTAATTGTCTTTTTTATTTTTAAAGAACTGTATAGTATCTATACACACTTTAACATTAATACAGAAAGGAGATTTTTATGAATAAAAATTTAGTTTTAATGAAAGAGGGAAATATCTCTAAGGCTTTAATTAATTTAAGCCTTCCAACTATTATAGGGCTTTTGATTATAAGTATTTATAATTTTACAGATAGTTTATTTGTAAGTGGACTTGGAACAGAGGCATTGGGAGCTACATCCATTGTGTATCCATTAATAACATTAATTCTGGGCATAGGACTTCTTTTTGGAAATGGAGGTTCTGCATATATTTCTCAGCTTTTAGGTGCTAATAAAAAGGGAAAGTCAGAGAAAGTTTTAGCCTCTACTATATTTTATAGTGTATTTATAAGTTTGCTATTAGAAATTATAATACTAATTTTCTTAAATCCTATTTTAAGATTTATAGGTGCTACAGATACTCTTTTGCCTTTAGCAAAAGAGTATTCATCCATATTAGTACTATCCTTTATATTTCAAGCTCTTTCTATATCATTTATGAATCTTGTAAGAGCAGAGGGAGCTGTAAATTTAAGTATGTATTCTCAAATAGGTGGGGCAATATTAAACATTATATTAGACCCAATATTTATATACACATTTAAATTAGGCATTAGAGGAGCTGCTATTGCAACAGTTATTTCACAAATTGTATCTCTTGTTATATTAATTCCCTATTACATTTCAGGAAAAAGTTACTTGAAAATTTCAATTAAAAATATTAGAGTTTCTAAAGAAATAATTAAGCCAATATTGGTAATAGGACTACCTTTATTTGCTATAAATTTACTTCAATGCATGTCCATAAGTCTTTTGAATATATTTACTGCACCTTATGGAGATGAGGCAGTAGCTGGAGTAGGTATAGTAACTAGAATATGTTCAATACCTATGTTTGTTGTAACTGGTTTTTCAAGAGGTTATCAAAATTTTGTAGCATTTAATTTTGGAGCTAAAAACTTATTTAGAGTAAGGAAATCAACTAAAAAATCACTTATATGGTCAGTAGGATTTTGTATTTTAATATCCATTGTACAAGTGGTATTTTCAAAACAATTAGTTTCACTATTTACACAAGATACATTAGTAATAAAAATAGGTATTAGAGCATTATTTGCTAACAGCATTGTATTTTTTACTTATGGCTATCAATCCATAGTAATTGTTTTATTATTATCTATACAAAAAGAAAGAGAAGGATTTTTTTTAAGTTTAGGAAGACAAGGAATATTTTTTATACCTTTAGCATTTATTCTTCCCAAATTATTTGGACTAACTGGAGTTATATATGTTCAAGCTGCAGCAGATATTTTAACTACATTAGCAACTTTGTACATATTTTTCAAAATTAAAAAGCAAAAGTTAAAGTATTAAAATTAAGATAATTTGCAGATAGAAAATAATTAAAAATAAGCTGTATAAAAATAATAAGACAGCAAGTATAAAGAGAGTTTGTAAATAAGTCATTTCATTAAGACACTCTAAGAATAAAAAATAAAAAAACTCCTACCCAATTTATGCCCCGTCCTTGGGGCGGAAATTGGCTCATCACGTCCTGTGATGAATTACGGAGTTTTTTTATTTTTTCTTCTAAGAGTGTCTAAAATTCATTCAAATTATTTACAAACTCTCTTTATACTTGCTGTCTTATTATTTTTATACAGCTTATTTTTAATTATTTTCTATCTGCAAATTATCTTAATTTTAATACTTTAACTTTTGCTTTTATTGTTGAAATATTACTATAAGAAACATTTTGAATTTTTCTGTAGCATATAGAGCGTGAGGTATTCCAGAAGGCATTACTATAGTTTCGCCTTTCTTTAAATTGAATTTTTCATCTCCAACAGTTATTTCTGCTTCACCATCCATTATATAAACCATGGCATCTCCATGGGAAGAATGAGAACTTATTTCTTCTCCCTTATCAAAAGAAAATAAAGTTACACTAGAACCTTTTCCTTGAGAAAGAGTTCTACTTATTACTTGACCATCTTGATATTCTACTAAGTTTTCTAAGTTAAATATTTTTGCAAATTCTATGTTTTTAATTAAATTTTTTTTCATAATTGTTACCTCCAATTTTTGATTTTTGTAATTAGTAATACTTAGTCTAATTGTAATAAACTTTTTCCTTTTAGTATGTAACATAGGTTACCAATTCTTAATTATAGTATTAGCTTTAATTACTTTTTTAATAGCTTTGTATTGGCTAATTATTAATGATATAATAAATTAACTTATATAATGTAGTATTTACTAGTTAATATAGTAAAGGGAGGAAATTATGACTGATAAAAGGTTACACTTATTTTTAATAATAAGCATAACAATTATTTTAATATACTCTGGTATTAATCCTTTTAATAGATTTACTTGGTTTTTAGAAGTTATTCCTGCAATAATAGGTGGAGCTGTATTGATATATATTTACCCTAAATTTAAATTTACTAATTTAGTTTATATTTTAATTTGGGTTCATGCTATTATTTTAATAGTAGGCGGACATTATACCTATGCAGAAATGCCTTTATTTAATTGGATAAGAGATACTTTCAATTTCAGTAGAAATTATTATGATAGATTAGGTCACTTTGCTCAAGGTTTTATACCAGCAATGGTGGCAAGGGAAATTTTAATAAAAAATAGTATTGTAAATAAAAAGAAGTGGTTAGGATTTATAGTTATTTGTATATGTTTAGCTATTAGTGCATCTTATGAGTTAATTGAATTTGCAGTAGCAAAACTTACAGGTACAGCTGCTGAAGCATTTTTAGGAACTCAAGGGGATGTATGGGACACTCAATGGGACATGTTTTTTGCATTAATAGGTTCAATAGTATCTATATTTACTCTTTCAAGATATCAAGATAATCAGTTAGATAAAAATAATATATAGATATTTTATAAGGAGTTTTAGAATGTAAAATTTAATATATACTTATTGATATTGGAACTTCATAGCAATAAAAAGACCTTTATTTATAGAGGTCTTTTTTTATTGTTTGTTATATAAATTTACTTAAAACAATATAAATAGTATAAGTAAATTTAGGAGGAGATTTTATGGAAAATAGAATTTATAAGATTAACTGCAGAATAAGAAAATTGCAATCTATAGTATTTTACAGTAGATGTCCATATCATAGATTTTATTATGAAACTCAGCTTAAAAAATCTTTAAATGAGTTTCATAATTTAAAAATGAAAGCTATGAATAGGCAAGATAGAGTTTTTACTCTTGAAGAGCTGTCAAATTATGATGGTTCTAATGGAAAACCAGCTTATATAGCAGTAAATGGAGTGGTTTATGATGTAAGTTTAGAACCTACTTGGGGAGGAGGTACACACTCAGGATTAGTAGCAGGCAAAGATTATACAAAAGAATTCAATGAATGTCACGGTGGAAATTTAAAAATACTTGAGAAATTACCTAAGGTGGGAATTTTAAAGTGATTAAAACAAATTGTCCTATGGAAAATGTAAATAGAACTATATTAGATATAAAGAATAACAAGTTAAAAAAGATAAATGCTATTTGGTTAGAAACCTCTGGTTGTGCAGGAGAGATAATTTCATTTTTAAATACTGAAAATCCAGATATAATATATTTTTTAGAAAAAATGGTGGATTTACAGTTTAGCAATAGTTTAATGGCAGCTGAAGGTCAATTTGCTTGGGATAAATTTTTAGCTACTTTAGATACTGAATTTATACTTTTAGTAGATGGGGCAATACCTATTAAGGACAATGGTGTTTATAATGTGGTAGCAAATTATAATGGAAAACCTATAACCGCCATGGAAGCAACAACTCTTGCAGGTGGTAAAGCAAAATATGTTGTAGCAGTGGGAACTTGTGCCTCTTATGGAGGACCTACAGCAGCAAGGCCTAATTTATCTTCAGGAATTAGTGTTAAGGATTTTTTAAATAGGGAAGTTATAAGAGTGCCAGGGTGTCCTGCTAATCCTGTATGGCTTGCAGGAACAATAGCTCATATTATATCTTTTGGAAAGCCAGAATTAGATAGTGATGGAAGACCTACTTTATTTTATGGAGACACTATACACAATCATTGTCCAAGAAGAAGTTATTTTGATAAAGGGCAGTTTGCTAAAAAGTTTGGAGAGAAAGAATGTATGTTTAAATTAGGATGCAGAGGACCTGTTACTAGAACAGATTGTCCACTAGTTAGATGGAATGAATCAGATAATTGGCCTATAGGAAGCAATACAACTTGCATAGGTTGTGCAGCACCAGGTTTTCCTGATAATATGGAACCTTTTGTTAGATATTAGGAGGTATATCATGACAAAAATAGTAATAGATCCAGTTACTAGAGTAAGTGGATTTTTGGAAATCGAAGTGCAATTAGAGAAAAATGAAATTGTAGATGCTAAATGTAGTGGAATGCAGTTTAGAGGTTTTGAAAAAATGTTTCAAGGAAGACCTCCTTTAGATGCTGTGAGACTTACTGAAAGAATATGTGGAATTTGTTCTACTCATCATTCTGTAGCTTCTGCATTAGCTTTGGAAAATGCACTTAATGTATTTGTAGATGAAAATGACAAAATGGTAAGAGATATAGTAAATGGATTAGAATTTTTGCAAAATCATTTAAGACAAGTATATTTATTTACTATGCCAGACTTTGTTAGACTTCCTGATATAAATCCTATTCATAAAGATATTCCATCAGATTTTAGATTACCTAAAAGAATAAATGATAGAATTAGCCAAAATTATATGAAATCTACAACTTATAGTAGAGATGCACATAAAGCATTGGCAATACTTGCAGGTAAAGCTCCTCACAATCATGGTGTGTTTGTAGGGGGAATTACTACTAATATGAATATAGGAAGTCTTCAACCAGTTAAGGTAATAGTGGATTCCATTAGGAACTTTATAGAAGGGGAATTAATGGAAGATATATATACCATAGCAGGATTTTATAATGATTATTTTAATATAGGTAAAGGATATAAAAATTTTATGTCTTATGGATTATATGATACCTATAAAAGCAGTGAATTAACTTATTGCAAGCCAGGAATTTTAGTAGATGGGAAATTTTATAACTTAGATATGAATAAAATAACACAAGATACTACCTATGCTTGGTTTGAACCTGATGGAAAAATAAGAGTACCTGGGGATGAACCACCAACACCTAATCCTTATAAAAAGGATGCTTATTCTTGGGTTTATGCACCAAGATATGAAGGCAAGGTAATGTCGGTAGGACCTTTAGCTAGAATGATTTTAAGTGGAAATTATGAAAACAAAACATCTACTATGGATAGGATAATAGCTAGAGTATTAGAAGCTGAAAAAATATGTAAAATAGTACAATGTCTTTTGGAAAGTGTAAAATTACAACCTGCCAATCAAAAACAATATGAAGTACCAGAAAGAGCCCTTGGAGTAGGTGCTATAGATGCTTCAAGAGGGGGATTAGCTCATTGGATTAGTATAGAAAATAAACTTATAAAAAATTATACAGTAATAACTCCTACTGCTTGGAATTTATCTCCTGCAGATGAAAAGGGATTAAAAGGAGAAGCGGAAAAAGCTCTTATTGGAACACATATAGAGGATATTAAAAATCCAGTGGAAATAGGAAGAATAATAAGATCCTATGATCCTTGTTTAACTTGTGCTGCTCATATAGTAAGTGATAGACATGCTCCTATAAAAATTAGGGTTGTGTAATATGATAAAGATAATTGCTATAGGAAACATATTAATGGAAGACGATGGCATAGCAGTTAAAGTAGTTGAAGAAATTGAAAAGGATTTATATGCTTTAAAAGAAAATATTGAAATTATTATAGGAGAAACGGATTTTATGTACTGCCTAGAAAATATAGAGGATGATGATTTTGTAATTATAGTAGACAGTACCTATTTTGGTAAAGAGCCAGCAAAGGTAAGTTTATATAATATTAGGGACTTAGAAAAGTTTTCTTCAAATATAAGTTCCCAACATGATGCAAATATTATAAAGATGATTTTAAACTACAAAAAACATGTAAAAGGGTATTTTATAGGAATAGAGATTTTTTCTGTGGATTATTCCTTAAATTTATCATCTGTACTTCAATGCGAATTTAAGCATATATGTATAGATGTTTTAAATAAAATAAAGGGGATATTATCAATGTATGATTTAGGTGGAAATAATGCATGAGGTATCTATTATATATGACACTATAGAAATAGTTAAAGAAGCTTGCAAAGTTAATCATATAAAAAAGGTAAATAAAATATTTATAAAAGTAGGGGAATTTTCTTGTGCAGAAGAAGGATGCTTGAAATTTGCCTTTGATACATTAAGCAAAGATACTTTATGTGAAGGTGCCGAGCTTATAGTAGAAAAATCAAAAGAGGTTTATGGTCTTATAGTTCATAGTATAGAGGGGGATTAATAAATGAAAAAAATTATATTAGAAAAAAGTGTATTGGAAAACAACGATAAAATAGCAGAGAAAAATAGAAAAAGATTAAATAATAAAAAAGTGTTTGCTATAAATTTAGTAGGCACTCCTGGTGCTGGAAAAACATCTGTACTGGAAAATCTTATTCCAAATATACAAAAAGATTTTAACATGGCAGTTATTGAAGGGGATTTATATACAGCAAAGGATGCAAAGAGAATAGAAAAGCATAATGTGGAAGTGGTTCAGCTAAACACTCAAGGAGCTTGTCACTTAGATGCAAATATGATAGAAAAATCTTTAGAACATATAAACATGAAGAATTTAGATTTTTTAGTTATAGAAAACATAGGTAACTTAGTTTGTCCAGCTGAATTTGATTTAAGTGAAGATATGAAAGTAATGGTTATGAGTATTACAGAAGGAAATGACAAGCCTTTAAAATATCCTTTAATGTTTCAACGTTCTTCTGTGATTATATTAAACAAAATAGATATGATACATCTTACTGATTTTAATCTAGAGGAGTTTTATAAAGATGTAATATCACTTAATAAAGATGCACATATATTTGAAGTATCTTGTAGAACAGGGGAAGGCATAGAAAAACTTTCTAAGTATTTAATAGATAACATAAATTCAAAGAGAAACTGTAATTTTAGAAAGTAATAAAAATTATTAGAAATATAATCTAAATGTTATACATTTTCTGTATGTGATTTATGAGTTAAATACTATGAATAAACTGTTTTGTGATTTGATATAAAGGAGATTATAAAGTGAAGGATAACTTAGAGGAATATGAAGTATATATATTAGATAACAGAAGTAAAGTTTATAGCTGTAGAAAGTGTAAGTTATCTATATTAAATAGTTTAGGAAGTAAATTAAATTGTAGTGATGAAATAAAAAAAGTTGCAGAGCTTATAAAACAAGGAAAAATAATTGCAGTAAAGGGTGTTGGAGGCTTTCATTTAGTATGTAATGGAGAAAATGAAAAAACTATAGATTTATTGAGAAAAAAGAAAAAAAGGCCTAAAAAGCCCTTTGCTGTTATGATGAGAAATATTCAGATTGTAAATAAATATTGTAGTGTAAATAAATTAGAAGAAAACATATTAACTGGAAACAATCATCCAATAGTACTTTTAAAAAAGAAAAATAATTTGCTTCCAGAGGTTTTGGCACCGGATATTAATCAATTAGGGGTAATGCTTCCTTATAATGATATTTACAATTTGCTTTTAAACCAGGGATTTAATTGTTTAGTTGTAACTAGCGCAAATATAAGTGGTTTTCCTACTATATATAAATATAATGAAGCACTAGATAAATTAAAAAATGTAGCAGATTATTATCTTATTCATGATAAGCCTATAAAAATTCCTATAGATGATTCCGTAGTGAAGATTATATCAAAAGAAGAAAGAGTATTTAGAAATGGCAGAGCCTATGCTCCACTTACCTTTGAATTTTATGGTGAAAGAGATATTTTAGCTTGTGGTTCTCATTTAAAAAATACATTTTGTCTAGGTAAAAAAGGCCTTGGAGTTTTAAGTCAGTATATTGGAGATATGGAGAATATAGAAAGTCAACACAATTTTTCTTTGAATTTGGAGTATTTAAAGAGGAAATATAATATAAAGCCTAAAATTATAGCTTATGATATGCATCCTAACTTTTGGAGCAAAGATTATGTAAATAAATATAATTGCAAAAATGTGCCTATATATCATCATCATGCACACATAGCAAGTTGTATGGCAGAAAACAAAGAAGAATATAAAGTTATAGGAATAGCTTATGATGGGGTGGGCTTTGGAAGTGATAAAAATATATGGGGTGGAGAGTTTTTAATATGTGATTATAAAGATTTTAAAAGATTGGCACATATAAACTATGTAAAAATGCCTGGAGGAGATCTTTCATGTAAAGAGCCTTATAGAATGGCTTTAAGTTATTTGTATAAAATTTTTGGAGATGATTTGTATAATAAAATTCCAAAAGATTTTTATAGAAAAGATAGTGATATTTTAATAGCTATGATGAAAAATAATATAAATTCACCTAAGTGTTCTAGCATGGGAAGATTATTTGATGCTGTATCTTCTCTTTTGGGATTTAAGGGAGTTATGTCTTATGAAGGGCAAGCAGCTTTAATACTAGAAAATATGGCTTATAATTTTTTTACAGACCATGTATATAAATATAGTTTTTATAGAAAAGAAGAGGGTTTTATTATAAATACTGATGAAATTATAAAAGGAATACTAGAGGATTTAAAATATAAAAAAGATAAGGGATATATTGCTAGAAAATTTCACAATACAATTATAAATTTTTCCTGTAGTATGGCAATTAAATTAAGAAAAATTTATGGAATAAATAAAGTTACATTAAGCGGAGGAGTATTTCAAAATGAAATAATTTTAGAAGGAATTTATAAAGGATTAAAAAAGGAAGATTTTCAAGTTTTAACTCATAAAAAAATACCTTGTAATGATAGTGGCATATCTTTTGGACAGCTTTTCATAGCAAATAAACAGGATTTTTAATTTTTATTATCTGTAGATACTCTTTATTTCAATTTTAAACATATCACTAAATAGTTAAGGAGCGATATTTATGTGTATAGCGGTTCCTGTTAAAGTTTTAAGTGTTTATGAAAATGAGGCACTTATTGAGTTTTCAGGTATAAAGAAGAAGGTAAATACTTCTCTTATAGATAACTTAAAAGTAGGAGATTATGTATTATTACATGCAGGTTGTGCTATTGAAAAAGTAGATAAATATAAAGCAGAAGAAACATTAAAATTATTTAATATTATATCAGAAGAGATGTGATATTTATGAAGTATATAAAAGAATTTAGAGATGTTTCCATGTGTAAAAAGATAATAAAAAACATGCATAATAAGAGTTCAAAACCTATAAATATAATGGAAGTCTGCGGAAGTCACACTATGGCTATATATAAAAATGGTATAGATAAACTAATTCCATCAAATATAAATTTAATATCAGGACCGGGTTGTCCAGTATGCGTAACTCCTAGGGAATATATAGACAAGGTTTTAGAACTTTCTAAAATGAAAAATGTTATAATAACGACCTTTGGAGATATGGTAAAACTACCTGGAAGTTTCAAAAGTCTTAGAGAGCAGAGGGCAAGTGGAGCAGATATTAGAGTAGTTTATTGTCCATTAGATTGTGTAAAAATAGCAGAAGAAAATCCTAATAAAGAAGTTGTATTTTTAGCAGTAGGTTTTGAAACCACAACCCCTATAATTGCTTTAGTGGTTAAGGAAGCAAAGAGAAAAAAATTAAAGAATTTTACACTTTTACAAAACTTAAAAACCATGCCAGGCATTATGGAAAAGATAATATTAGATAAAGAAACTTCTATTGATGGATTTATTTGCCCAGGAAATGTAAGTTCTATAATTGGTAGCAAACCCTTTGAAAATCTATCCAAAACATATAATATACCTATGGTTATAGCAGGATTCGAGAGTTGTGATGTATTGTGTGCTATATATATGCTTATGGAAATGCTAGAAAAATCACAGTATAGTTTAAAAAATATTTATAAAAGATTGGTTAAACCTTGTGGAAATGAAAAAGCTAAACTAGTTGTAAATGAAGTGTTTTCTAAAGATAAAAGCTTTTGGAGAGGATTTGGATTTGTAGAAAATACGGGTTTAAAATTTAATGAAAATTATAAGGAATTTAATGCAGAAAACAAGTTTAATATAGAGTTTTATTATAATGATAGTGAATTTAATGAAGAATGTATTTGCGAAAAAATAATTAAAGGAATAAAAAAGCCTTATGAATGTAGATTGTTTTCTAAAGTATGTAATCCTGTAAATCCCATAGGACCTTGCATGGTATCTGTAGAGGGAAGTTGTTTTTCTTATTTTAAGTATGGAGAATATAGTTTTGATAAATAAACATTTACTTTAATAAAAATATTTAAATTGCTTGGGGAAGGAAGTATTAGTATGATAACTTTATCTCATGGAAATGGGGGAGAAGAAACTCATAAATTAATAAAAGATATATTTTATAAATACTTCAAAAATGAGGTTTTAAATCAAATGGGGGACTCTAACATTTTAAATGAAATATCAAGATCTATTGCTATAACTACAGATAGCTTTGTAGTAGATCCAATATTTTTTAATGGAGGGGATATAGGAAAACTTTCTGTATGTGGGACTATAAATGATTTAGCTGTTAGCGGTGCATTACCTAAATATATTACTGCAGCTTTTATAATAGAGGAAGGTCTTGAAATTAATGTTTTAGAAAAAGTAGCAAAATCCATGGCAAAAACTGCAGCAGAATCTGGTGTTAAAATAATAGCAGGAGATACTAAAGTAGTAAACAGAGGTAAAGGAGATAAGCTATACATAAACACCACTGGTATAGGAATCCTAGAAAATGCCTATATAAGTTTTAACAAAATAAAGCCTAAAGATAAGATTATAGTAAATGGAAATATAGGAGAACATGGAATTTGCATATTAAATGAAAGAGAATATTTAAATTTTCAATGTGATATAAAAAGTGACTGTGCTCCTTTAAATAAACTTTGCAAAGATATATTATCAGTAAGCAACAATGTAAGAATAATGAGAGATGCCACAAGAGGAGGAGTTGCAACAACATTAAATGAAATAGTAAATACATGCAAAAAAAGCATGCTAATTTATGAAGAAGAAATACCCGTTAGCCAAGAGGTAGAAAGCTTTTGTCACATATTAGGATTTGATCCTCTATATGTAGCAAACGAAGGTAAAATAGTAGTCATAGTAGATGAAAAAGATGCAGCTAATGTTTTAAAAACAATGAAAAACAATCCTTTAGGCAAAAATTCAAAGATAATAGGAGAAGTTATAGAAGACAAAAGTGCAAATCTTTATTTAAAAACTTCTCTAGGAGGAACAAAGATTTTACCAATGCTTCAAGGAGAAATATTACCCAGGATATGTTAGTGAAAATAAGAAATTAGAAAAATTAAAATTGATTTACTTTTATTGTTGAAATAAATTATAGAAATAAGTATATGTACTAAGTTGAATTTAAGGTTATAATAAAAATAAGTATTAATATCCTTCCTATAAAATCTCATGGAGGTGCACTTAATGAAAAAAATACCTTATGGTATATCAAATTTTCAAAGAATAATAGAAGATAACTATCTTTACGTAGATAAAACAAAATATATAGAAATTCTTGAAAACTTTGCCCCATATCAATTTTTTATAAGACCAAGACGATTTGGAAAAAGTTTATTTATATCAATGCTTGAAAATTATTACGATATAAAGAAAAAAGATAAATTTAAGAGTATTTTTAATAAATTATACATAGGAAAAAATCCTACAGAAGAAAGAAATAAATATTTGGTATGGAAGATAAGTTTTGCTGGACTTCAAACAGGTGTTACAGAAGAAGAACTTAGAAAGAATTTTAGTGATAAAGTAAAAATATCTGCACAAGAATTTTTATTGTACTATAAAGATTTACTTTTAGAACATAACATTTCAAATGAATATAATAGTGCTGATATAATAGTAAATTATGTAAAAATGATTACTAATGTTTCTGGATATGATGTATTTATTTTAATAGATGAATATGACAATTTTGCTAATGAATTAATAACAGGTGGAAAAAAGTTTACTTATGAAGCTATACTTCATGGAGAAGGTTTTGTGAAGTCATTTTATAAAGCCATAAAAGATGGAACAAATGATAATTTTAAAAGAATATTCATGACAGGAGTTAGCCCTATAATGTTAGATGATATGACTAGTGGTTTTAATATAACTGAAAACTTAACTATTGAAGAAGAGTTAAATTCAGTTTTTGGCTTTACGAAAGATGAATTAAAAATAATTATAGATCAAATAGATATAAATAAAAATGAAAAAGATTTATTAATAAAGGATATGGCGTTTTATTATAATGGATATAAATTTAATAAAAATGCTGAAACAGTATTTAATCCAGACATGACAATGTATTTTTTAAAGAATTATTTAAGATACAAAAGATATCCAGAGGAAATGATAGATTTTAATGTAAGGACAGATTATGGAAGAATAAATAAATTGGCTATGAATTTTAATGATGAATCTTTAATAACTGATATAATAAATAAGGGTGAGACAAGTACTAAGTTAGTAGAAAAGTTTAATATAAACTCTATGTATAATGATACAGAAAACTTTAAGTCTCTTTTATTTTATTTAGGAATGCTTACAATAAAAGGAGTAGAAGCAAATAATATTGTATTAGGAATTCCGAACTATGTTATAAAGAATATATACTGGGAAGAGTTTTATAATAAAATAAATGAAAATATAAAATTAGATAATAGTAAAATAGCTAATAGTATATCAAAAATGAGAGTTAGTGGAGATATTACACATTTCATAGAAGAATTTAAAAACATACTTAAAGATTTATCTAATAGAGACTTAATGAGGTTTGATGAAAAATATGTAAAGATGATAATACTTACGCTATTGGCAGTAGATAATACTTATTTAATAAATAGCGAATTAGAAAATAATAACGGTTATTCAGATATATATTTAAAAACTAAAATACAATTTAAGGAATATACTAAATATGAATGGCTAATAGAACTTAAATATATAAAAGAATCTGAAAAAAAGAAATTAGAACTTATCAAAAAGGAAGGATTAGAACAACTAGAAAGATATAAGAATAGCAAAATGATAACTCAAAGTGTAAGTGATGCAATTTTAAAATCTGCATTAATTATAGTTGTTGGAAAAAATGAAGTGTATATTTTTTAAAGTATTTATTAAGTAAATTATAAAATTAAAGCTTTACACGTAAAAGGGCGTTTTATTCAACGTTCTTTTTTGTGGTATAATTATCTAAAAATACACTATAAAAAAAGGATTGAATAACATGAATATAAATTACCAAAAACAACTAGACAAATTAATAGAAAACATAGTAAAGAATGAAGAAGTACCTACATTATTATTACACAGCTGTTGTGCTCCATGTAGCAGTTATGTTTTAGAATACTTATCTAATTATTTTAAAATAACAGTTTTTTATTATAATCCTAATATATATCCTGAAGAAGAATATATAAAAAGAGTTCAGGAACAAAAACAGTTTATATCCTCTATCAAAACAAAATATGAGGTAAAGTTTATTGAAGGAAAATATGATACGGATACCTTTTATGATATGGCTAAAGGATTAGAAATGGAAAAAGAAGGAGGAATTAGATGCTTTAAATGCTATGAATTAAGATTAAGAGAAGCAGCTATCATAGCAAGTAAAGGAAACTATGATTATTTCACAACTACTTTATCCATAAGTCCTTATAAAAATGCTAAAAAATTAAATGAAATAGGGGAAAAGTTAGCTGAAGAATATGGAGTAAAATATTTATATTCAGATTTTAAAAAGAAGAATGGATATAAACGCTCTATAGAACTTTCAAATGAATATAATTTATACAGACAACACTATTGTGGTTGTGTTTTTTCTAAAAATGAGAGAATGAATCAACTTAAACAGAATATAGATAATGACAATAAATAGAACTTGTATTAGTTCATGTATCAATGGAGGGGAGAAATTTGATACCTTTAGATTTTATTTAAAATCATGGAAGTTTGATTTAAATAGTGGAAACTTTATTTTCTTAGGGGAAAGATCTATGAGTGTAGATGAGTAGTCTAATTATAGATAATGTAAAAATATTGTTGGAATATAGTAAATATTATAAAAAAATAAAGGAATTTAAAAAAATTTATAGAATGTGTAAATATGTAGAAAATTAATTAGCTTGATTTATAAAAGACATGTATCAAAAATAGGTGATAAAGTATGAATAAATTCGAAATAAAGTATTCTGCTATATATTATTATTCAGAATTAGATGTTGAAAAACTAACTAATTTAAAGAATAAATTAAAAAATGGAATAATAATAAATTTATTTTTAAATTATAATTTTAAAGAAGAATTAGATTTAAATGAATTTAAACAGAAAGATTTTTTTGATTATTCAGAGTCTGAAGGATTTTTTAATAGATTTGATAATTTAGGTGAATTAAATTATAAGGAAGGATTAGTTGCTTATGATGGTAATATATTAAATCAAAATTTTTATAATGACATATGTGTTAATCGTAATAATAAATTTAATAGTGAGCAATACGAAATAATAAACGCAGATATAAATAAAAATATAATTGTTACTGCAAGTGCAGGAACAGGTAAAACTACAGTAATGATAAATAGGTTATTATTTTTGAGAAAAACAGTTGAAAATTTTAAATTTAACAATACTATATTGATAACATTTACTAATGAAGCTAGTATTGAAATGAGAGAAAGATTAATAGAGTTAATAGAAAAATATTATAGGTTTACATCAAATATAATATATTTAAATATGTTATCAGAGATATCAGAAACTCAAATAAGCACTATACACTCATTTGCTAAAAACATTATAGATGAGTTTTCTGTAGATAAAAGCATAAATGAAAAAATTAAAATTACTACTTTTGAGAATTTTAAAAATATATTTTTAGAAGAGGCTATAGACAAGTTTTCTAAAAAATATAAAGATATATATAGTAAATTAAAATATTTTCCTATATATGATATAGTAAACAAACTAAAAATAGTATGGGAAAAAGTAGATAATTATTCCATTGATTTAAATTCTAATGATATTAAATTAGACTTTGGATATGATGAATTTAATATATCTTTTTTTATAAAATATGTACTGAAATATACAGATAATAAATTAAGTAAAATTAAAAATAATAATTTGGAAATAAATGATTTAATAAAGAAAATTAATAATTTAGATTTAATAAAAAGAATAAATAGTAATTACACATTTCTTATGATAGATGAATTTCAAGATATGGATAATGCTCAATTAAAGTTTATAGTAAATTTTTATAATATAAAAAAAATATTATTATTTATAGTAGGAGATGAAAAACAAAGTATTTACAGATTTAGAGGAGCTGAATTGACGGCTTTTAAAAAATTAAAAGAGAGTTTGAACTTTTATAAAAATCAATTAATAGAATTTACATTGTTACAAAATTATAGAACTGATTGTAATTTACTTAATGACATAAATAATTTATTTAAAGATATAAATAATAGAGTTGAAAAATTTAATTATCTTAAACAAGATTATATATATTCTAAAATTAAAGTAGATAAAATAAATAGTATAAGATATATATCTTTACAAGAGGATGAAAACAAAGTAAAACTTTTAAATAAATTATTAAATAAGAAAGATAAAAGTGAAACTATTGCTGTATTAGTTAGAAATAATAAAGATGCATTAGAAATAAAAGGTCTATGTGATAGAAATAATATACCTTGTCAAATAGAAATAAAGGGTGATTTTTATAGACACGAAGCAGTAAGAGATTTTTATTTAATGATACAATCTTTAATTTATGAAAATGATAACAGAGTAAATTACGCATTAATAAATTCTCCTTACATAGAAGAAAGTATAGATAAAATAGAAGTATTAGAAAAAATTAATACCAATGAATTAAAAATATACTTAAATAAATTTTTAGATAAAAATAATTGGAACTATTATAGAAAAAAAGTGCATGAGGTAAATCCTTTATTAGTAATAGATGAAATAATAAGATCAGTTAAACCAGAAATTAATTATTATAAGAATAAATCTATCAAAACAAATAAACAACTTAAAAATATAAAATTAATGACACTAGAATATAAGATTAACTTAGACTATTTAATACATTTATTAAAAGATAAATTTAATACAGATTATGTATCTATAGAGACAATTGAAAAATTTTTACGGGTAAAAATATCTACAGATAGAAGTATAGATTCAAGAAAGCCTTCAAAGAAAACTGAAAAAGAATATGTAAAGTGTATGACAGTACATAATTCTAAAGGGCTTCAATTTGATTATGTTATTTTACCCAAGACTACAAATAAATTTTTGATAGATAGGAAAGTAAAAGTTATTTTAAGAAATGAACAAGATAATCAATATAAAATAGGATATAGTATTAAATTTGGCGATAGTAGATTTTATAATAATTATTTTATTGAATACAATAAAGAAGAAAAATCTGAGATAATAGCAGAAGAAACTAGACTTTTTTATGTAGCGGTTACAAGATGTAAAAAAGAGTTATATATAGATAAAAGAAAAATTTCTTCTAATATATCTATAAATAGTTGGGAAAACTTAATATCAGGGGGAATAGAAAATGTTTAAAGTAGAAACCCATGATAATTCGTTACAATATTTTAAAAATTTAATTATAGAAGAAGATGCTATTCATGTTACAGGTAATAATGCATTGGCTTCATTGATTATAGAGGTTAATGAAGAAAAATTTTTTTCAAAAGAACTATCAAAAAAATTAATATTAAATATAGAAAAGTTTGAAAAGAAATTATATTTTGATTTAGAAAATCCAATAGAAAGAATTAAATTAAAATCTGAATTAAGAGATGAAATAAGTAAAATTAAAATAGAATATATTAATAATTATTTTTTGAAAAATATAGATAATGTGTTTGATACTATAATATTTTTAATTAAATGCGGTATTGAAAAGATAAATAAAAACTTAAATTATGATAATCAAAGTAGAGTATTTATAAATACTTATAATAATTACCTTAATAATAAAAATTTGAAAAAGATATATAAATGTATAAAAAAAAAGAGTAAATTAGGATATAAAAAAACTATTAATTCAAATAAAATAATTAGAATTAACAAGATATATTTTTATAATATAAGTCAATTAAGTATTAAAAGATTTATGTTATTTTATAATCTTAAAAATATGGGATTTGAAATAACATTTAGAGTTCCATATTTTAATGGTTTGAAGGAAATAAACAAGTATTGGGAGGCTGTTTACAACCAAGAAGTATTTAAATGGTGCTATGGTAAAAATGATTTTAGACAATATATAAAACAATCTAAATATATAGCTTTTATAGAAGGAAAAGATATTTGTGAAACAAAAGAAAATGTAAGTACAAAAACTTATTATGAAATAAGTAATTTTGTGAAAGATATAGAAAATAAAAATGTAGTAACTTTTATGAAAGATAGTATCAAAAGCTGTCAATTATATAAAAAAGAACAATGTAATCATTGTTACAATACAAAAATTGGAAGGTTCATAAAAAATATATACAAATGTAGACTAAAATTAGAAACTATAAATTTGGATTATAATATTTTTATAGAATTAATAACTTCAGGATGGATTCAATGTATAGAAAAACCCTATGTTTTTAATGGAAAAAGTACATTAGAATTTTTTAAAGAGAATGAAGATTATTTTAGAGGCATTAATACTATAGATGAAATTTTAGAAAGACTATATAATTTAAAAGATTTAAAAGAAATTAATAATATATTTGAAACTAAAAAATATTCTAATGATATACCTAAATTACTTATAAATCCATTTAGAGCACTTAGTTATGCAAATAGTGATAAATACAAATTGACTTTAAATCAAGTAATTAAATTAACTAAAAAATTAAAAATTATATTAATGAAATTATTAGAAAATGAAAGTGGATTTATAGATTATGAAAAACATAAAAATATCTTAAAAGAAATATATTTTCATAATTTATATATAAATAAATTAAGTGAAGATAATAATCTTTCGTGTGTTTATACTCAAATAAAGAAAATGTTAACTTTTGATTTTGATAAGAGATTAATACATATAGAAGAATTAAAACAATTATTTAATATATTATTAACAATAAAAAAAAATAATAGTAATAAAACTATAGTTTTGGATGATTTAGAAGGTTTTATTTATAAGGAAAATATCCATAAAGGATGCTTACATATTACAGATTTATCCTACAAATCATATAAGAAATATATTGATAGTAAAAAAGAGGATTCCTTTATTTTACCTAAAAGAAAATTAAATAATATATTAATTAATAGTATTGAACTTGATAATAATATGAAAAATTACATAAATAAAAAATTTAAGTTAGAATATGAGAATAAAGATACTAAGGAAAATATAGATGATTTTTTAAAATTTACAATAGGAAATATGTTTATAAATTTTAAAGGAAAAATACTTTTTAGTTGGGTAAGAGATTTAAGAGAGAATGATGATAAGAGTGTAATATTAAGACACATGGAAAATTTATATAAAAATGATATTAGTAGTGATAATATTTGGAATTTACTAGAAAAATGTGATGAAAATTTTCATATAAAAGATTATTCTATTTCATGTGAAGAAAATATAAAAAAATATAAAAAAATATATTATAATATTCCATCAGTAGCTTATAAAGATTTAGATTTTTGTGAAGAAAAATTTTTTTATTCTAATATATTAGAAAGGTATCCAATATATAAAAGTGATTTTCATCATAGAGTTGTGCTATCTGTTTTAATATCCTTACTAAAAAATAATATTAATAATTATTATATGAATATAAAAAGATACATTTTACCATTGTTTCCTCAGTGGCCAGATGTTATTAAAGAAAATATTATACTAATAAATTATTCAACAAAAAACTTTCAAAAGTATAGAAAGTTTAAAAATATTTATTATCCTAAGAATGTGGACAAGCTATATAGTTTAAGAAGCAAATATATAATAGGAGAAAAATATAAAATTAATAATAGATATAATAATAATAATTTAGATGAAGAAAAGATCTTTGAAGAATTTTTAAGAGAATATTTATTAAAAGATACTATAAATAATCCAGGAAAACATTGTAGTATGTGTCCTCATACACACATTTGTAGAAAGGGAGTTTTTAGAATTGGCAATAGATAACGAATCTCTAGAATTTTTTGTTAAACTATCTAAAGTTTGGGGAAATTTTAATGAATATAATTTTTTCAAAGAAATAGAGTTATCTCCTGAACAAATAAAAGTAGTTGAATATGAGGATGAACAGATGCTAATAGAAGGATGTGCAGGTACGGGCAAAAGTATTACTCTTTTATATAAATTTATTAAAACACTTATAAATGAAAATAATAAAAAAATATTATATGTAACATTTAATAATATATTAATTGAAGATACTAAAAAAAGATTAGAAACGTGTAATGAATTTAATGATAATAAAAAAAAGCATGATATAAGAATATGTACTTTTCATGATATAGCTTGTGAAATATTAAAGAGTATTAAAGTTATCGATAAGAAATTGGGAAAACTTACAGCAAATAAAATAGAAAACCATAGAGAAACTGCTTTTAGAAGAATAGCTGCTATTTTAGCTAATTATAAAGATGATTTTTCTTTAATATATAAAAATTTATTTAAAGAAGAAAGATTATATAAAACGCATGATGCTTCTTTTATAAGAGATGAAATATTTTGGATGAAAGCAAATGGAATTGTTAATAAAAATGACTATTTATCTGTTAAAAGATCTGGAAGAAGCCAAAGTATACGACTTACAGTTGCCCAAAGAAATACTGTATTTAAAATTTTCGAAGAATATCAAAGTCAATTAAAAGATAAATTTCATAATCATTTAGATTTGGAGGACTACGCTTTAGAGATAATAAAAAATTATTATATGAATAGATTAGAAGATAATAAATTTGATTATATATTTGTAGATGAACTCCAAGATCTAGATCCAATGCAATTAAAAGCATTATGTCTTTTAACCAAGAAAAGTATTGTGGTTTCAGGAGATTCTAGACAAAAAATATATAAAAAAAGTCCATTAACTTATGAAAGAATAGGATTTAAAATTCATGAAAAAGGTAGGCATAAAATATTAAATAAAAACTATCGTTCTACTGCTCAAATTATAAAGTTAGCAAATGAATTAAATTTTAGTGATAATGATACAGCTAAATATAAAGAAAAAAACTTTATAAAACAAGGGAAAAAACCTATTATTGCTTTATTTCAAAGTGAAAAAGGAGCTATAAATTATGTTTCAAAAATGATAAATGAAATTTTTGAAAAAGATACTAAAAAAACAATAGCTATAGTACATAGAGAAGATTTAAAACCTAAATATAAATATAAAAAATCAATTAGAAGGATATTATTAGAACAAAAAATCTTAACAGGGTTTAGTGATATATACAATTATAGTAAAAGATTTGAACACATAGGAAATAAACAAATATTTTATACAAACCCTTATGATGTTAAAGGATTAGAGTTTGATATAGTATTTATATTAGATTTTAATTATAAATATTATCCAAATTATCTGGAGATTAAAGAAATTAACGAAAATTTAGAAGGAAAAGATAAAGATTTAATTGATAAAGATATAGAACAAGTTATAAATATGGAAAAAAGACTATTCTATGTTGCAATGACAAGAGCAAAAAGTGAGTTATATATTATAGCTAATGGTTGTAAAAGAATTGCACAAATCTCTAAATTTATATTAGACTTTAATTCAGATAACTATATAAATAAAAATTTTCTTAAAAAAGATATAGAAAAAATGAAATTTCTTCGTGATATTTAATTTTATATTAAAAGGTGGAATAAAGATGGATTTCGATGATAGAATTTTACAATTATTAAATAATGATAAAATATCTAAGTATTTAGATGAAAAAGAAAAAAATAATGTAATTAGAGAATTTCAAAAATATAAAGGAAAATATGAGAAATATAAAACAGATAAAAATGCTAAAATATTATCTTATATCATATTCTATAATGTAATTAATAAAAATGACACATTAAAAAAGAAAAAGTTAGAAAATAGCAAGAAAAAAATATTTACTATAAAAAATTTAGCTTCAATTCTTAAAATTTCAGAAAAAAGCTTTTCAAAATTAAATAAAGAAATTTTTAATAAAAACATAAATGTACAAAAGTACAATAATAAAGATAAGAATTTAAATGAATTTAAAAATATAAATAAAATCATAAAAAAGTATAAAAGAAATACAAAAGCTCCTAATTTAACTAAGAAAGGATTAATAGCAATTTTTAAGATTAATTATGAATATTTAAAGTTTTTATATTCAGATAAAACTGCTATAAAAATAAAAGAATATTTAGCAAATGTCTATATGAACTTATCATTAGCGGGATATAATATAGAATATTCAAAATTAGAAGAATTGTTCGGAGAATATTTTAAATATTTAAATATTGTAGTAACTGATGGAAGGAGTAGTAAGGACTTTGTAAAAATAAAAGATATTTATAACAATGAAAATTTTAAAGTTTATATAGAATTTATGAGGTGATCATTATGATAAGTAAAAATGAAGCACAAAAAATATTATATTCACTTAAAATTGGAGTAGTACCTAATACAAATTTAGATATATTGTGTGTAGGAAGAGATAAAGAAATAGAAGAATTTAATAACTGTATGAATTTTGTAGAAAAGGGAAATGGAACAATAAAATTTATAACTGGTACCTATGGTTCTGGAAAATCGTTTTTATTAAATGTTATAAAACAAAAAGCTTTAAGTAGAAACTTTGTAGTTGCTAGAATACAAGTAGATAAAAGTTTAAAATTTAATAAAATAGAACAAATTTATTATCAAGTAATGAGTAACTTGTCTATATTTAATAAAAAAAATGATGGTACAAGCTTTGATGAAATGTTTCAATTATGGTTAGACAATTTAAAAAATATTCATGATAATAAAAAATCAGGAGAAATAATTAATAATGTTATAGAAGAAATTAATAATTATAATAGTTCTTTTGCAAGTGTTTTTAAAAGTTTTATAAAAGCTAAAGCAAAAGATAATACAGATTTATGTCGTTCTATTTCAGCTTGGATTAAAGGAGAAAAAAATATTCCTACTTCAGTAAAAAAACAATTTAATGTTAAATCAGATATAGATAAAGATAATGTCATGTCAATATTTAAAGGATTTACTAAAATTGTAAAATTAATAGGATACTCGGGATTGGTTATTTTAGTGGATGAAATTGAATTAATAGTAAATGAAAGAAGTGATATTAGAAGAAGCGCTTATGAAAATATTAGAATGCTAGTAGATATGGTTAATGATGGAGAATTAAAAGAAGTTATGTTTATATTTGCAGGAACAAATGAGTTATTTGAAAATGAGGAAAAAGGAATAAAGACATATGCCGCTTTATATAATAGACTTTCAAGTAGTTATAAAGATAGCAGTAAAAAATATAGAGATTTAAGAAAAACTATAATAAAAATAGATGGATTAAATGTGGAAAGTATAGAGAAGTTAACACAAAAAATAATGGAAATACATACTTTTTATTATAATTGGAAAATACCTTCTAGTAGAGAAACTATAAAACAATATGTAAAATTATCGTGTTCAAAGTTTGGAGATAATATAACACAGGCTAATTGTAGAGAATATTTAAAAAAATTAATAGATATTTTAGATATAATGGAACAAAATCCAGGTGTAGATATATTTTTAAAAGAAGTAAATGATTTAATTGAAAGAAGAGATAATATAGATAATGATGAAAATGATTATGATTTATATGTAGAAGATTATGATATAGATGATGAACTTATAGAACTTTAAAATTAAATAATATAATTTAAAAGCAGAGTTATTATGAAAAAATATAATAATAACTTTGCTTTTAATTATTATAGATGAGGAAATTGCACAATTAAACTTCCTCAATTATATTTAAAAATCATTACTTTTTGTTAATAATTAACTATTTTGTTCAGAAAAAGATAATAGCAAAGCTAAGGTGCTATTGCACCTGTGGATAACTT